>JALZJP010000075.1 GCA_030859715.1 Chloroflexota bacterium
ACCTGCTCGTGATCGAAGGCGATCACGAGCAGGTCGCCGGTCATCCGCATCTGCTCCAGGAGATCGACCAGGGCGTCGCTCAGCGCGTTGGCGGCGCGGGGCAAACCTTTCACCTCGATTGTGAGCGGCAAGCGGCGATCGACGTGCTCGATCACCTCGCGCAGGGTTGGGATGCGCTCGCCGGCGAAGCGGGGATCGAACCAGGCGCCGGCGTCCAGCCGCTTGAGGTCGGCGACCGTCAGGTCGTGGACGTAGCCGCGGCCGTCGGTCGTGCGGTCGACGGTATGGTCGTGGATGACGACGACCTCACCCTCCCGCGACAGGTGAATGTCCAATTCGAGCATATCGGCCCCACGCCGGATCCCTTCGGCGAAGGCGGCCAGGGTATTTTCGGGGGCGTAGGCGGCGGCGCCGCGATGGGCGCCGATCAGGGGCTGGCCGTCACGGCGGGCGGCGATCAGTTCGGGTAGGGCGTTAGGTGGAGTCATCGGTCCTCCAAGGGAACGGGCGCGGATGTCCATAGACGGTGGCGTCGAGTTGACCATCGCGGGCGGTGAGCAGCTGGCCCAAGTCCTCGGCGGTGCTGACCTGGTAATCGGGCGTCTGCTCCGGTCTCGCGTCGAGGCGAGCCTTCCGAGTTCGGCCGGGCAATCGACACCTTGTCCCCTAAGTATACGGAGTTGACCAAGCACCGTTCCGGCTGAATGAGTTTGTTGAAGTAGAATGGGGAGAGCAGTGCGACTGGCGGAGAGGGATGTGTGGAGTTGGCTGAGCGTGATCCAGGAAGTCCCCACGACCGGATCCGGATTGGGATTACGCTCGCCGCGATCGCCATTGCCTAAGCCTGGATTATTCACGGAGCTGGCAATGCGCGGCTAGGTAATCCCAGAGAGGTTGGCCGGGATGACTGGCGGCGAGGCGCAATCGAAGGAGCGACGAGAGGATTCTAGTGAGCGGCAACCGATGGATACTCCACTCGACCATCGTCCTCGGCATCGTCGTCGCCGGTTGGGTAGCAGTTTTGCTCACCCAACAGACAATTGCCGCGCCGGGGACGGCCGTCCCCCGCAACGTCGCGCTGGCTCAGCTGGCGACGCCGGCACCCGATGATACGGTCACCGTCGCGGCGGCCGGGCTGTCGAACCCCCGCGGCTTCGCCTTCGCCCCGGATGGGACGCTGTTTGTGGCGCTTGCCGGCCGTCCCGGACCGTATGCGGGGGTCGTCCGCATTGAGGACGGCTGCCCGGTGGCGGTTGCGGGCGGGCTGCCGGCCTATCCCATCGTCTTCGGCGCGCCCACCGGGGTCGCCGACATCGCCTTTCTCGACGGCCAGCTCTACGTGCTGCTCTCCGGAGGAAACATCGATCGCGACGAAATGCCGAATGGCATCTATCGCATGAGCGGTGCTGGGGACATTGAGCTGATCGCAAATATCAGCATCTTCATCCGCGACAACCCGGTTGCCGAGAAGCCACGCGACTACGATACGGACGGTCAGCCGTACGCGATGCTGGCAATGGGGGATGCGTTCTGGGTCACCGAGGGCAACAGTAACCAGATCCTCCGCGTCGGCCTGGACGGCACGGTCGCCCGCGTCGCGGACCTCTCAGAGGGTCACCCGATCCCGACTGGGATTGCGCCCGCCCCCGACGGCGGCGCCTACGTCGCGTACTTCACCGCCGCTCCGTACCCGGAGGGGAGTGCCAAGGTGGTCAGGGTCGCGCCGGACGGCGCCGTCAGCGACGTCTGGACCGGCCTGAGCCTCGTCACCGCGCTCGTCGTGAGGGAGGATGGCGCGCTCTACGCGTTGGAGATGGCGACCGGATACGGTGACGATCCCGACGCCATCATGTCCGGCACGGGCCGCGTCGTGCGCATGACCGGTCCAGACTCGGCGGAACCGGTCGTCACCGGCCTCTCGCTCCCCGTCGCCATGGACTTCGGCGCGGACGGCGCGCTCTACGTGGCGGGCCCGACCTTCGGCGCTGACGAGGGGCAAGGAACGATCCTACGCATCGATCTCTCCGCCGGGCAACCAGTCGCCGTTCCGGCCGTGCTTCCGGCCAGTCCTGCCTGTTAGACGGCGATTCCCGCCAAGCCTGACAGATGTCATATCTCCTTAGAATCATCAGATCCGTTTTCGGCGGTTTCTGACTTCACTATCATCAGCCTATTTGACGACAAATGCACCGCTCGCCATGGCGCGTATCGACCTTGAAGCCGCCGTGCGCCGCTCGTCTGCCGATCGTTCGTCGTTCTCAGTGTCGGCTTGTTGGCGATGATCGGCACAGGGCATGCTTTGGTTGCCCTCTGGCAAGCTGCCGGCCTGGGGGCGAATCACCTCAGTGGCAATCTGCCGCCGGATCTCGATCCTCGCTACACGGCGCTAGTCGTGCTCACCTGGGCGATGGTGGCACTCGTGGTCATCGTCGTTGCCCTGCTCATTGGCGCGGCCTTCTCCTAGAGGAGTGGTCATGATCGCTCGGCTACCCTCGATCCCGTTCCTTCACATCAGTCTCGCCGCCCTCGTCGCCGGCTTTCTGCTGATCATCTCCGGGTACGTCCCGCTCGCTGTCATTGGCGCGGGTCTGGTCCTCTTCGCTTTCCTGCTCCCGTTTCTGCAGTTGGGGATCAAGCCAAATCCGCCGGTCGTGCCCCTGTGCGCCCAGCCGAATCAGCGGCAACGGTCACGGAACGGCCAGCGCCAGAAGCGGCGACGGCCACGATTCCGCTGCTCAATACCGATGAAGCGATGCAAGCGATCGAGGATATTCTGCGCGTTCCTCGCGAGCGTCGAGAAATCACCGTCGATGAAGTTGAAGCGTCGTCCGAGGCTGGTGGCGGCGTCCGAATCATCTTGATCGGTAAGCGGGGAATGACCAAGGAGATGATCGAAGAGCGGTATCGTCAACTCCGGGCATCGTCAGGGGGACACGATAGAAGCTCGTCGGGATGGAGACTCGAGGAGTCTGCCGAGCAAGCTGTCGATCCGAAGCGATCCCTGCCGAGGAGTGAGGAACGGCTCGGCCTACGACCCGATGTTCCCGGGCGGCTTCTTGCTCGGTGCTGCATCGCGACCTTATCCGTAAGCTCGAAACGGGGTCCCGCGGGCTGTTCCGCCCCTCGTGCTCTCGTGCTATTCGTCTATCCCGCCCTTGATCGCGTATCGGGCTTCATTCGCTATCGGCCCGTCATGCCGGTGGTGGCGATGCCGCGGACGAAGTATTTCTGGGCGGCGAGGAAGACGATCAGCATCGGGATGGTGGCGATGAGCGAGCCGGCCATGAGCAGGCCCCATTCGGTGCCATACTCGGTGACCAGCGCCCGGAGGGCGACGGTCAGGGTGCGCACGGTGTCGCCGCTAGACATCACCGAGGGCCAGAGGAAGCTGTTCCAGCTCCCCATGAAGCTGAAGACGGCCAGGGTCGCCAGGGCCGGGGTGGCCAGCGGCATGATGATCTGCCACCAGACCTTGAAGTAGCTGGCGCCGTCGATCCGGGCCGCTTCCTCCAGCTCGCGGGGAATCGTCAGGAAGTACTGGCGGAGAAGAAAGGTGCCCAGGGCGGTGAAGGCGGTCGGGATAATCAGCCCCTGATAGGTGTTGATCCAATCGAAGTAGCGCATCAGGACGAAGTTCGGGATCAGCGTCACCTGGCCGGGGATCATCAGGGTGGCGAGGTAGAGCAGAAAGAGCGGCTCCCGCCCCGGAAAGCGGAGCCGGGCGAAAGCGTAGGCGGCGAGGGCGGAGGTCAGCACCTCGCCGGCCGTGACACAGATGGCGACGAAGAGGCTGTTGAAGATGTAGCGGCCGAACTCGATCTGGGTAAAGACGTCGCGGAAGCTGTCGAGGCTGGGGGGCCGCGGGATCCAGGTCGGCGGGTAGCTGAAGGCGTCGCCGGGCTCCTTGAAGGCGGTGGACGCCATCCAGACGAAGGGGACGATCATGATGAACGCGCCGGCCAGCAGCAGCGCGTAGCTGAGGCCGCGAACCGCCAGCCGCTGGCCGCTGGGCTCCGATCTCGACTCCACCGTCATCGCCATCTCGCGCCCCTCCCAAAAGAGAATACGGGGATGCCTACGCCTCGTAATGCACCCAGCGCTTCTGTAGCCACCACTGGAGCAAGGTGAACAGGAAGATGAAAAAGAAGAGGATCCAGGAAACCGCGGCGGCATACCCCATTTCCAAGAAGACGAAGGCCTGCTGCCAGATGTGATAGACGATGGTGCGGGTGGCATTGGCCGGGCCGCCGTCGGTCAAGATCAGGACCGCGTCGAAGGTCTGGAGCGAGCCGATGACGGAGATGACGAGGATGAAGAAGGTGGTCGGGGTCAGGAGCGGCAACGTGATGTGGATAAAGCGTTGCCAGCGGCTGGCGCCGTCGATGGCGGCGGCCTCGTAGAGAGTTTGCGGAATGGCTTGCAAGCCGGCGAGGAAGATGACCATGTTGTAGCCGAGCTGCTTCCAGACGGCGACGATGATGACCGCCGGCATCGCCCAGGTCTGGCTGGCGAGCCAGTTGGGCGGGGTATCGACGCCGAGCTGAAACAGCACGTAGTTGAGGACGCCGAAATCGGGGTTGTAGAACCAACGCCAGATCAAGGCGACGACAACGGTGGCGGTGATGACGGGCAGGAAATAGGCGGCGCGGAACCAAGCGAGGCCGCGGATGCCGGTGTTGAGCGCCAGCGCCAGGCCAAGGGCGAGGACGATCGAGGCGGGGACGCCGACGGCGGTGAAGTAGAAGGTGTTCCACATGACCGTGCGAAATAGCGGATCGTCGAAGAGGAGGTAGCGGTAGTTTTCCAGCCCCACGAACTGGGCCGCCGAGAGGAGATCCCAGTTGGTGAGCGAGATCGCGGCCGAGGCGACGACCGCCAGCACGGTAAAAATGAGAAAGCCGATGATGTTCGGCAGCAGGAAGAGGTAGGCGGCGATCGCCTCGCGAGACCTCAGGTTGAGCCGGGGCTTCGGCCGGACGATCGGCCGTGGCGCCGTGGTTTCGGTCGCGATCGGGTGCGCCATAGGGTGTGGGTCCTGCTGTTAACGGTCCTGCCCGTGGTCGCCCCACCCCTGGCCCCCAATCTTGGGGGCCAGGGGTGGGGCGACGCGCTGCCGATGGGAACCAGCGTATCACGCCGCCCGACCCCATCGGCACGCGACGTGGGGACGCTAGCCCTGCAGTTGGGCGTTGACGGCCTCATGCATGGCGAGCATGGCCTCTTCGGCGGTCTTCGTGCCGGAGAAGACGAGGGCGGTCTCGTCTTCCAGGGCCTGCTCCATCTCCGGGTACCTGGGATGCAGCGGCAGCGGCCGAGCGTACTCGAGATCGTCCAGATAGACCTGGTTGCTCTCCGGCGGCGTGCTGTTGAGGAAGAGATCGGACTCGGCGACGGAGCGCCGGGAGGGCAGCAACAAGCCGAGCTCGGTCATTAGCTCCTGGCCCTCCTGGCTGACGACGTAGCTGATGAGCTGCCAGGCGGCGTCGGCGTTCGGACTCGAGCTGGAGATGCCGAAGATCGAGCCGGTCAGCAGTTGGGCGCGCTCGACATCGGCCGGCATCGGCATCACGTCCCAACCGAAATCGGAGGTGCGGAAGAGCGGCACCATCCAGCGGCCGTTGTTGTAGTTGGCGCCGCGGCCGCTGGCGAAGATCTCGGCTTTGCCCTGGTCAGCCGTGGTCGCCGCATCCGGCGCCACGCGCAGGGCGGTGACGAAGTCGGTGTAGGTCTTGAAGCCCTTCAACGCTTCCGGCGTGTCGAGGGTGGATCTGGTCGGGGCGTACGGATCATCGACGGCCTCACCGCCGGCCGACCAGGACCAGATCATCCACGGGCCCCACCACGTCTCTTGAATGTATCCGAATTGCGTGGTGCGGCCGCCCTCGGAGATGGTGGTTTGCTCGGTGATGTCGATGAACTGCTCCCAGCTCATGGCTTCCTCGGCCGAGGGCATCGCGATCCCGGCCTCGGTATAGATGTCCTGGTTGTAGTACATGGAGCGGATGGCGATCTCCTTGGGCAGGCCGTAGAGGGCGCCCTCGCCGAAGCGAGTGCCATCGTACTGGTAGGGCCGGATGATTTGCGGGTAGAAATCCTCGATGTCGTAGCCGTCTTGCTCGATGAAGTCATCGAGCGGCAGGAAGACATCGCGGACGGCCAGCGCCGGCCAGTTATTGATGGTGGCGAAGATCACATCCGGCGCGGTGCCGCTGGCGATCAGGGTCACGATCCGCTCGAAGTCGGAAGCCTCGCGGTCGAGCGTGACCTCGACCGTCGGATTCGCTTCCATGAAGCGATCGGCGAGCGCCTGGTAGACGGCGATCTCGTCCGGGTTGCCAGGAATCGCCCAGACCAGCGAGGTCGTCGCCTGGCCGATGATGGCCGGCGCGGCATAGCGGGCACTGGCCTTGCCGGGAGCCGCGGCGGCCCGGTTGACGGCCGCGCCGCCCACCACCGCCCCGGCACCGGCGCCGAGCAGGCCGCGACGACCGAACCGGGTGTCGAAGAGAGTACGGCCCTTGGTCGTGAACGAGTCGTGATCGGACATGGGATCGTTTCCTCCTTCGTGCGCTCTCTCAGGGTAGTGCCGTCATGGCAACTCTCGCAATGGCCGTACCACAACCCTTCAGGCGGCGCTCGCCGCCGGGGATCCGGTTCGCCAGACGTCGGGCCGGCGGCATCAACCGCCGGCCGCGAGTCAGCCGCAACCCTACCCGCCGCGGAGCGATGAACTGTTGGCGGTGGGTTAAGACGAGGTTGCGTCTTTGTTAACGCGGGGTGATGCGGATTCACGCTGGAGCGTCTGGAAAGCCCACCACGGTCCGGCCGCGGCGTCCGCCCGACCGGGCGATCGCTGTTCCACGATGTCGCGCTGTTGCCCGGTCGCCGGCTCCAACATCCGCGCCTTGGGAGGCGAGCGAGGTCAGATCAACAATTGACCTCGCGATCGCGATTCCAGGTATTGACAAACGGGCAAGCCTCTGGCATGATGTCAGTGGTCCCGAGCGATGGGCGGTTTGCCGAAAGGCAGCCAAACATTGGTCGGGGCCACTTTTTTTGATTCGCCCCTTGTTGCCATCGCCAGCTTTCCCGTGAACCGTCGCGCGAGCGGCGGCGGGCGAATCCGCATGGGTCGCGCTTCGCGCCCGGCTTGTTCATGACTCGGATGCGAGTTGGTTACCGGTGGGAGGTGACGCCGATCCGGGGGCACATGGCGCGCACCGGGCAGGTCGAGCACTTGGGGGCGACGCCGGTGCAGATGTGCTTGCCGAAGGGGACGAGCAGGGCGTTGATCTCGAGCCAGTGCTGGCGGGGGAGGGTGGCTTCCAGGGCGATGGTGGTTTGCTCCGGGGTGGCGGTTTGGACATAGCCCCAGCGGTTGACGATCCGGTGGACATGGATGTCGACGCTGATCTTGGCCTGGCCGCAGGCGATGCCCAACGCCAGGTTGGCGCATTTGACGCCGACGCCGGAGAAGGCGCGCATCACCGTTTCATCGCAGGGCAGCTCACCGCCATGGTCGGCGACGACTCCTTCGGCGATGGCGTGAATCTGCGCCGCTTTCCGGGTATGGAACGTGGCCGGACTGATGAGGGCGTCGATCTCGGCCACGGAAAGAGCGGCGATGGCGCCCGGCGTCGGTGCCCGCGCGAAGAGCCGGAGGCTGAGCGGCAGGCTGGCCTCGTCCCGGGTGCGGATCGAGATGACGCAGGCGACGAGCTGCTGGAACGGGGTGGCATAGCCGCGCTCGGCCAACTCGAACATGGCGGCTTTCGGATAGAGACGGACCGCTTCGGCGACCTCCGCCAACGCCCGGCCGATGTCGAAGTCCACCATCTAACCCGTTCCCCTGACGCTACCCCCGTCAAGTCGCTTCTCAGCCGGAGTGCCGGCCCGACCCCGTTGTGGCCGGCGCCGGCTGCTGGCGCCGGGCTTCCATGTACTCACGCAGGGCGTCGTTCATCCGGGTCTTGAACCCCAGGCCCGTGCCGGCCTCGGCCCGAAACCAGGCGATAATGTCGTCGTCGATCAGGATGGTCAGCCGCTGGTGGGGACCGGGCAGACCGGCGCGAGTGCTGTCCCAATCAGGTTCGCCTTCTTCCTCCCAGTCAATCGAGGCTTCCAGCTCAGCCTCGGTTAGCGCGTCAACGCGGGCCCAGTTGGTTTCGTCCTCACCACGGGCGAGCAACTCGTCGAGCTCAGCCGCCGTATAGCGAACGATATTTTCGTTCTTCTGCATCGCGTGCGCTCCTTGCTGAGATGATGCGGACGATACCGGACCGATCGGTCCAGACGACGGTAACGATGCGGTCGTCAAGTAATCCGGTGGTAAGCCAGCGTTCTTCCGCCATGAACGAACTCAGCGTGGTGGCGATAGGACGGCCGTCAAAGAGCAACCTAGCTCGCCGAAAGTCGATGTCGTGCTTGCTGATGTTACTCCGGCGCTTGGCGTCGTCCCACTCGAATTCCATCAGGCGGCCGCTTCACAAGAATAGCGAAATGGTCGTCGCTCAGCCGGTCCGCCGGGCGGAGCCCGCCTCTACCGGCGCCGGCGGCTGGCGCCGGGCTTCCATGTACTCGCGCAGGGCGTCGTTCATCCGGGTCTTGAAGCCGAGCCCAGTGCCGGCGACCTCGGTCCGGAACCAGGCGACGATGTCATCGTCAACCATCATGCTGACGCGCTGTTGAGGACCGGGGATGCCGGCCCGCGTATTATCCCAGTCCGGCTCCCCCTCTTCCTCCCGATCAATCGAGGCTTCAATCTGCTCGTCGGTCAGCGAGTCGACGTAGGCCCAGTCGGTCAGATCCTCGCCTCTGGCACGTATCTCATCAAGCTCAGCCGCCGTGTACCGAACGATATGCTCGTTTTTCTGCATTTCGCGCGCTCCTCACCGAGATGATCCGGATGATGCCGGCGCGTGGGGTCCAGATCATTGTAACGAAGCTGCCGTCGAGCACTCCGGTGGTGAGGGAGCGCTCTTCCCCCGTGACCGGGCTCGGGGGGGTCATGGTCGGACGGCCAGCGAACAGGAGTTGGGCTCGCTGGAAGTCGATCCTGTGCTTGACGAGATTGCTTTGGCGCTTGGCCTCGTCCCACTCGAACCCCATCAAGCAACCGCTTCAGTAGTATACCGACTGGCCGCCCGCGCCTGAGGTCAGCCGGAGCGCCGCTCGGTGCCCACTTCAACTGGCTCGGGTCGTTCCTGTCGCGCTTCCATGTATTCCCGCAGGGCATCGTTCATCCGGGTCTTGAAGCCGAGGCCGGTGCCGGCGCCCTCGGCTCGAAACCAAGTGACGATATCGTCATCAATGAGTATGTTGATACGTTCTCCCGGGCCGGGGATACCGGCGCGGAGGCTGTCGGGATCCGGCGTGCCCTCTTCCTCCCAGTCGATCGACGCTTCTAGTTCGGCTTCGGTCAGCGAGTCAATGTATGCCCAATTCGTCTGACTCTGACCGCGGGCGCGCATTTCCCTAAGCTCAGCTGCCGTATAGCGCACGATACTCTCGTTTTTCTCCATCGCGTGCTCCTCTTGCCGAGATCAAACGAATACGATCAGAACGTTGCGTCCAGATCACGGTGGTCAATCGAGCGTCGACCAGCCCGGTGGTGCGATAGCGATCCTCTGCCAGGAAATCGGTTTCCACGGTGACGGCTGGGCGACCGTCAAACAGTTGCTCAACGTCTCGAAAGTCGATCCTATGCTTCTCGATGTTGCTCCGGCGTTTAGCTTCGTCCCATTCAAACTCCATCAGGCAACCGCTTCATCAGTATACCGGCTGTGCGGTTTCCTTTTGGCTCAGCCAGCTCGCCGATCGGCGCCTGCTTCAACTGGCTCGAGTCGTTCCTGTCGCGTCTCCATATACTCACGCAAGGCGTCGTTCATTCGGGTCTTGAAGCCGAGCCCGGTGCCTTCCACCTCGGTCCGGAACCAGGCGATGATGTCGTCGTCAATCAGCATGGTCAGCCGCTGGTGGGGGCCGGGAATGTCGGGGCGGGCGCTATCGAGATCCCATTCGCCCTCCTCTTCCCAGTCGATCGTCGCTTCCAGCTCTTCGTCGGTCATGGTCCGCGGCCGGTCCCAATTGGTCTTGCCTTCGCCGCGGGCGTTCATCGCCTGCAATTCATCCATCGTGTAGCTCACGATATTCTCTTCGTTCTCCATGGCGCGCTCTCCTTGCTGAGATGATTCGAATCTTTGGCGTACGATAGATCCAAATCACGGTGATGAAGAGATCATCGAGTTCGCCGGTGGTCCTGAACCGCTCTTCGTATGTGTACGGGCTTGGAGCCACGAAAACAGGGCGGCCATCGAAAAGCGCGGTAGCCTGTTGAAAGTCAATGTCGTGCTTGGTGATGTTGCTCTGGCGCTTGGCCTCATCCCACTCGAACTCCATCAGGCAACCTCACCGTAAGTATACCCACCGACCGTACTCTCTTCGCCGACGCTAAACGTCTGGCATCTTGGTCAACATGAAGGATTTCGGGTGTTGCGCGGGTAGTCATCGTGGCGCTCCCTGCCAGCAGGCAGCCGAGCTCGTCACCAGTCCGGATAGCGGTGGCATACTTACCGCGGTACAGGAGGCTGGCATGCTCAAACCACGGCAACCGCATCGCGGCCGGATGAAAAAGGGGATTGATCCCAGCCTGTGGGTCAGCTTGAAGCCGTTCGGAATCGGCGAGGAGCATCCCAACAACTTCGCCGAGATCAGCCGCGCCCTGCGAGAGAACCGGGATCAGGCCGGGTTTGCCTGGCGGATCCTCTCGCAAGGGGTGTGCGACGGCTGCGCCCTGGGGGTGGCGGGGCTGAAGGACTGGACGATGGACGGGCCGCATCTGTGCAACATCCGTCTCCGCTTGCTCCGGCTGAACACCATGCCCGCCCTCGACCCGGCACTGCTGACGAATGTGGCGGCCCTCCGGAAGATGCGCGGGGCCGAGCTGCGGGAGCTGGGCCGGCTCCCCTACCCGATGGTCCGGCGGCGGGGCGATGCCGGGTTTCACCGGATCGGCTGGGAGGAGGCGCTCAATCTCGTCGCCGAGCGGATCAAAGCCGCCGGTCCCGACCGGGCCGGGTTCTACCTCACCAGCCGCGGCACGCCGAACGAGACCTATTACGCGGCGCAGAAAGCGGTGCGGGCGATGGGCGGCAACCAGATCGACAACGCTGCCCGCATCTGTCATGCGCCCAGCTCGGTGGCGCTGAAGTCGATGCTAGGGGTGGGAGCCACGACCTGCTCCTACGGGGATTGGATCGGCACCGATCTGCTGGTCTTCGTCGGTGCCAACCCGGCCAACAACCAGCCGGTGACGACAAAGTACATGTACTACGCGAAGCGGGCCGGGACTCGGATGGTGTTGGTCAACACCTATCGTGAGCCGGGGATGGAGCGATACTGGATCCCCTCGGTGCCGGAGAGCGCCCTGTTCGGCACCAAGCTGGCCGACGATACCTTCCTAATCAACACCGGGGGCGATGCCGCCTTCCTCAATGGCGCGCTCAAGCACATCCTGGAACGAGACCTCCTCGACCATGACTTCGTGGCGAAGCACACGACCGGGCTGGACGAGCTGCGAGCCGCCGTGGCGGATGTCGCCTGGCAGACGTTGGCGGAGCAGGCTGGCGGTTCGGAAGCGGAGATGCGCGCCTTCGGTCAGATGGTGGGGGAGGCGAAGACGGCCGTCTTTGTCTGGAGCATGGGCGCCACCCAGCACACCTTTGGTGAAGACAACGTGCGGGCCATCATCAATCTGGGCCTGACCCGTGGCTTTGTCGGGCGCGATCGCTGCGGCCTGATGCCGATCCGGGGTCATTCCGGGGTGCAGGGCGGGGCAGAGATGGGCGCCTATGCCACGGCCTTCCCCGGCGGGCTGCCGATTAATGCCGAGAACGCCGCCGTCCTGAGCAAGGCGTGGGGCTTCCCGGTCTCGGCTCAGGTGGGGCGGACGGCGCCGGAGATGATCGACGCCGCCCACGCCGGCGAGCTGGACGTCCTCTTCTCGACCGGTGGCAACTTCCTCGAAGCGTTGCCGGACCCGCCGTATGTCGATGCCGCCCTGGGCCGGGTGCTGGTGCGGGTGCATCAGGACATCGTGCTCTCCAGTCAGATGCTGGTCGAGCCGGCCGAGACGGTCGTCCTGCTGCCGGCAACGACTCGTTACGAGGTGCCGGGCGGGGTCACCCAGACTTCCACCGAGCGGCGGATCATGTTCAGCCCCGAGATCGACGGGCGGCGGATCGGCGAGGCGCGGCCGGAGTGGGAGGTGTATCTCGATCTGGCCCGCCGAGTGCGGCCCGAGCTCGGCGATCGCTTGACCTTTGCCGGGACTCAGGCGCTACGGGAGGAGATTGCCCATGTGGTGCCGATGTACGACGGCATCCAGACCCTGCGCCAGACCGGGGACGAGGTCCAGTACGGCGGGCCGCATCTCTGCGCCGGCTGGGAGTTCCCGACCGCGGACGGTAAGGCCCATTTCATCCCGGTGCCGCTGCCCGCGGTCGAGGTTCCGGCCGGCATGTTCGCCGTCGCCACCCGCCGGGGAAAACAGTTCAACACGATGGTCCAGGCCGAACGGGACGCGATCACCGGCGCCGGCCGGGACGCGGTCTTGATGAACCCGGAGGACGCGGCGGCCATGGGGCTGCGGGACGGCGATCCGATCACGCTGCGCAATGAGACCGGCGCGTTTTCGGGACGGGTCTTCCTGGCGCCGGTGAAAACGCGCAACCTGCAAGTCCACTGGCCGGAAGGCAACGTGCTGCTGGCGCGGGGACGGCGCTCGCCCGCCTCCGATGTGCCGGATTACAACGCCTTTGTCCGGGTTGAGCCCGATCGCCCCGCCGGGACAGCCGCCGCGGCGGCGGCGGATTAGGCGCCGCCGTGGATGGCCGGGGCGGAGGAAAAACCCAAGTGCGGGTGCGAATCCTGGAGGCGGGGCGGGGGCGGCTCGCCTCCGATCTGGTGGCGACCGAGGAGCCGCTGGAAATCCGGTTGGGGCCGGAGGGGGCGGCCCCCCCGGTGGCGGTCACGATGCGGACCCCCGGCGCCGATTTCGAGCTGGCGGTGGGGTTTCTCTTCAGCGAGGGTTTAATCTCGTCCCGTGATGAGATCGATCGGATCCGGTACTGCGTCGACCGCGCGGCCGGGGAGGAGCAGCGGTACAACGTGGTCACGGTCGATCAGCGAGGCCCGGCGCCGCTGCCGCCCCTGGCGCCCGATCGCCGGTTCCCGGTCAGCAGCGCCTGCGGCATCTGTGGCAAGACGAGCCTCGATCAGCTCGAGTCGCGGGGCTTGACGCCGTTGCCGCCGGGCCTGGAAGTGCCGGTCGCGGTTGTCTACGGCCTCCCCGATCGGCTGCGGGAGGCGCAGGGATTGTTTACCCAAACCGGGGGCATCCACGCCGCCGGCTTGTTCGACCGCGACGGCGGGTTGCTGGCGTTGCGGGAGGACGTGGGGCGCCATAATGCGCTGGACAAGCTGATCGGCTGGGCCCTGCTGGAAGGGAAGCTGCCGCTGGCTGAGGCGATTGTGCTCGTGAGCGGGCGGGCCAGCTACGAGCTGGCGCAGAAGTGTGTCGCGGCGGGAGCGCCGGTCCTCTGCGCGGTCTCGGCCCCGAGTAGCCTGGCGATTGACCTGGCGCGCCGGTTCAACCTGACATTGATCGGCTTCCTCCGCGGCGAGCGGTGCAATCTCTACCACGACGCAGGGCGGATTCGTGATCTGGAGACGGTCTAAATGCCGGTCCGAGCCCAGGATGACGCCGCTGCCGATGCCGAGCTGACGGCGCTGCAGGATGGCTTGGATGCCTGCTGCACGTTACAGGCGGCGACCGTGACCTTCGTCGGCGTGGCGCGGCAGCTCGGCGCCGATGGGGTGCTCGATCTGGGGCCGGAGACGGTGCGCTTCCTCCGCGCCGCCCAGTGCCAGGACGAGGCGCACTACCACTTCTACCAGCAGATCGGGGCGCGGGCCTTCGTCACCGAGTTCGCGATGCCGGCCGGATCGCTGGCGAGCCGCGAGGCCTTCCTCCGGACATTGATCGAGCTGGAGGAGATCGCGGTCGGGGCCGGGATGGCGATGGCGCGGCGGTTCGCCGAGTATGCCGATTTCAACCTGGTCGAGATCGCGTATCAGATGGGGGCGGTGGACGCCCAGCATCAGGCGCTGGCCCGGCACCTGCTGGGGGAGCGGCCGGCGAACGAGCGGGCCTTTGCCCGGTGGCGGTTTTTCGATCTGCTGGCGGTCGAGGATGCCCTCTTCGACAGCGGCTTTCTCGATGGCGGCGACGATCTGATCGCCTTCCCCGGCCCGGTCGCGCGCAATTGCGCAGGCGTCTTCGGCCTCGTCCCGGAAACGACCGACGACGCCCGCCGCCTGCTGCCGCCGACAGAGACCCCCGATGCGACCCCGGCCGCTGGTGAGGAGTAGGGACTGACAAGTAAAAGGGACCGCCAACTTGGCGGTCCGACGCCCCGAGGGGAATGCCTAAGAGTGGGTTGTATTAGGTATACCGGATTTATCGGTCGGGTACAATTGTTGCAACTTTGGCGATTGCGCGAAAAGCCCGTCGAGGCAGAATCGTGGGCCAGGTCCCGCCCCGCGCCATGACGGACGCGGGTGATGATCGAGAGAGCGGCTTCCCGCGTCTGGTGGCCGAGGTCCAGCAATGCCGAACGTGCCCCCGGATGGAAGGCCGGGCTCGCGTGCTCAGTGCCGCGAACGGGCCGGTGCGCCCGCTTGTCTGCTTCGTTGCCGAGGCGCCGGGGCGACGGGGCGGCGATCGGACGATGGTGCCGCTGACGGGCGACCAGTCGGGCCGCAATTTTACGAAGTTGCTGGCCGCGGCGGGGATCGAGCGGTCGTCGATTTTCATCACGAACGCCGTGCTCTGCAACCCGCGAGATGGCAAGGGTCGGAACGCGCCGCCAACGACCACGGAAGTGCGGAATTGCGCTCGGCATTTGCGGGCGACGCTGGATCTCATCCAACCACGGTTCGTCGTCACCCTCGGCGCCGTGTCCCTACGCGCCCTGACCTTGATCGAGCCGCACCACCTGGCGCTGGCGACGCATGCCGGCGAGCTGGTGCGTTGGTACGACCGGTGGCTGGTGCCGCTCTACCATCCCTCGCCCCGGGCCCAGCTTTCGCGCCGGTTCGAGCAACAAGTCGCGGACTTTCAGCGCCTGGGCCAGGTGATCCGGGAGCGAGCGGAGCCTGAGCGAACGCCGCCGATGGGACGTTCCAGCGTGTAGACGGCGCCTTGCCTCTGCTGCCGCGCCTCGTGTTCCATCGCGGGCGGTCTCATTGATCCAGCCCGGCGCAAAATTGCGTAGAAGAGGGTGTGTCAGTATGACATCCGCCGGGTGCGGGAATGCAGGATTGGATGCATGGGACGTTTGGTGACGGCACCGGACGAGTCAGTCATGGAGGATGGGTGTGTCAGCAGCGCGATTGCCCCGTGTCGTCGGCCCCATCGTTCAGCCGCGGCTTGGTGAGAAAGGTCTGGGCCGCCCGATGGCCAAGCAGTTGCGGCTGGTGCGATCGGAGTCGAAGCCGAACCGGCTCCATGTCTATGACGACGTGCAACTGATCGGCCAGATCGACGAGCATGAGCACTATGTTGGCTTCTCGTACGAACGCGGGTACGCCAAGACGACGGCCGAGGCGGTGGCGGCGCTGGCCGCGATCGGCCAGGTTCTCGACTCCACCCACGTCAACATCGGCTTCCCCGACTGGACCCTGCCGAAGTCGCCAGGCACGATCGATCAGTAGCCAGGGGCGGGAACTGGTGCAATAATCGCCCCCAGCCTGATATGCGTTGCCACCTGCCGAACATGGCGGCGAACACGGAGCGGGGGGAAACACGCGAATGGCTACACCTCGTATCAATGTTCGCCTTTCCCAACCGTTAGCCGATTTTGTCGAGCAAATGGTCGGCCCCGCTGGGTTGTATGCAACACCCGGTGACTACATCCGTGACCTGATCCGGTGCGATATGGAGTTGCGAGGCGGTCGGCTGGCGCGTGAGGCCATCTTCGGCGGCTACCGTGACCTGGCCGACGGCGCGGTGTTTGCTTCCACCGGCGACTTCGCGACCGATATGGTCTTGCTCGACGACAAGGAGGCGGCTGGCTGGCGGTGACCGGTCCTTGGTCCGCTCTCTCCGGAGAGTGGCGCGAAATCTGCTTCATTGCTTGCACTTTCACTTGGCCAAATGGGAAGTGCCGGCGGTCAGAACGGAATCTCGGTTGATTGGTAGGCGACGTTTTGCCAGCGGCTGTCGTCCTTGACCCAGAGCGAGAGGAAGCGGGCGGCGTAGTCGAAGGGGGTCTGCCGGTTGTGGCCGGTGGCCCGCCAGCGGCCGATGACCACGGCGGCGGCGCCATAGTCGCGGATGTCGAGCTGATCGACCTCGGCCAGGTCCCAGCGGCGCTCGCCGGTCTGGAATGAGGCCAGGATTTCGGCCTTGGTCTCGGTGCCGCCGTCTGACTGGACGATGACATAGTCATGGTGGAACAGCCGGTCGAGCACGGCGAGATCGAGCGTCAGATGCGCCGCCGCCAGTTCGCGCTCGGCATCGGCGACGGCTCGCATCTCGATCGCATCGTCAATCGTCCGCATTGAGCCGGACCATCAAATCTTCGAAGTCGGCGGCCAAGTGGAGCTTGCCTTCGCGCGCCTCCTGAATCGCGGCTATCGTCGTTTCGTTCGGCACCAGTTGCTCACGCCGAAGCGTCTGTCGCGCCAACGTTGCCAGATCCCGCCCGCGGGCGATGACATAGATCTCTCCCCGCTCATCTTCCGCTTCTAGGGAGAGCGAGGTTGTATCGTCAGGACCGTTGCGTTCGATGCCACGGAGCACGAGCGCCAACGCCTCATGCATCTCGTCATACTCGGCCACGAGGTTGTGTGTTTCGAAATCCCAGAGCGTATAGATCATCGCCCGAGCCTCCATGTCGCTCTCTGTTAATCCCTGGTCGGGGTCGCGGCGCGCGGCGTGGCCGCCGCCGGCGTGGGTGAGGCGGCGGGGGGTATGGCGGTTGCCGTTGGCGCCACTGGTGTCGGCGAGGCCGGGGCGCGGGTTGGGCGCGGGGTAGTGGTCGCGGTGGGCGGCGCCGGGATCGGGGTGCGGGTGGGGGCGGCGGTTGGGCTGGCGATCACGGTGGCGGTCGGGGCTGGGCTCGGGGTCACCGTGGCGGTGGGGGCCGTGGTCGGGGTCGGGGTGGGGAGGGGGGTGGGAGTGATGGTTGGGGTGATGAACAGCTCGGCCGGGATGTCGGGCTGGTTTTCCCAGCGGATCGCGATCGACTGCTCACCGACGAAGGTCTGGTTGTAGACCGTCACCCGGCCGATGATCCGGTAGAGCTCGGGTTGGGCGGCGATGCCTTCCGGCAGCCGGCGGCAGACTTGGTCGGTGAAGTCGATCGTCACCGCCAGGGGGCCGGTTTGCGGCTCGTCTTGGGGGGTGACGATGTTGAGCTGGCGGACCTGGCCGTTGGTGATCGCGGCCTCGGCGTCGTCGAGGTCGATCCCCAGGCAGGTGGAGCGCTGAGGCTCGTTCGGCGTCAGGCTGGTGGCGACGACCACGATCAGCAGCAAGACCAGCACCAGGCCCCCGGCCAGGAGGACGCCGAAGACCGAGAGCGGGCGGTCGCCGAGCAACCGCTGCAGGCGGTTTCCCCGCGGTAGCTCGTCGTCGGCCGGCAGGTCCGCCTCGGGGCCGCTATTCTCCGCCATCGCGCGCGTCACACCTCTGCCGAACCGGCGATCGGGCTACCGACGAGAGTGTAGCCGCCGGGACGCGGTCCGTGTCAACGACTCGGCCCCCCAACCCCCAATGCTGGGAGAACACTGCAAATTCCCCCAGCATTGGGGGTTGGGGGGCCGTTAGGCATTGCCGGCGTCCCAGCGGAAGAAGCGGACGGCGATCAGGAGGCCGAGGAGGAAGGTGGCGGTCAGGACCGCGAGGTCGGGCCAAATGGCGCCGAGGCCCCGGCCCATGGTCATCACCTGGCGCAGGGCGTCGACCAGGTAGGCCAGGGGCAGCACCCGGAGGAGGGGTTGCAACCAACTTGGCACGGTCTCCACGCTGAAGAAGACGCCGGAGAGGAAGAGCATCGGGAAGGTGATCAGATTGGCATAGCTGGCCGCCGCCTCAGCGTTGCGGGCGATGCTGGAGATGGCGAAACCGACGGCGAGAAAGGCGAGCGAGCCGACGATGATCGCGCCCAGGATCACGAGCGGGTTGCCGCGCGGGTTCAAGCCGAACAGCAGCCAGGCCAGCCCGACCAGGATGAGGGCTTGAAGCACGATCTGGATCATCTGAGCCAGTACTTTGGCCAGCAGAAACGAGGCGAGGGGAAAGGGCGTCACCTTGATCCGGCGCAGGATGCCGCGCTCCCGGTAGGAGACGAAGGAGGTCGCCAGCCCGATGATGCCGGAGTTCATGATGCTCATCGCCAGGATGCCGGGGACGAAGAAGTCGATGAAGGACATCTCGCGGGTGGTCACCGGGCGTTCGACCACGTTCGTGGCGACGGCGTCGCCCTGGCCGCTGACGAAATCGCGGAGGTCGCCGATGGTGCGCTCCAGGATATTGCCGGCGGGCGGGGCGTTGCCGGCGACCGCGGCCAGCACCTGGCGGACGGTGCCGACGGCGACCTCGGCCGTGGGCCGGTTGGTCTGGTCATAGAAGAGGGTCACGTTGGGAATGCTGTTGGCGACGCCGGCCTGGCCCGCGTCGAAGATGAGGACGACGTCGCGCGTGCCGTCGCGCAAGGCCATCAGCTCTTCACCCTCGGTCCCGTGGCTGACGGTGAAGGCGTCGTTGCCGGCCATCGCCAGCATCACTCGCTCCTGGTACGCGGTGGACGGGCCGACGATGCCGATGGCGAAGGTGAGGCCGGCCGTACCGCCGAACACCAGGCCGAAAATGATGATGAAGATGGCCGGAAAGATGAGGTTCCAGAAGAGGGCGGCCCGGTTGCGCAGGCTCATCTTCAAGTTGGCGATAATCATGGCGCGGAGTGCTCGCATGGTGATCCTCTTGCCGTCACTCGTGGGAACGGCATGATGATATGAGTGGAAAGCGTCCGGCTATCCGCGTTGGGTGAAGGAAATGAAGCACGTCACTGACGTGAGGATGGCGATCGCCGTGCCGGCCGCGCCGGACGCTAAAGACATCCGTCTGACCCCACGAAAGCATGGTGAACCAAGCTGAAATCGTCGCGCAACCTTGCCTGCTCGGCATCAGCAAGCCAACGCTAGCTTCCTTCAGGATGCTTCCGCTGGGGCAGCCGGATGTCTTTAGCTTCCGGCGCCGCCGGCACGGCGATCGCGGGGGAATCCCCCGCCCGTTTTGAGGTTGTTGCCGGATGCCGGCGCCGCGCATCTCGAAGTCCCTTCAAGGCGGAAACGGTTGACCTGGCAATGCCCGTGTCAAGCCGATGCACGACGGCGGCCGAAGCGACGGCGCTTTGGCTCCGGTGGTGAGTCCGGGGCGGCTTCGTCGGTGGGGTCGAAGCGGCGGCCGGTTAGGGCGAGGAAGACGTCTTCGAGGTCGGCTTGGGCGGTGTTGAGGCCAGAGAGGGTGAGGCCCCGGCGTTGGGCGAGGTCGAGCAGCTCGATCAGGGTCGCCTGGGCGTCGTTGGAGTGCAGGAAAAGCGTGGGCAGGCCGTCGAGCAGCTCCTGCTCGGCGTCGACGACCGCGGTCAGCCCGTTGAGCTCGGTGGTGGCGACGCTGCCGCCGGCGATCGCGGCCCGGATCGTGGTGGCGGCGCCAAGCTGACGGACGAGGCCGGAGGGGGTGCCATGGGCGACGACCCGGCCCTCGTCCATGATCGCGACCCGGTCGCAGAGGACCTCGGCTTCTTCCATATAGTGCGTGGTCAGCACGACCGTGGTGCCGGCGTCGCGGATGCCGCGGATGGTGCGCCAGACGCCGCGACGGGCGCTGGGGTCGAGGCCGGTGGTCGGCTCGTCCAGGAACGCGATCGTGGGCGAGTTGACGAGGGCGATGGCGAGGGCCAGGCGCTGGCGCTGGCCGCCGGAGAGCTGGTTCACCCGCGCCCCGGCTTTATCCTCGAGCCCGACCAGGGCTAATAGCTCCTCCACCCGCGACTGACCGCTAGCAGCGCCGTAGAGGTCGGCGAAGAGCGCGGTCAGCTCGGCGGCGGAGAGGTAGTCGAAGAGGGCGGTGGTTTGGAGCTGGACCCCGATCAGCTTGTGGAGTTGGGGCGCTTGGCGGACCGGGTCGAGCCCCGCCACACGGATGGTGCCGGCGTCCGGGGGGCGCAGCCCCTCGATCATTTCGAGGGTGGTGGTCTTGCCGGCGCCGTTCGGCCCCAGGATGCCGAAGATCTCTTGGGGATAGACGCAGAGGTCGATGCCAGCGACGGCGGTCAGCGAGCCGTAGCGTTTGACCAGGCCGCGGATGTCGATGATCGGCTCGGCGGCGGGCGGGGCGGGCGTGTCCGGGAGGCCGGTGCGCGGTGTGGTGGGTGGAACGTGCTGAAGGGTTGCCACAATCATCCTTTCCGGCGAGCGTCCGCTCGTCGCGATGACTATAGCGGGTGGCGCGCGGGGGAGTCGAGGGGATGGGGCAGAGGAACGCGGGAACTGGCGAGGTGGCGGTGAACGGTCCCGTGCGTGCGGTCGGGGCAAAGCTCGGGGATGAACCCCCGAGCTGAAAACACAAACCATCCTAAAGGATGCTCACGGGGGCTCGTCGGACCTGGTTTTTGCCAGCAATAGAGCCAAGATGTTGCTCCAGCCGGCTTCAGCCGGGTACCCTCTGGGTGTTGTGATTTCAACTCGGGGTGCCCTTTGGGCGATTTATTCCCGAGCTTCACCCCGAGGAAGGCGCGAACCCTGGCCAAAAGCCACCGCCCGGAGGAACTGTCCTCCGGGCGGTGGTGCGTCGAGTCGTGGCATCGGAACCGGGGTTACTCGCTGACGCGGACCCAGTTCGCGATGTTCCAGTAGTCGCCCGAGAACGGGCCGATCGAGATGTTCTCGTTCTCCAACGTGTTGGAGATGGCGTACACCCCGGCGGCGCGGTTGACCAACGGCAGGATCACCGCATCCTCGATCACGATGTCGTTGAGGGCGATGAACATCTGGGCGGCGGCTTCGAGATCGGTCTCGAGCTGCACCGCTTCGAAGATTTCATCGTACTCGGCGTTGGTGTAGCGCTGGTAGTTCTGGCCGCTCCACTGGTTGGAGGCCTGGGCGATGTTCTCGCCGTCCGGCCCCGCGTACCAACTCGTGAAGAAGGCGACCGGGAACGGCGAGGTGGCGTTGTTGGTCCACATCGCCATGTCGTAGTAGAAGTGGCCGATGTTCTGCTCGTTGCCAGCCGAGCCGTCGAAGTAGATGCCGGAGTCGATCTGGAGCAGTTGGACCCGGAAGCCGATCTGCTCGAACGCCGACTTCAGCACCTGCTGCGTCTTCTGCCGGACCTCGTTGATCGAGGTCGCGTAGTTCATCCGCAGCTCGACCCCGTCCTTGGCCCGGACATCGCCGGTCATCACCCAGCCGGCGTCTTCCAGGGCTTGGGCGGCGGCCTCGAGATCGAACGCCCACTCGGTGTTCGGCGAGGCCATCGCCGGGATGCCGTTGAGGACGTTCGCGGTCGGCGGCTCGAACTCTTCGCCCTGGTAGAACTGGTTGGCGATCGCCGCCCGGTCGGCGGCCAGGTTGAGCGCCGTGCGGACCGCGAGGTCGGTCAGGAAGGGGTGCGGCGTGTTCATCTCCGAGCGCTGGCCGTCGACCTCGGCGTTCGGGTCGGAGAAGTTGAAGTGGACCCGCTCCAGGCTGGTCCCCTGGACCACGATCAACGTCCCGGCGCCGCCCTCTTCGAGCTGGCGAAGGATGGTCGGCTCGACTTGCAGGTTCCAGGCGTAATCGTAGTCGCCGGTCTGGAGGACGGCCCGCGCGGCGGAAACCGCATCGCCGCCACCCTTCAGGTTGACGGTGGCGAAGTAGGGCTTGTTGGCCTCGCGGTAGTTCTCATTGGCCGCGTACAACACCTGGTCGTTCGGGGCGAACGAGGTGACCACGTAGGGGCCGGTGCCGATCGGGGCGTTGATGAACGCGGTGTGCGCCTCCGGCCCCTCGCTTAGGATGTGCATCGGGTAGATCGGGCCCCAAGTGTCACCGGTGAAAGGCTCGAACCAGTTGGCGTTCGGCTCGGCGTAGGTGACGATCGCGGTGAGGGGGTCGGCGACCTCGATATTGTCGATGGTGCCCCAGACGCCGGAGCTGACCGAGGCGTTGGCGGGATCCATGATCCACTGCCAGGTGAAGGCCACATCCTCGGCGGTGAAGGCTTCGCCGTCGCTCCAGACGATGCCGTCGGGCAGGTTAAAGGTCACGCTCATCAGGTCTTCGGAGAGCAGACCGTTCTCGATCGTCGGCACTTCGGCCGCCAGATGCGGGATCAGGCTGCCATCGGGCAGGTAGTGCAGGAGCGGCTCGAGGACGAGCGAGGCGCCCAGGTAGTCCTTGGTGCCGGTCGAGACGTGTGGGCTGAGCTGGGTGGTGGCTTGCCACTGGATCAGCCGCAGCTCGCCGCCCTCGCCACGGGTGACGCCCTCCATGCCGACTGCCGGGGCGGCGGCCTCGGTCTGGGCGGCGACCACGGCGAAGCCGCCGGCCGGGCGCAGGCGGCCGGCGCTGACATCGTTCGCCTTCAGGAGGAAGGAGATCACCGGCATGCCGACGCCGAGGGCGATGGCGCGGGTGGTGAAATCGCGACGATTTAGCTCGCCGGACTTGAGTTGCTCGCAGAGCGCGGCAAACTTGCCCGGTCCTTTCTCGATACCCATTGTTCTTAAAACTCCTTCGCGATCGATGCCGAACGGACGATCGCGGTAATCTCAGTATCGGGTGCGGCCCCGTCGCCGCACCCGGGCGTTCCATTGTACGCGCTTGCGTAAGTATACGCGCGTGCCTAGCTTTCCGGTTCTGGCTCAGTGATCGTCAGCTCCGCCGCCGAGTCGGGCACCACCAGGTCGACCAAGAGATAGCTCCCGACCGGCAGCCCGACGAGGACCAGCTCTTCCCGCGCGCCGGCGTCGATGTTGACGGTGCCGATGAACTCGGCGCCCGTCACTTGCTCGGCCGGGAGCTCGGCCAGCGGCGTACCCGCCGCCTCGTCCGGCAGGCGGAGCAAGGCCACCGAGTGGCGCTCGGCCCCATTGTTGGCGCCGTAGAGGATGACCACCGGGAACTCCGGGGAGGACATGCTCTGGTCAAAGGCCAGCGGCGCGGTGTCGTCGGCGATGGTGTACGAGATGATCGTCGCGTCACCATCCGGCGTTGCCGGCAGGTAGTCCTCGTCGTCGACCAGGAAGGTGTCGCCGGCCTGGACCAGGAAGAGGTTGGACCGGATGTACTGATAGTCGCCGGACATGTACTCGGCCTCGACGCTGACCCGGCCGTCGTCATAGGTCATGACGTTGCCGATCTCGAGGATCTCGGTTTGGGGGATCTCGGTCATGCCGAAGGCCGTCACCAGCTCCTCGACATCATCCGTGCCGAAGAGGTCCATCAGGTACGCCGGCGTCGTTAGCGAGAGACCGGCCGCGATGTCGCCTGCGTTGAAGCAGGCGGTGAAGTTCTCGACCGCGGCGATGGCCTCGGCCGCCAGCGCCTCGTCCGCCGGCATCCCCTCCAGCGCGGCGTCATCGGTGGGCGAGGCGGCCGGGGAAGCCTCGGCGGCCGTGGAGACCACGGCCGCCATCTCGGGCGCCACGCACTCGCCGCCCATCGCCGCCGGGGTGCTCTCCTGCGCCACGGCGCCGGCGATGCCGGTCAGCGCCAGGCCGGCGGCGAGCGTCAGCGCGCGGGCCGTGGCCACGACGCCGAAGCGGCGACGGGCTGTTTCCTGGTCTCGTTCGTCATAGGCACGATTCGACATCAACGTCTATCCCCTCGTTTCTGGCTCGTCCGCCGTCTCCGGTTGTCCACGTTTCGCGTAACAATCGAGTCTACCCCGAATGTCGGTCATGGGAACTGGTGTACGAACGCCAAAGCCAGGCGGTGGTGACCCGTCGTCACCACGTTCACTCACGTACAGGCGTGTCGTTGCACATCTGGGGCCACCGAAACCGCCTACTCCTCGACGGTGAAAGTGGCTTCCATGCCGAGCGCCAGGTGGGGCACGCCCTCGGGGGTGAGGAAGAAGCAGACGATCGTGTAGGCGCCGGGCTCCAGGTCCACCAGCAGGAGGTCGGCCGCGGCGGCGGCCGGCACCGTGGCTTGGCCGACATAGGTGACGCCCTCCGGCAGGCCGGGGCCGGTACCGCGGAGGAGATCGGCCGTGGTGGTGCCATCGAGCCGCAGCACCAGCATCTCATGGTCCTGGCCGCTGCTGTTGCGGCCGGAGAGGAGGACGGTTGATCCCCGCACCGTGGCTTGATCGAGGCTGAACTGGTAGTCCTCAATGCTGACCACGATGCCGGCGGCGCTGGCCGGGGGGTCGAACGCCAGCGGCGTCTCCTGGTCGACCTGCCAGCGCGATTCGCCGTCGTCTCGCGTCGTCGCCGGGGCCAGGACGAACGACCAGCGGGAAATCAGGAGCTGGCGGCCGACAACCGAGGTGACCTCGGCGGTGGCGCGGTCGTCACCTTCCGCCACGACGTCTTGGACGGCACGGATCACGGTGGGGATGGGATCGAGGTCGGCCGCCAGCGCCAGGTAATCGTCGCGCGGCAGGGGCGTATCGCCGCCGTAGAGCTGGCCGAGATAGCGCTCGGTGGCCAGGGTGGAGACCAGCTCGGCCTCGCCGGCGGAGAGGCAGGCGGCGAGGGCGCGGGCGACCGCCGTCAGCTCGGCGGTGAGCGGCACCAGGGGATCGGGGGTGGGAATCGGGGTTGCCGCCGGCGTCACCGCGGGCGGGTCCGCGGACACCGGGGTGCCGACGCCGCGCCGGACCGGCGCGATCACGATCGGGTCGTCCGGGGTGGTTTGGGCTTGGGTCGGGGCCGCCGTCACTGGACGATCGGGGACGGCGCACGCAGCCGTCGTCTGGGCAACCATCGGCGCGGGGGCGAGCGCCAGGCCGCCGCTTACGGCCAGCAGGAGAGCCCCGATCCACTGCCACCGTCGTCGCGTGCCTGTCCGTGTCCGGGTCGTCTGTTGCACCATGCTTGCTCTCCCGAGTCGCGTGACCCAATCGGCGCCGCCACCCGCGGTGGAGGCCTGGCGCCGGGCGATGATCGACGGGGTATCGGTCGCGGGGCTCCCATTGTAGCCCGCCGCGGCATCGCGAGCGCGGCGATCGGCCGTATACTCGCGGCCAGTCTTGCAAGGCTGCCGGATCGACGGGGCCGCTGATGGAGGGAACGTTACGTGGAGCAGCTGCCGCCGGCCAACGGAACTGGCAACCTTGACGGCCACGGCCACCCGGTCTCGGACGAATGGGCCGATGCGATGGTACGCACGGTGGCGCATCTGGCGGCGCAACTGACCATCGTCCAGGTCCGGCTGCGGGCGCTGGCGAGCGAGCTGAACGCGGGCGAGGCGGTCGCGGCGGGGGCCGTGGCGGCGCGGGTGGAAACCCTGGCGCGGACCGAGGCGGGCAGCTACTTACGGGAGAACCTGGGTGAGATTCTGACCGAGGTGATCGACGTCGAGGCGCTGGAGCAAGACCTCGTTCGCTATCTGATCGCGGAGTCGGAGCCTGGCGAATCGACCCCCTGACCGCTGGTTCGTGTAACGAGTCGCGGCGGAAGCGGAACTGGGTAGCAACGTCGCGCCGGGAACCGGAACGCGAGGCATGAGAGGGGAGACGGATGGACTTCGACCTCGTGGTGATTGGGGCGGGCGCGGCCGGCAGCTCGGTCGCCGCCATGGCGGCCGGCCGCGGGGCGACGGTGGCGATGGCGGAAGAGTTGAAAGTCGGCGGCACCTGCCTCAACTTCGGGTGTGATCCAACCAAGACGCTGGTCCGGAGCGCCGAAGTGCTGCACCTGGCGCGGACCGCGACACGATTCGGCCTGGAGATCACCCCATCGGGGTACCCGGCGGCGACTGCGGACTGGCCGGCGGTGCGGCGGCGGATTGCCGGCATCATCGACACCATTCGCGGCGGCGATGGCGATCAGAACGTGCGCGATTCGGGGGTGGCGCTGTTCAAATCGCATGCCCGCTTCCGGTCCCCCAACGAAATCGAGGTGGATGGCGACGTGCTGCGAGCCAGCAAAGTGGTGATCGCGGCCGGGGCGGCGACGACGGTGCCGGCGATCGCGGGGCTGCGGGAGGCGGGCTATATCACCAACGTCGAAGCGGTCGACCTGCCAACGCGGCCGGCCTCGATGGTCATTGTCGGGGGCGGCGTGGTCGCCATCGAGTTCGCCCAGATCTTCGCCCGCTTCGGCACCCACGTCACGGTGATGGCCAGCCAGGATCGGATCCTCCCGCACGAGGAGCCGGAGCTGACGGACGTCCTGCGACGGGTGCTGGAGGATGAGGGGATCCGGATCGAAACCGGCGCGCGGGTCAACCGGGTCGAGCCGGGAGCGGACGGCAAGCTCGTCACCGGCGAGCGCAACGGCGAGCCGGTAACCTGCCGGGGTGAGCAAATCCTCTTGGCGACCGGCCGGGCGCCGGCGGTGGCGGGGCTGAACCTGGAAGCGGCGGGGGTCGCCTACGATCGCAAGGGAGTCCAGGTCGATGACGAGCTGCGGACCACGGCGCCGCACATCTGGGCGGTGGGAGACGTGGTCGCCGGCGGCTATCCCTTCACCCATGTCGCCTCGTACCAGGCCAAGATCGTCGATCACAACGCGATGAGCGGCGAGGCGCCGCGGCGCGTCGTCTATGACGCGGTGCCGTGGGTGACCTTCACCGACCCCGAGCTGGCGCGGGTCGGGATGACGGAGGCGGAGGCGCGGCAGGCCGGGCACGAGGTCGAGACCGGCACGATGGCGATCGCCGACTTCGCGCGGGCGATCGCGACCGATCAGCGGGACGGCCTGATCAAGCTGGTGGCCGAGCGCGGCAGCGGCAAGCTGCTGGGCGGCCACATCCTGGCCCCGCACGGGGGCGAGATGCTGGGCGAGCTGACGCTGGCGGTGCGGCTGGGCCTCCCGGTCTCGGCCATCGCCGAGACGATCCACCCCTACCCGACTTTCTCGGACGTGGTCGCCTACGCCGCCCGCGAGATTGGCAAGGACTGAGGACGAACGGTGGTTATCGGCGTTGGGGCGCCGGCAGCGGGCGATGGTCCGCGGCGGGCGCCCGGAGCGCCGCTTCCAGGGCGTCGAACGCCTCGTCCGCGGTCTCACCCGTGGTGACGGTATCCCACATCGCCGGCGTGAGGTCGGGCGAGGTACTGCCCAGCCGCTCGCTCACCGGTTCGTGGAACGTGACGCGTGCCGACCACGGCTCGTCCGAACCGCTCGGCCGATACGCGGTCAAGCGGATGCGCTCATCTCGCACCCAAATGACGCGGAAGTCGAGGGTTGAGCCGGTGGGAAGGTGATCCATCCGCGTGGGATCGTCAATCACCTCTGCCACGAAGTCTAAAGTGTCCCGAAGGTCACGCGTGATCCGCGCTGCTTCATCGGGATTTAGCTTGTGTCGAGTCGTCATTGCCGGACTCCCAGAAACGCTCTCGATAGGTTTCCCAGTTCTGAATAATGTCGGTGATTCCGAGCTGGAATGCGTGGTCGAGCGTGAGATAGCCGGGAAGTGGACGCTTACTCACCTGGCTGCCGTCTGGCGCGAGCACATCGACGTGGGCAAAGCCGTGAGCAGAATCATACCGGATCACGGGCCAAGTTTGTGCTTCAACGGTTGTTTCGTACTGGACGGTGAAGATTGTCAACTGACCGCGCTCCGTGGTGAATCGCACGCGGAGCCATTCGGTGCTGGTACCGCCAAGCGGGCGCTCATACTCCTTGACCGGCATTTGGCGCTACGACCGGGCGAGGTTGCCGCGATCTTCATCTGCCGCGACTTCCTGTTGCAGGCGCTCCCGGACCCACATCCGAACCAGGGTCGCGGGACCAACGCCTTTCGCCTTGGCGAGCTCGGTCAGCGCGTCGCGGTCATCGGGTGCCAACCGGAGCGTCAAGCGTTCGGCCAACTCTCCTTCGACCACGATCTTCACGGGGCGGCCGTGGTCGAGATAGTCGGTGGCATCGCGCGTATCCCAGAACGCGGCTTCCTCCTCCACGTTGTTGAACGATGGAATGTTTCCATGCACTCCGGTGGGATACCCGAAATCTCGTTCGGAATCACTCATGGAGGTTTCCTTCCCGATCCGAGATTCTACCATTGCCGTCCGACGAGCCACGGCCCACGATGGCCTTGCATTCCGAATCAGGGTCAAGGGCGCCGGAGCAGCCGTGCCCCGGCCAGGGAGCCGACCCTGGGCTTCGGGCGGGTAGTGATCGTGAATGCTCATTGGGGAGCATCGTCCGGTCACGAGTGGACGGATGACCCGGTTGCTCAGGAAGGTCCGAGGAACGCGTTCTCGCTTGCTAGCGTGATTGAGCCGCGACTTCTCGTTGCAGGTGGTCCTTGACCCACATCCGAACCAAGGTGGAGGGACCGACGCCCTTCGCTTCAGCCAGGTGTTCGAGCGCTTCCCGGTCGGCAGGGTCAAGGCGAACCGTCAATCGATTGCCCAAACCTCGCACGACCTTGATTGATTGCGCCTCCTCAAGAAAGTCGGTGACATCATGGGTATCCCAGAACGCGGCTTCTTCCTCGACGTTGTTGAACGACGGGATCCGCCCATGGACCCCGGTTGGGTATCCGAAGTCGTGATCTTCACTCGTCATCAGGTGATTCCTCCATCTGTTCGTAGTACATCCGGCGCTCGCTCCGGTGGGCCGCACGGGCGCTGAAAACATAGAAGGTCCCAGCTTCTCGATTGCGGTCTGGCCCGATGACGACGGTCAGAATCCGCTCCGCTACGATTGGCCCGAACACTTTGAGCCGACCTTTGTACGTCTCGATCATGACCAACCGCCGTTGGCCCTCTAACAACTCCTCGATGTCGCTCCGCGCAATGCCATGTTTCTTGATGTGGTCGAGATTCCAGGCATCCCAAATGAGCTTTCGCACCGGCAGGTAATCGGTCATGCCCGGATTCTATCATGAGTGTCAGACATTGTCAGACGGACCCGCGCCAGCTTGATTGGCGTCGAGCCGCACAAACAATGTGGCGAGAATTGGAAGACGAGGATTCTGTATCCCGTCGGTACGAGAAAGGATGGCAGATCGCGCGGGTGATCCCATCGCATCATCTGCGACAGGAGCGGGATGGGATCGTTGACTGGTCGCTCATAGGGGCCGCATCCGGGGTCGTCTGGCGCACGCGGGCGATGAATAGGCCCGATTCCTTGCGGATGCGAACCGCGCCGTGCTGGTTGATGGCGGTCCGGAGCGTGGTTGAGAGTTGGGTGATGCGGACCTCGGTCTCCGCGTCGCTGAGCTGGTCCAAGGTGGCTTGGACCTCGCAGCTTGAGAGGATAGCCGCCACCAAGGGCACGACCGCGGTGACCGCCAATGAATCCTGGCGACGGTGTAGGGTGACCGGGTCAAACCAGCGGGTTAGTTGATCCGCGCCGTTCTCCAAGCTGAAGGCCGGCGCGTCGCCCGTGGCCGTCGTGTCCAACCTGGACAGTCCTGCCGCCACGGTAAGCTGCCGCAGCTCCCGCAGGTGGTCGCGCCCATTCGTTGCGGCGTGGAGCGATCCGTCAGGGCGAAGGACGCGCCGGATCTCGGCGAAGGCACGGGGTCGGTCCGGCACATGGTAGAGCATGAAATGGGCAAGCACGGCATCGAAGGAGCCATCGGCAAAGGGAAGAGTTTCGGCGTCGGCCACGCCAAACTGGTATCGCGGTTGGTCATCGCCCAGGCGCCGAGCGGCGCCGCGCACCATGCCCGGCGAGGCGTCGGTCAGCGTGATCGACCAATTGGGAGGGACGCGCTCACGGTTGACCAGCCAGAGATCGCCCGGTCCGCAACCAAGCTCCAGCACCCGCGCTTGGGCCGGCAGGTCCGCCAGCATCGCGTCGAAGAGCCAGCGGCGCAGGTCGGTCGGATTGGTGCTGAATCGTTCATGGAGCGTGCATCGGGCGTTCAAGTTGGCTGGATCTCGGTACTGCCGAGCCAGCACTGTTCGGTCCGTCCACACGTTGCCCTCGCTTCGATTGACCGGCTTTCTCGCCACGACTGACGCCGCTCCCGATGAGGCGATCTGGCGCCATGATGCACGAGACCGGCCGCACACGACGTTCCTTCGCTATGATGACGCCGGGTCGGAAGGTTTGGATTGGCGTGAAGCGAGCGGGGAGGGGTCGACGTGGCGGGGTGGGACTGGGAGCTGCTGACCGGGCCGGAGACGATTACCGAGGGGCCGGCGTGGGACGGGGTGGGCCTCTTTTACACCAGCATTCGCCACAACGAGATCCGGCGCTTTGACCCGACGACCGGCGAGATCGCGACGGTCTATCGTGATTCCGGGGGCAGCAACGGGCTGGCCTTCGGCCCGGATGGCGCCCTCTACGCCTGCGAGGGCGAGGGCCGGGCGATCGCCCGCCACGGGGTCGATGGCGCGAAGACGATCCTGGTTGACCGCTTCGAGGGGCGGCGGCTCAACAGCCCGAACGATCTGGTCCTCGATGGCGCCGGCCGGGTCTGGTTCACCGACCCCCGCTACGGCGACGACCATGCCGACCGCGAGCTGGATCACGATTCGGTGTACCGGATCGAGCCGGGCGCGGATGACTCGGCGCCGTGGCCGATCCAGCGCCTGACGACCGACACCACCCGGCCGAATGGCTTGCTGCTCAGCGCCGATGAGCGGACGCTGTACCTGGCCCAAAGTGACTATGCGCCGGGGTCGGTGTGCCAGCTTCGCGCCTACCCGGTGCTGGTGGACGGGGCGCTGGGGCCGCCCACGGTCCTGCATGATTTCGGCGAGGCGCGCGGCATCGACGGCATGTGCTGGGATGCGTCCGGCGCCATCGTCGCCACCTGCGGCTGGGAGCTAAGCGGGTCCGGCTCGCGGATCGTGGTCTTCGCCTCGAACGGCGCCGTGCTCGAGGAGCATCCGGTGCCGGAGGGGCGGCCGACCAACTGCGCCTTTGGCGGCGCCGAGCTCGACCTGCTCTATGTGACCACGATCGACGGCCGTCTCTACCGGGTGGCGAACAGCGGCCGGCAGGGCGTGTTGGAGCCGCCCCGGCTGCCGCCGTACCTGGGAGTCTAAGCCCGTTCGACGCCCGCGAATAGGTCCGGGCTTGGGCGGCATGTGGTCTGAGGGCATGACGTGACATCGCCCTGATGGCAAGAGGCGTCTCACTTTTCCCGCGAGCCGACGTTGTGCCGGCGGGTAGCGACCATGCTGGTCCGCCGCTTGCGGGGCCGTGACGGCAATGAGAGGGGATGATGCATTGATGAGCAAGATCCGAGTTGGAGTGACGGTGCCGCCGCAGCATGTTACCTACGCCGAGATGCGCGCGGCCTGGGTGGCGGCGGAGGCGGCGGGGGTTGACACGATCTTCACCTGGGACCATTTCTTTCCGCTGAGAGGCGACCCGGAGGGGACGCATTTCGAGTGCTGGTCGCTGCTGGCGGCGATGGCCGAGGTGACCGAGCGGGTGGAGATCGGGGCGCTGGTGACGCCGGTGGCCTATCGCAATCTCAATCTGCTGGCCGATCTGGCGCGCACGGTCGATCACATCGCCGGCGGCCGGCTGATTCTGGGGCTCGGCTCCGGCTGGTTCGAGCGGGATTATGACGAATATGGGTACGAGTTCAAGACCGCCCCGGAGCGGTTGAAGGACCTCGAGGCGGCGCTGCCCGTGATCGCGGCCCGGCTGGGCAAGTTGAACCCGCCGCCGGTGCGCCAGAAGCTGCCGCTCCTGATCGGCGGCTCGGGCGAGAAGGTGACGCTGCGGCTGGTGGCCCAATACGCCGATATCTGGAACGGGTTCGGCGATCCGGCCGAGGCTGGACGGCTGAGCGGCGTGCTCGACGACTGGTGCGCCAAGGTCGGCCGCGACCCGGCCGCGATCGAGCGCTCGGTGATGTGGAACGGTCCGGTCAGCGACGAGACGGCGGATGCCTACGTGGCGAACGGGATCACGCTCCTGATCCGCCGGGTGGTTGCCTCGGACGCTGATCTGAGCGACGTGGAGCGGATGGTTGCCTGGCGCGACCGCCGCAACCAAAGTTAGGTTAGCGACGCCGCGCTCAACGTGACGGGGTCATATTGAGGACCCCGTCATGCTTGGATGCGCTCACCGGCGACCGACGTCAGCGCGTAGTGGCGCATTTCTTCAATAGCGTCAACGTAGGGGCGGATCGCGGCGAAGAAGGCGTGAAACTCGGGACTCCGGCGAGAGCCTTGGCGATGGCCGGCGAGCGAATCCCACTCGATCCTCAAGATGTAGGACGAGGGCTCTTCGGCGCAATGGGACAGCTCCCATCGCTGGTAATGGGGGGAGGCGGCGAGCGCGGTTTGGGCCTCGCCGTAGGCGGCTTCGAACGCTGCCTGCCGGTCGTCGGGAATCGTGTGCCGAATATATTCAACGATCATCATATACTGGGCGCGGCATTGTGGCGGAACCGCGGCCGCCGCACCGCACCGGCCGGCGTGATCGTGCCGGCAGCGTGGGTACAACAAAGGAGAAGGCGGAATGAAGGCTCCAGGGTTTCGGGCCGCGACCACACACCGGACGCCCCGCTTCGGTCGCTCGCTGGCCTTGCTGGTGCTGGTGGCCGGCACGCTGCTGGGGATGACCATGGTCAGTGCCGCCGGGGTCGTCCCCGAGCGGGTGCTGGCACAGGAGAGCGCGACGCCCGTGGCCGGCGCCGCCGACGCGGTCGATCGCTGCCCGGACGAGCTGACGGGGCCGGGCTCCGAGGCGTGGGTGCGGGCCGAGCTCTACTTTAGCCAGCCTGGCGCGGATGCCGACGCCGGCACCGACGAGGCGTTCATGGATTTCCTTGACAATGAGGTGACGCCGCGCTTCCCGGACGGCCTGACCTTGCTCTCCGGCATTGGGCAATGGCGCGGGTCGGATGGTGATATCGGCCAAACCCGCAGCCACGTCCTGATTATCCTCTTCCCGAGCGATTCGGTGGCCGAAAGCAGCGCCCTACTGGAAGAAATCCGCGACACCTACGAGGATCAGTTCGACCAGCAGTCCGTGTTGCGGGCCGACGCGGCCGCGGTCTGCACATCGTTCTGAGTCGAAACGAAGTCGTGAGTCGTGAGTCGTAAGCAAATGGGGGTTAGGCGAGCATCGCCGCGTCGCTTGACACTTCATTGCGACCGCCACATGCTCTCCCCGACTCACGACTCACGACTCACGACTCACGACTCACGACTCAGGCGCGGTCGATGACGACGGTGACGTAGGCGTTGGCGACGGCGAGCGTGCCGTCGGTGGCGCGGTTAAACTGGTGCGTGATGCCGGCCAGGCCGGCGGCGTACTCGGCGGCCTGTTGCGGGTCGAGGGTGGCAAAGGTGTTGTGGACCGGGCCGAAGTAGGCGCGGAAGGTGTCGACAAAGTGTTCGGCCGAGTCGTAGCGAGCCAGATAGACGCGATCATGGAGGCGGATCGAAGCGGCGTGATCGCCGAACAATTCCCGCAAGCGGCTGGCGGTGCCCCAGGCGATCGGGGGCTGGAGCCCGGGCGGCGGCGGGGCGGCGGCGAATTGGGCGCTGAGGCGAAAGATGCCGGCCGGGGCACTGGCCGGCGTCCAGTTGGCCAGCCCGATGCGGCCGCCGGGCCGGCAGACCCGGAGCAGCTCCGCCGCGGCTTGCTCCTGGTTCGGCGCGAACATCACGCCGAAGGCGGAGAGGACGACATCGAACGTGCCGTCTTCGAACGGCAGCGCCTCGGCGTCTCCCGCTTGGAACGTGATCTCCAACCGCTCGGCCGTCGCCCGCTGCCGGGCGCGGTCAAGGAGCGCCGGGACGTAGTCGATGCCGGTGACGGCGGCGTGGCGGCGGGCGGCGGCGATCGCCACGTTGCCGCTGCCACAGGCGACATCGAGCACCGTTTGCCCGCTGGAGAAGTTGACGTCGTCGCAGAGGACTTCCGCCATGGGATAGAGCGCCGTGGCGATGACGGAGAAGTCGCCCGCCGCCCAGGTCTGTTGCTGACGTTGCTTGACGGCGGCGAGATCGGTCATGGTGTGGCCTCCAGCCTCCACGCTGGGTCGAACGAGACGATCGGCGCCGGGGCTCGAACAGGGCGGCTTCCGGCGTGGCACACAAGCCGTCCAACGTCACCATAGTGTAGCGGATCCAACGGTCGTGTTACCTGTGTACATCAGCCGCGGGAATGCGCGATACAGGCGGTTGGATTGCCAGCATACGGAGCCCGCGGGTGATCCGGCTCGACATCAGCCTGATTGAGCCGATTTGCGATGCGCCAATGAAGCAGATTGCCTCCGAGCTTCGATTGCGAGTCGCTACGATAGAAGACATTGTCGCCGAAAAGCTACGGGCGCTGCTGCAACAACCGATCCGAAACCGGCAGCGGCGGCAGGACCTACTCGATATTGCCGTCATCATGTCACGGCAACCGGGCTTCGACCGGCGGCTTGTCTCCCGTTTCATGCTTGAGAAGGCCGCCGCACGCGACGTGATCGTCACGCGGTTGGCTTTTCACCACGACGAGGTGATCCGGCGCGCCCGGATCGGCTACGATGAACTGAAGATAACCACGCGAGTGTCGTTCATTGACTTTAACGACGCACTTGCCGCGTTGTTCAAGCTAGTCGATGATCTCCAAATTCCCCAGGAGCCAAGCTGATAGGGTAGCACTGATGATCATTGATGAATCCCTGGGCAAAATGCTCGCTCATGAATCCGTCGTTGCTCCTTTTCGACAGATTCGGCCAATGCGATCTGATCGCTTCGCGAAGTGGCTCAGCGATAGAGGGATTGAGCTCGGGAGTTGGACGACTCTTCACTACCTCTGGCAGGTTGGAGTGCTTCATTCGATCGCTGTTTGCGATGTGACGTGGAGTGGGGTCCGGATTCCGTTACATGAATCTGTGTCGGAACGCCGCCTCGTTTCAATTCTCGAAGAGCAGAATGAAACCCTCTATGCAGACTTGGGCCTCGACGTCGATCCGCAAGTCCCACTTTGGTCCCCAGAGCAAACTCCTTCGATTCTTCGTGACAGCCTTCTTTGGCATCCATTTCAGCTATGGGCGTTTGCTAACTTCAATCGACTGCTGAGCGTCAGCTATCAATGGAGCTCAACACTGCGTGGACCGGATGCGGAACAAGAGTTTCGAAATAACTGGTGGAGGCTGCAACTTCAAGATGCGCGCCAGTTTGCTCAAGGCGATCGTTACCACTCCTTCCAGCGTCTGGTCGCACTGCTGCTGGCCGTTGAACCACTGGTACATTCCTATATCTATCCCATGGTCACGCTGGATCGTTCTGCCCACGAACTCCATATGTACCTCGAGTGGGTCGAGGGCCAAGATGGGGCCGCGATGCTCAACGCCTCCGGCCTATCCCTTGAGGAGGCGGTTGAGTGGCACCGAGACTTGTCGATTTCGGCTGAGCTGTGTGATCCAGTAGCACGGTTTCGAAAACTGTTGCGCCATGCGGACCATGACGAGCGGGAGAAGCTCAAGGGCAGATCATTGCGGGCTCACACGATGTACGACACCGCGGAGGTGCTACGACGATACCTTGAGCGCTATCACGAATGCTCACTACCCGAAGAGACCTATCGGGAGGCTCCCGAACGAGTTCGCCGCGTAAATATTGATTTGTATGGAAGTGAACGGCCGGCCGACTATCAGCGTCACGTCCTGCGTCGAATTGTTCGTCGATTTGAACTTGATCCTGGCTATCGGATCTACTGCTATCTTGAAGGGCTTACCGAGATCGGCTATTTGCTCCGTTGGGCGGCGGGGATTGGCGTGGACTTCGACCGTGCCGGAGTTTGTCTGGTCAACCTTAGGGGCAAGGATAACATCGCCATATTTAGAGACGAGCTGGAACGACTACGCGATGAAGAAATCTTCACTGTAGTTTATATTGATCTCGATAATCCGGGACGCAAAGAAAAGAATGCCAAACAAGTCAGGGCTTTGCGGAAGTTCGAGTCCGAAGGTTTGCTCGTTATTCCCATCACTGTCTGGAATCCGAACTTCGTTCAGCATAACTTTACAATATGGGAGGTGTGGCAGGTGGCACAGATACAATATGGCGCTGCCCTGCCGTCTTCAACAGCTGACGTTGAACATCAGATGCGTTATGACGAGCATGGCATACTCAGACCGTTCGAATCAGACGTAGAGAAAGCAATCGATACCCTTTCCAAGCGATCAGTTGGACGGGGCTTGCCTGAGAAGGGGTTGGATTGGGGCGGACTCTTGGCCGACTGGTCGTTGGACAATTCCGCGCCAAAAGAAATCAGCAACGATGGCGTGCGCCCAATTGATGCGGTCGCAAAAACGCTGCTTCGAGGGGGCACCAGCAACTATCCGATGTCGTTACAGCGTTGGCGCGAATCCCAGGACACCTTGGGCGCGCCAGAGTGAGAATCAGTTAATGGTTATGACGGTGCTGGCGACAGGCCGACGCACATGCCGAGCGCTGCCGCGATCTCGTCCCGGTGGGTGGCGGCGTAGACGGCGCTTTCGGCTTCGAGGACGAGGGAGGAGGGGCACCGGGGCTAGCTTGTTGACGAAGGTCTCGGTGTAGTTGACGGATTCGGCGAAGCCCCGCCCCATCCGAGTGCAGCGCCTCGTTGGCGAAGAAGGCCGCCTGGCCGCCGGCCACGATCGACGTCATCGTGAAGCTGGCGAGATCGGCCGGGGCGCCGCCGGTGAGGTCGAACCGCCAGTGGTTCGGATACCAGGCGTGGGTCGGCCAGGAGAGGGCGGGGTCGGGCGTCGCCTCGCGCTTGACCCACTGATCGACGGTCAGACCGCCGCTTCCCCGTGTCGGCCGGGGGCCAGTGGAGCGCGTCTTGAGCGGCGTGGACGCGTGCCTACGCCAGTCGTGCCGGCGGGATGCTCTGCTCGCTCATCGCGATCGCTCATGCCATAACATTCCAGGTCGCTCGGCGTGACGGCTATCCGCTGGACGAAACGATAGAGGCTTGGGCTACACTGTGCGCATCGAACCGAACGGGAGATCCGGCGAATGAGGCGGCATTGGGCGCGACCCGACAGAGCGCCAGCCGTGAGGGGGAATACAGCGTGAAGTGGTTGCTTCGGTCACGGCTCGTGGTCCTGGGCTTGGCGTGTCTGATCGCGCTGGCCGGCGGCGGGCTGCTCCGGCTCACGAGCGGGGTGGCGCAGTCGGTCAATCCCACCGGCTATCCGGTGACGATCAACTCCGGTGCATGCCCGGCGCCCGACCCGACCGCCGCCTACGAGGTCGGGACGACGCTGCCCTGGGGCCTGACCGAGACCGCCGACAACCAGATCATCGCCGGCGCGGTGCTGACCGCGCGGCAGGTCGTCAACGAGCCGCTCGACGACTTGATCCAGGTTGGCCAGCCGTTTACGGTGGTCGTCGCCAGCCCCGACGACGCGACCACGATCGTGGCCTGCGGCGACATCGTGAACCAGGTCGTCGATGGCCAGTTGGCGGTGAAGCTGGCCCCGGTGGGAGATGCCGGGGTGGCCGGGGTGGCGCTGCTGGATCGAGACGAGCAGGGCTTCCTCGGCCTTGGCGGCGAGGAGGTGCAGGTCATCGCCTATGTGCTGACCGACCTCGGTAGCGCCCCCGTCGCGGCCACGACCGAGACAGCGGCAGCCGCCACGACGCCGGCGACCACGGAGGCAACCACCGCCGCTGGCGAGGCGGCGGTGACGATCGACGCCGAGGACATCTACTTCCGGCCGAATGTGATCACGTTACCCGCCGACACGCCGGTGACGGTGACGTTCACCAACCAGGGCCAGATCGTCCATAATTTTTCGGTCACCGACCACAACAACCCTGGGCTCGAAAACCTCAATATCGTCGTCACGCTGAATCCGGGTGAGACGCGGACCTTCACGATCAACGCGCCGGCCGGTGACTACTACTTCTTCTGTGACCAGCCGGGGCACGAGGCGGCCGGGATGCGCGGCTACCTCCAGATCGCGGACGGGGCCGAAATCTCGACCGCGGAGGCGACGGTGACGCCGCGCGCCGGGTAACCGCCTCGCGCGACGCACGGCTAAGGGGCCGGGCGTCACTCGCGATGCCCGGCCCCTTGGCTGTTGTCACGAATGGCACGCGGGCCAAGCCCGCGGCACGCGGCCGCTGGCTCCCTGATCCGGCCCCGGTGCCGGCGAAAGCGGGATCAGGCTGATCCGGTACGCTGAAGTTCCGCCAGGTAATCCTCGCGGGGCGGGGAGAAGATATCGACGACGAGGCAGCCGGCGGCGCCGGTGCGGGCGGCGTGTGGCAGCCCCGGCGGAATCGTGTAGGCGTCGCCGGGATGGAGGAGGCGGGTCTCCTCGCCGATGGTCAGCTCTAGCTCGCCGTCGAGGACAACCCCCACCTGCTCATGCGGGTGCTGGTGCGGGGGCACCTCGCTCTCGGGTTCGATCGTGACCCAGCTCAACATGATCCGGCCGCCGGTCACCGGTTGCATGGTGATGCCGGGGAGCGGCGAGAAGCCGGGGGCGGCCGCCTTCGAGGTCCAGGTTGGGGTGAAGGCCAGCGAGCCGGCAGCTGGCGGGCTCACGACGCCGCGCCCGATGTAGGTCTTGGTCCGGTCATCCTCCGGCATCGCTCAGCTCCTTTCATGGTTGTCCAGGGTGCTCGTCGGCCTCCGGCGCAAATTGCATGGCCCAGGGGAGCGCCCCGCGCCGACGCCACGAACCATCCTACCGGATCCGAATGGTGGTGATGCCCGACAATGACCAATCGCGGCCGGATTCCAGCCGCGTTGCCCGCGGCATCCCGCTCAACCTTGACACAAGGTATGCAAATCGGCTATGCTCAGCGCATTAGCACTCGATTGGCGAGAGTGCTAATTTCGTGAAGAGGACAACCCATCGTGCAGTCGCCGCCAACTCAACCCTCACCCACGCCGCTCTCGCGGCGGCAAGAGGTCATCCTGCGGCTGATCGTCCATGAGTACGTCGCCAGCGGGCGGCCGGTCGGCTCCAAGGCGCTGGGCGAGCGGCACCAGGTCGGGGTCTCCGCCGCCACCATCCGCAACGAGATGGCGGATCTCGAAGCCGGCGGCTACATCCAGCATCGGCATACCTCCGGCGGCCGGGTGCCGACGGATCAGGGCTACCGCTATTTCGTCCATCATCTGCTGGGGGAGGTCGAGCTGCCGTCCAGCGAGCGGATCATGATCCGCCACCAGTTTCGCCAGGTCGAGGTCCAGCTCGAGCAATGGGTCGAGCTGGCCGCCACCGTGCTGGCGCACGCCGCCGGCAACGTCTCGCTGGTGACCGCGCCGCGGACGGCGACCACCCGTTTCCGCCACCTGGAGCTGATCTCGTTGCAGCCGCGCCTGGGACTGCTGATCCTGGTCACCGCCGATAGCGCGGTGCGGCAGTTGATGGTCCACTGGCCGGAAGACACCGAGCAGGAGGCGCTCAGCGCCCTGGCGGATACGATGTCGATCGCGCTGCGCGGCATGACGGCGGCCGAGGTCGCCGCCCATGTCCCGGGCGAGGGCAAGCTGGCGCGCTTCGTGCTGGACCAGTTGATCGTGGCGCTGCGGGGCCAGGATGCGGCGGAGCGGACGGCGATCCGCCACTCCGGCTTGGAGCATATCCTGATGCAGCCCGAGTTCAGCGGGGCGGTGGATGAAACCCAGGCGTTTCTCGGCATGCTGCGGGGCGGCGCCTTCCTGAACGCCTTGCTGCCCAGCCTGACGGCGGGGCGCGAGGATGTGCAGGTTTTCATCGGCGAGGAGAACCCGACCAGCGAGCTGCGCCGGCTCGGGGTGGTGATCTCGACCTACGGGATCGATGGCGAGATCACCGGCATCGTCGGCGTGGTGGGGCCGACCCGGATGCCGTATGGCCGCACCATCTCGTCGGTGCGCTACGTGTCTCACTTGATGAGTAATTTGATGGCTGATTTGTACGGTGCGTGACCGGCTGAAGCGGGTCTCGCGCCGTTCGCCCGGAGACGACAGAGTGATGGATGCGGACCCGAAGAACGCCGGCGCCAATGGCGAGGCCCGGCCCGCCGAGGCGCCCGGCCTGGCGACGGTGACCGCCGAGCGCGACGACTATCTTGACCAATTGCAGCGGAGCCGGGCCGAGTTTGCCAACTTCCGGCGGCGGACCGAGCAGGAACGGACCGCGATTCGTGAGATCGCCAGCCAGGCGTTGCTGACCCAGCTCTTGCCGGCGTTCGACGATTTGCAACGGGCGCTGGCCGCGGTGCCGGATGACCAGACGGAGACCCCCTTCGTGCAGGGCGTGCGGCTGGTCGAGCGCAAATTCTGGAACGTGCTGGAGCGGGCCGGCGTCACCCCGCTGGAGGCGGCCGGCCAGCCGTTCGACCCCGCCTTGCATGAAGCGGTCGACATGGTGCCCGGCACCGCCGCCACGACGGTGGTCGACGTCTATCAGCCCGGTTACCGGCTCGGCGCCGCCTTGTTGCGGCCGGCCATGGTGAAAGTTGGGGACGCCGGCGCCGCGCCACCCGCGCCGGAGGGTGGATGAGCGACGATCACGAGCAGTTCGACGCGACATTGCGCATGATTGACGGACGACCGTCGTTGTTTGAGAGGAGTTAAGATGGCACGCACCATCGGGATTGATCTAGGTACCACGAACTCGGTGATGGCCACCATCGAAGGTGGCGAGCCGGTGGTGATCCCCAACGCGGAAGGAGAGCGGCTGACCCCCTCGGTCGTCGCCGTCACCAACACCGGCGAGCGCCTGGTGGGGCGGTTTGCCCGCCGCCAGGCGATCACCAACCCGGAGAACACGGTGTCCTCCGTGAAGCGGTTCATGGGCCGCAAGTTCAGCGATCCCGCCGTGCAGCGGGACAAGGGCCTGGTGCCCTACGAGCTGAAGGGCGCCCAGAATGGCGACGTCCAGGTCAAGATGGGCGACCGCTGGTACAGCCCGCAGGAGATCTCGGCGATGATCCTGCAAAAGCTGAAGGCGGACGCCGAAGCCTACCTGGGGGAGACCGTCGACAAGGCGGTGATCACCGTTCCCGCCTACTTCGACAATGCCCAGCGCGACGCGACCAAGGACGCCGGCCGCATCGCCGGCCTCGATGTGCAGCGGATCATCAACGAGCCGACCGCCTCCGCCCTGGCCTACGGCCTGGAGCGCAAGGGGGACGAGAAGATCGCGGTGTACGACCTCGGCGGCGGCACCTACGACATCTCGATCCTCGATTTGTCGGAAGGGGTCTTCCAGGTCCTCTCCACCAACGGTGACACCCACCTCGGCGGAGACGACTTCGACCAGATTATCATCGACTTCCTGGCCGACGAGTTCAAGAAACAGGAAGGGATCGACCTGCGCAAGGACCGGATGGCTCTGCAACGCCTGAAGGAAGCGGCGGAGAAGGCGAAGATCGAGCTTTCCAGCACCCAAGAGACCGACATCAACCTGCCGTTCATCACGGCCGACGCCAGCGGGCCGAAGCACCTCAACATCAAGCTCACCCGCTCCAAGCTGGAGCAGTTGGTCAACGGCCTGGTCGAGCGCACGGTGCCGCCGATGGACGCCGCGCTGAAGGATGCCGGCCTGAGCAAGGGTGAGCTGGACGAGGCGATCCTGGTCGGTGGCCAGACCCGGATGCCGGCCGTGCAGCGCCGCGTCCAAAGCTTCTTCGGCAAGGAGCCGCACAAGGGGATCAACCCGGATGAAGTCGTCGCCCTCGGCGCCGCGATCCAGGGCGGCGTCCTCGGCGGCGAGGTCAAGGACATCCTGCTCCTCGACGTCACCCCGCTGACGCTGGCGATCGAGACGCTGGGCGGGGTCGCCACCCCGCTGATCGAGCGGAACACGACGATCCCGACCCGCAAGAGCCAAACCTTCAGCACCGCCTCCGACTCACAGCCGCAGGTCGAGATCAACGTCCTGCAGGGCGAGCGGCCGATGGCGACCGACAACAAGAGCCTGGGCAAGTTCGTGCTGGACGGCATCCCGCCGGCGCCGCGCGGCGTGCCGAAGATCGAGGTGACCTTCGATATCGACGCCAACGGCATCCTCAACGTCTCGGCCAAGGACCAGGCGACGAGCAAGGAGCAGAAGATCACGATCACCGGCTCCTCCGGCCTGTCCGAGGCCGAGGTGCAGCGGATGGTGCAGGAAGCCGAGGCCAACGCGGCCGAAGACGCTAAGCGGCGGGAGGCGATCGAGCTGCGCAACCAGTCGGAGGCGATGGTCTTCCAGGCCGACGAGTTGTTGAAGGAGCACGGCGACAAGATCCCGGACGAGACCAAGGCCGACCTCGACACCAAAGTCGCCGCCGTCCGCGACATCTTGGAAAATGACCGCGAGAACACCGACCGCCTGCGTCCCGCCCACGAGGCGATGGTCGAGGCGCTGACCAAGGCCGGCACCGCCATGTACGAGGCGAGCGCGGCCGCGGCCGGCGCCCCCGGCGACGGCGACTTCGGCGCTAACGGCGCCGATGCCCAGAGCGCCGGCGGGGCTCAGCCGGAGGACGAGGCGACGGTCGAAGGCGAGTTCCGCGAAGTCGGCTCCGACCGGTAGCCGAACGATACCAAAGGCGCGCGGAAGGGGACGGCCTGGGTCGGGCCGTCCCTTTTGTCACGCTTTGACCATCAGCGACGATCAGCCCACGCGCGTGGCGGCTACCGGGTCTCGTTCCGCGTCAGTGGTAGGGCGTTCCATCATCGCGATGAGCTCGTCGCCTTCGCCGACGATTGTCGCCGGGGAGTCGCCATCCCGGCGGCCGAGCGTGAGCTCGCTCGCGTAACTCTCCCCGAAGGAGTCGAGCAGGTGTCGCACGACGGCCAGCGCTTCGCTGGCGGTGTCGAACGCCCCGATGATGTTTCCTGACTCAACATTCCACAATTCATACGACGTGTCCATCAGTTACTCCTTTACGGGAACGACGCTGACCACGAAGCCGAGAAGCACGTCTGGGTCACACCACAGCGTGAAATGGCCCGGATTACGCGAAAACGTTCGTTGCCATCGAATCGGTCCCGCCGGCTGGTCGGGAATCCTCATTTCGGCAATGTAGCCACCAAGTCGAGGAAACTCGCGTGCTTGCCGGCGTGACTGTGCTTCCGTTTCGTGAACCGATAACCCATCCCATACCTTGCGAAGTTCGTCGGACTCCCAGGACGAGGCTCTCGTTGTCGCGCCTGGTTCGAGAGAAAGTCCCGGCGCGTCGGCGGATTGGTTTGCACGATCCGGTAAAACGCGCGAGCCATTCGCCTGGAATCCTCCATCTCGTCCTCTCAACACGATACCATGAGCGCGGATGGCACCGGAGAAGCGAACGTTGCCTCGGCTCGCGGCAGTTCGCCGCTGGCGGACATAGCGACGGTCGCCGGCGAGCTCCGCGAAGTCGGCTCCGACAAGGAAGTGATCGGTCGTCCGGGGTCGTGAATGCCCCGCGTACGGTTTTCCGTCGCGCTCGTTGACCCCGGTCCCGTTTGGCCCGATCGCGCCTGGCGCGGGGTCAGGCGCGGGGCACGCTAGTCGGACGCATCCAGCACGCCGTCGACCGTCCCCGCCGGGGGCTGGATGCGCTCGAGCGGCGCCCGCGGCTGGCGGATGGAGGCCACCACGCAGAAACTACTCCCGTCGGCATTCGTCGTGCAACTGTAGTCGCCCCCCGACGCGCCAAGGCACGATGTCGAGTGGCTGGCGACCGAGCCATCGGTGTTGAATTCGTACTCGTTGTACGATGTCCCACCGTCATTCTTACACTGTAATCCGCGTTGTTGGACTTTGGAATCCACTTCCTGGTCCGTGAGGGCCGCCGCCGAGTGGGCCAGCAGGCCGGCGAGGACAAGGGCGAGGGCGACCGCGAGCAGATGGCGCGGGGCCCGAACGGCGGTGGCGATGAACGTCGCGGTCAGTGAACGGTGCATCTCGACTCTCCTCTCGTTTGTGATCGGCGAAAGCACCCGCCCCGCCTGATCCGACCATACGGCGTACCGTCCTTCTCTGACTGCCTCTCGCTTGACCGGCTGGGTGTCAAATCGGCGGCACTCGCCGATGCCGCGACATCCCGCGTTGTTCTTCCCGGAAAAACGCGAACATATGCTATGATGCGGTTATGAAGCGCACCACTGTCTTGTTGCCGGATGACCTCGCCTATCTGCTCGACCGGGAACGCCGCCGCCGCGGGGTCTCGACGGCGGCGATCGTGCGCGAGGCGGTCGCCGCCCGTTTCAATATCACGGGGGAGCCGCGACGCCTCGGGATCATCGGTTTGGGACGGAGCAGTGTTCCTGATCTCGCGGAAAATGACGAGCACTATTTGGCCGAGGGGTGGGGCTCAGCGGAATTCTATGAGCAAACGATGGGGCGCCCTCGTGACGGGATACCCGACGGCGGGCCGACTCTGGGCGCTGGAGCGGCCTCCGATTCAAGCACCGTGGGAACCGATATGGCTGCTCCCGCAGCGTCCGAGGTGGACGATTCACATCCCGCCAACCTTGGTGCCTAGAGCGTGCAGGCTATTGTCGATAGCAGTGCCTTGGTGGCGGCCGTCGATGTCCGCGGCCCTCGGCACGATGCCGTAAGCGCGGTTCTTACTCGGGGCGACTTGACACTGATCGTCCCTGCCATGGTGGTCGCGGAGGCCGCTTACCTAATCGAAAAGTTTCTGGGTGCTGTGACCGAGGCCCGGTTTCTCGCCAACATGGTCGACTTCGAGGTGGAGATGCCCCCGCGCGAGGAGTGGGTACGTATTGCCGAGCTGGTCCATCAGTATCGGGACTTCCCGCTCGGCGGCACTGACGCTTCCATCGTAGCACTTGCCGAACGATTGAACACCGACCTCATCATCACCCTCGACCGCCGGCATTTCGCCGCGGTCCGGCCGCGGCATGTCTCCACGTTTCGCATCTTGCCGGAGTAGCGGTTCATCTGATCCAGCGGTCAGTCGCCGACCGGCTGGGCCGGGAGGTCCAGCAGGCGGCGGGTCTGGGCCGGGGTGGCGACCGGGCGGCCCAGCTCGTCGGCGATGCGGACCAAACGCTCGACGAGCTGGGCGTTGCTTGTGGCCAGCTCGCCCCGGTGATAGTAGACGTTGTCCTCCAGGCCGGTCCGGACATGGCCGCCCATCGCCATGGCCGCCAACCCGAGCGGCAGTTGGGCCCGGCCGATGCCGCAGACCGACCAGTGGGCGCCAGGGGGCAGCATCTCGACCAGATGCACGAGTTGCTTGACCGTCGGCGGTGAGCCGCCGCGGACGCCGAGCACGAACTGGAACCAGTACGGCGGCCGCAGCAGGCCGTCATCGATCAGGCGCAGCGCGTTCCAGACGTGCCCCGGCTCGAAACACTCGATCTCGGGCCGGACCCCGTGCCGCAACATCCGCCGCGACAGGGTCTGCAGGAAGTCGGGTGAATTGACGAAGACCCGCGAGCCGAAATTGAGCGAGCCGCAATCGAGCGAGGCGATCTCCGGGGCCAGGGCGACCGGGGCCAGCCGCTCCTCGTCGGTGGTCTGGCCGGCGCCGCCGCCGGTGCTCATGTTGATGATGACATCGCGCCCGGCGGCCTCGACCAGCGACCGGACGCGGGCGTAGCGAACGGGGTCGCAACTGACGAGCCCGGCGTCGTCCCGGACGTGGATATGGGCGATGGCGGCGCCGGCATGGGCGCAGGCGATCACCGCCGTCGCGATCTCTTCGGCCGTGATCGGCACGGCCGGATTCTGGGCCTTGGTCGTCCAGGAGCCGGTGGTGGCGGCGGAGAGTATGAGCCCATCACGGGGGAAGGCGTTCGCATCGTCCATGCCTGATTTCGTCCCTCATCGCGCCAATTCCTCCGGAAAGCCGTCGCGGCGCGATGATAACGACCGGTTCCGAATGCCGCAACCCCCGGTCGCTTCTGTAGCATAGGTTCATTAAGTTCGGAAGTGGCATGGCGATTGCGCTCTGGCGGGGACTGACAGCGGCGTCAGCCGAAGGGGTGCCGTCACTTGCCACGGCGGAGCCAAGGAGCGAATACGTCTAGGTCGTACCGATTACGGTCGCCCCCGCCCGCACCGCATGAGTGCGAGACCGCGACTCGCCGGCGAAACCAAGGCCCGCGCCTTGAGGCCCGCCTCGACCGTAGTTGCTTAGGAAGTAGACCATGTCACCACCAGCCGGCCGAATCGCGTCCGTTGCCGCCGGGTATCCGGAGCCGCACCGAACCGTTGGCCCGGCGTCGCCAGCCATCCTCGTGGTCGATGATGAGCCGTCTATCGTTGATGTCATCGCGTTCCTGCTCGAGGACGAAGGCTATCGGGTGCTCCGCGCCTATGATGGCGAGCAAGCCTGGGGTATCGTCAGCGCCCGGTGTCCCGACCTCATCATTTCCGATGTCTACATGCCTCACTTGAATGGGCTCGATTTCCTCAAGCGGCTCCGGCGTCGGCCGCCCCTCTCCCGGATTCCGGTGATCCTGATGAGCGCCGCCCGGCGCGACCTCATCGTCCCCAACGCCGCCTTTGTGGCCAAGCCGTTTGACCTCGAGCGGATGCTGTCGTTGGTCAACGCCGCGTTGGCGACGCGCTAAGGCGAATCCTGGCAGTTGACTTGGGGTGCCAAACGGACCTCAACTCTCAATCCCTTGGCGGGCTGTCCAACCCGTCGTACCCCGGACCGTGCCTACAGCTTCGGCTTGGGTGTGGTGATCAATGGGTCGTGGCTGGCGCAAACCCCGCTATTTGGCGGATCTGCTTCGGTCATGGCCGACCTACCATCGCGGCCGATCGTGGTGGCGATCGCCACCACCTTGAGCGAGGAGAGCTTCGACGAGCAAGGGGACGATCCCAACCCGAGGCCCAGCGTCCAGCTCTGGGCCAGATCGGCGCCTACCTGGCGCCCGACGACGCGCCCCCGCTCAGAACCTGAGCCGGACGTGGTCAAGCCCAGAGCTGGGCCGAGGCGAGCCGGGCGCCGTCCGCCATCGCCCGCAGCTTGGCCCAGGTAACCGTGGGGTGGACGGCGAGCGAGGTGGCGAAGGTGGCGAAGCCGCAGTCGCTGCCGGCGATGATATGCTCGCGGCCGACAAGGGTGGCGTACTGGACGAGGCGCTGGGCGACGAGCTCCGGATGTTCGACGTAGTTGGTGGTGGAGTCCAGGACGCCAGGGATGAGCACCTTGCCGGCCGGAAGCTTCATCTCCTCGAACAGCGTCCACTCGTGAGCATGGCGCGGGTTGGCCGCCTCGAACGAGATCGCGGCCGGCCGCGCCGCGAAGGCGAGGTCGATGATCTCAGCCAATGGCACATCTCTGGTGTGCGGCCCCTCGTAGTTGCCCCAGCAGAGATGCAGGCGCATCGCCTCGCCGGGGATGTCGCGGGTGGCGTGGTTGAGCGCGTCGATGTGCAGTGCGATGCGACGGCGGTACGCTTCCGAACTCTCGCCTGACTGGTAGCGAACGTCGGTCAGGTCGGGGCAGTCGAGCTGGAGGACGAATCCGGCGCGATGGATCTCGTCGTACTCGGTCTTCATCGCGTCGGCCAGGGCGAAGAGATACGCCTCGTGGGTGGGGTAGTGCTGGTTCTCCAGGAAGCCCGCGATGACGCCGGGCGAGGCCGCGCTCATGAAGGCGTCCGCCACCGCCACGCCGTCCAGCCCGGCTCGCAGGTTGGCGATATCGGTCCGGACCGCGTCCGGATCGCGATAGGCGACGGGTCCGACGCAGGCGGGCCGGGTGGCGCCGCGGTCCCGCTTCACGCTCTCGACGTACTCCGGAAAGTCGAGCGCGTCGCGATTTGGCCGGCCGGGGCCGCTCTCGCCGCCGAAGCCGGTAAGGCGCTCCTTGACGTAGGTCGAGTAGCCGATCTTGCTCGCCTCGCCGTCGTTGACGACGCTGACGCCGGCTTCGGCCTGTCGGCGCACCACGTCACGCACCGCTGCCTGGATCAGGGCGTCCAGCTCGCCGTCGGCGGCCTCCCCTTGGTCGCGCCGCTGCAACGCCGCCGTCAGCGCCGGCGGGCGGGGCAGGCTGCCGGTGTGGGTGGTGAGAATGCGGTCGGTCGAACGCTTCATAGCCTTTCTCTCCCTTGACGATGTGATCGAGGCGTGGTGTCGCGCCTTCGTCGGGCTAGCCCGATGAACCTGGTGGAACCATGAGATCGGCGACGACGCCGAAATGGTCGCTCGCCCAGACGCCGTTGATTGGTTGGTCGAAGGCCAGCTCGCGGGCGGCGATGGCAAGCGTCGGTCCGCCGTGCTCGCCGCACCGGACGAGGATGCGATCAATTTGTCGAAACGGCCAGTCCCAATCGGCCACCAACGGATTGCGTGGTGAAAAGGTGTGGCCCGGCTCCGATGGATGCACGCTCTCCCACGCATCCCGATAGCAGACGCTGATGCTCGACAGTGACTGGCGTCCCGTCCAGAAGCGGACACTGGCCGCGTCAGGATCGGCGTTAAAGTCGCCGGCCAGCACAACATGGAGGCCGCGTTGATTGACGCATTCCGTGATGAACCGAGCCGCGGCCACCGCTTCCAATTCCCGCTCCACTTCATAGTCCAATTGCCATGACGTCCGCTTGTTGACGAAGAGCAGGACGCCGATGGGATGGGGGGCGAGGATTTCCGTCACCAGTGTCGTGCATGGGAAGTCCGGTTGCACCCGTTCGCTGACCCGGAGGTCGAGTTGGTGCATGGTCTCGACCGGCCAGCGACTCCCTATTGAGACGCCAGAGCCGTTGGTTGCCCGGCCCGACTGGTGAATGACATGGTAATCCGGTCCAAGGAGATCCGCGCTCTGGTCGTAGTCTTTGGTCTTGACGACGTCCTGGAACGCGACCAGATCGGGCTGCAGATCGCGCAACCCGGTGATCAGGGCCGATCTCCGGTCGGTCCAGTCCCCACCGAGGCCGCGGAGGTTCAGCGTCAAGACGCGGATGAGGCCCTTGCTCGGGGGCGCGGTGTCGCTCGAAGGGAAGTAGACAGAGACATCTCCTCTCGGTTTGGGAGCGAGGCCCAGGTCAGGCGCCGTGCCGCTGCCGCCGAGGTCGCACCAGTGGTGCCAACGCCGCGAGGCCGATTGCATCCCTGGACTCGGCTCGGGCTTGACACCTGGCCGGCTCCTCCTCTACGCTCAGGCCACGGGCTTGACCTAATCATTGAGTATTCAGTCATTGATCGAAACGTGCCGAAGCGGGCGAAGAGGAGGCGACATGGCCGGCAACCGCCGCACCCTGGGAAGACTGATCGTCACGCTGGTGAGCCTCGCCCTGGCTGCTGGCGTGCCCATGGCTCCCGGCGGTTTCGCCCAAGGGGCGCCCTGGTCTTGTCCCGAGCCGGCGGCAAGCGCACCGGCCTCGGCATCGCCGGCCGCAAGCGCCGTTGACGAGGTGACGTTTCCCGCGGAGGGGGGCACGCTGACCGTCTTCGCCGCCGCCTCGCTGACCGATGCCTTCACCGAGATCGCGGCGGACCTGGAAGCGGCCAACCCGGGGTTGACGATCACGTATAACTTCGCTGGATCGCAAACGCTGGTGACACAGATGACCGAGGGCGCCGCCGCCGATGTCTTCGCCTCCGCCAACCTGGCCCAGATGACGGCGGCGGTGGAGGCCGGCCTGATCGCGGGTGAGCCGGAGCCGTTCGTCTCCAACCGGCTGGCCATCGTCGTGCCATCGGACAACCCGGCGGCGCTGGCCTCGGCGGCTGATCTGGCGACGGACGGGCTCCGGTTGGTCCTCGCCCAAGCGGAGGTTCCGGTGGGCGCCTATGCCCGGCAGGCGGTCTGCTTGATGGGCCAGGACAGCGCCGCCTACGGTGAGGATTTCGTGGCGCGGGTGGCGGCCAACGTCGTTTCCGAGGAAGATGACGTGCGCGAGGTCTTGACCAAGGTCCAGCTTGGCGAGGCCGATGCCGGCATCGTCTACGTCTCGGACGCGGCGGTAGCCGGTGACGACGTCGAGTTGATCGAGATTCCCGATCCGGTCAACGTGCTGGCGACCTACCCCATCGCGCCCGTCGTCGCGGGTGATCCGGGGCTGAGCGCGGCCTTCATCGCTTATCTCCTCGGCCCGGACGGTCGGGAGACGCTGGCGGCGTATGGCTTTGGTCCGGTCCCGTAGCCCGCGGCATGACGGCTGAACGGGCGCGGTCCGGGCGCCTGCTGACGCGGCTCCCCGGTGGTTAGGAAGCGATGGCCCGCCGCGAACCAGGCGCCAATCGATTCGGCCCCGCGGTCTGGGTCGCGGCGACGCTCCTCGTGCTCTTCCTGGCGGTGCCGCTGGCGGCGATGGTCATCCGGGCGGCGGCGGCGAGCCGCGGCCTCACTGCGGCCGGGCTCGACACCTTGCGCCAGGCGATCACGCTCAGCCTGGTGACGACCGCGATCGCGATGGCCGTGATCGTGCTCCTGGGGACGCCGCTGGCGTACATCCTAGCCCGGGGCTCGTTCCCCGGCCAGCGGGTGCTCGACAGCCTGGTCGATCTCCCGATCGTGCTGCCGCCGGCGGTCACCGGCATCGCCCTCTTGATGGCGTTTGGGCGGCGCGGCGTGGTCGGCCAGTGGCTCGCTGAATGGGGCATCACCATTGGCTTCAGCCCGGCGGCGGTGGTGATGGCGCAGGTCTTCATCGCCGCCCCGTTTTTCGTGCGGGCGGCGCAAAGCGGCTTTGCCCGGGTCGATCGTGATTTGGAGGACGCCGCCGCCGATCTTGGCGCCTCACCAGTCCGCGTCTTCACCACGATCACGCTGCCCCTGGCCTTGCCCGGCCTGGCGGCGGGGGCGGTGCTGGCCTGGGCCCGGGCGCTCGGCGAGTTTGGCGCCACCATCATGTTTGCCGGCAACTTCCCCGGCGTCACCCAGACGATGCCGCTGGCGATTTACGCCCGCTACGGCGCCGGCGACCTGCAGGCCGCGTTGCTGATGTCGTTCGTCCTCCTCGTCGTCTCGCTCCTGATCCTGGTCGGGTTTCGCCTCGCCGGCGGCGACCGTCAGGAGGGCGGCGGCAGATCCAGCCGGTGAGGCGCTACGGAGCCCAGGTCAGGAACCCAAGCTCGCGGCGGTAGAGCATCTGCATCAGGATCGAGGGCGACCGCTCCGGCGCCAGCTCCAACTCAACCGTCACCACCGGCTCGTCCTCCACCACGGAGATCACCCAGGCCGGGAAGAAGTCGGTCCAGGCGCTCTCGCCGCCGCTTCCTTGGAGCCGGGTGTCGACGACCTCGGCCACCGTACGGGCGGCCGCGTGGTTGGTGGTGACCAGGACGGCGACGGCCCGGGCGTCGGGGATACCGGCAACCGGCGTGGCCGCACCGGTGGCCGGCGAGCGCGAGTGCCCACCCGCGGTTGAGCCCAACAGGGCAAGGGTGAGCGGCGGCATCATCGCTGCCGCGGCCGCATCGGCGGCGAGCCGGGTGGCGATCGCATCGACGTCGATCTCCCCCGGGTCATCAATTACCAACTCGGCGGGATCGCCCATGGCCAGGAGGAGCGAACCGGGGATGATGACGGCTGAACTGAGCGCGTCCGGAATCCCTTCCAGCAGCGAGGCCACGTTGATCTCGTCCGCGAAGGACGTGCCCGTGCCGGCCGCGAGGTTGACAGCCTCGGTGATGAGGTGCTCGGTTGCGGCGAAGGCGATGGTGTCGGGGGCCAGGGTCGCCACGTAGTTGGCCGATGCCATAACCAGGCGGCCAGTGTCGGAACCCATTTCGATTTCGAGATCGCCACGGATCGTGTAGTAGGGGCCGGCGTCGGTTTCGCGGGACTGATACCCCTCCGCTTCCCAGTGACGAACGAGGTCGTCGGTATCGAACCGGCCGCGGAAGAGTGAATACGAATCTGGCGGCGCGGCGTATTCCACAACTTGATCGAGGTCGAACAGGCTGAAGCCGAAGGTCTCTTCCCACTCCGGGAGCGTCATGAAGCTGGCGCGGGAATGAATGCTCATCGTGCCGACCGCCGCCATCCAGTCGTCCGGAATCGGTTGGCCCGGGTCGCCCGTGGGCGCTTCCACTCCCGTCTCCGCGGCTTGCAACGCCAGGTTGGCATACGTGACCTGTCCGGCCGCATCGCCGCCGAGCCCGATCAGCGGCACCCGCTGGAGCATGGCGCGCGGGCTCCCAGCGGCGGGAGTGTCTTGGGCCAGCCCATGGTGCCGTGCCGGCGCCGCGCCGGCGCTGAGGAGAACGAAAACGACGAGGGTGGAAAGCAACTGTCGGATCATCTTGCTCCCTCCGTACGCTCATCCGGCGAGCAATCATCGCACGGTTCGGCCGCTGAATAAGCGGATCACGCGCGATCGCCCAATTGCGACGCCGGGACCACCGTGCCATGATGCGGCGGCCGGGCGCTGAGCGAGAGCCAGCAACGCCGGCGAAGCGCCATGCCCTGAAGGTTGGCGGCGGGATGGTCTGAGGAGAGTTGGTGGTGGGTGATACCGTTGCCGCGGTCCCGGTCAATGTCCATGAGTACGAAGCGGCGGCGCGGGACGTGCTGCCGCCGATGGTCTACGACTTCGTGGCCGGCGGCTCGGGCGATGAGGACTCGCTGCGGGCCAACCGGGCGGCGTTTCGCCGCTGGCGGCTGCGGCCGCGCGTGCTGACCGGGCCGGGGGCGGTGTCGCTGGCAACCTCGGTGCTGGGCCAGCCGGTGTCGATGCCGGTCCTGGTGGCGCCGACCGGGCTGCATGGACAGGTCCATGGGGATGGCGAGCTGGCCACGGCGCGGGCGGCGAAGGCCGCCGGGACGATCTTTACCTTGAGCACGGCCTCGAACGCCACGATCGAGGACGTCGCTCCCGATGCCGGTCCGTGGTGGTTCCAGCTCTACGTCTTCACCGATCGCGGCATCACGCGGGATCTGGTCGAGCGGGCGGAAGCGGCGGGGGCGAGCGCCCTGATGGTGACGGTGGACGTGCCGAAGCTGGGCCGGCGCGAGGCGGACGAGCGGAACCGCTATCGCCTGGCGCCCGGTCTGGCGATGGCCAACCTCGAAACCGCGATCCATCGTCTGGTTCCCGCCGCTGACGGCGGCTCCGGCATGGCGTCCTATGTTGCCTCGTTGTGGCACGCCGGCTTGAGCTGGGCCGATCTCGACTGGCTGGCCTCGATCACCGCGTTGCCGATCATCCCGAAAGGGATCTTGCATCCTGACGATGCGGTGCTGGCGGCGGAGCATGGGGCGCGGGCGGTGCTGGTCTCCAACCATGGTGGCCGCCAGCTTGACAGCGCGATCGCGGCCCTGGACGCCTTGCCGGCCGTGGTCGAGGCCGCCGGCGACCGGGTCGAGGTGTTGGTGGATGGCGGTATCCGGCGCGGCACCGACGTGATCAAGGCGCTGGCGCTGGGGGCGCGGGCGACGCTGATCGGGCGGCCGGTGCTCTGGGGTCTGGCGGTCAACGGGGAAGCCGGGGCGCGTCATGTGCTGGACTTGCTGCGAGCCGAGCTGGAGCTCGATCTCCTGCTCTGTGGGTTGAAGTCGGTGCAAGAGGTGCCGCGCTCGCTGCTGGTCTAGTACGAGATTTGGGTGAATGGTGTGGACATCGACACGCCGCGCTGGCGGCGCTGGAATGATGGAACGCGCTTATTTAGTCGGCTGATTTGAGGCCGACATAGTGGAGCAGCGCGGGTGACGGCTGCTGGTAGGTCGCCAGCCACCGGTCCAGCTCCGCGCGCAGCCGGTCTAGGTCATCGGCCCAG
>JALZJP010000076.1 GCA_030859715.1 Chloroflexota bacterium
CTGGGCCGATGACCTAGACCGGCTGCGCGCGGAGCTGGACCGGTGGCTGGCGACCTACCAGCAGCCGTCACCCGCGCTGCTCCACTATGTCGGCCTCAAATCAGCCGACTAAATAAGCGCGTTCCATAAGGAAGCTGAGACTTGCTTGGCGATTGTCTCTAGGCGCGAGGTAGATGATCGTCTTCACAGCCCCTTCAGGGTGCTTTCATGGCTCAGCCGGATGTCTTTAGCTTCCGGCGCCGCAAGGACGGCGATCGCGAATCACGCCTGCCCAGGTTGATGTAGATCAGGCTAGCCGCAAACAGGAACGAGACAAGCAGTGAGACCGGGCGAAGATCGTTGTCGCTCAGCCGCGCGCTGACCGCCGTCACGCCAATCGCGGCCGAACCAGCGAGGCCGGCGGTGGCGGCGACGCGGCCCCACGGCGGGCGCCACGGCGGCCGCGCGCTCCAGGCATACGCCAGCCCTGGAAACGCGATGTAGCCGATGATGATGCCGGAGCTGAGCGCCCAGAGCAGTTGGGTGGCGCTGACCTCGCCCGATGGCGAAAAGAATACCAGGAGCGTGAAGAGGCAGGCGAAGGCGACCGCGCCGGCGAGACGATGCCATGAAAACCGCATCGGGATCCTCCAGGAGGTCGTCCGGTACACCGTCCACGCAGTATCAGCGATGCGGGTGTGGCCGGTCCAGTCCGCGCCATGGGCCGCATTGGCGGTTCGCGTCACGACGGGGGAGGCAGGGGGACGGAGATTCCCATCGCGGTGGCGCGGAGCTCGGCGCTCTGGCTGCTCGTCGACCGCGTGGCCGACCGATCGTCGAACCGCGTGGTGTCGTTGCCCTTTGCCGAAGCCACCGAGGCGCCGGCCGCCAGGGCGCCGATGATCAGGAGGCTGATGAGCAGGGGCCGGCCCGCCGTCCGGGGGCCGTTGCTGCCCAGCCCTGGCTCGCTTTCGGATAGCCGCATCGCCGTTCCCATGGCTGATCTCCTGACCTGATGGTGATCGTGTCGCCGGCGTCCGCCGCCGCTCGCCCGTACGATAGGAGACCAGCGTTAACCAGCCATTAGCGGCGTGGTGCCCGGATTGTTCACCACGTTACCGGGACCGCCGGGGTGGGCATGATCTTGGCAACGGACACCCCCGAGTTCAGGAGGAAGACGCCGCGGTGAGGTCGGTCTCCGTGGCGCGACGATTGGCAGCGCCCGGCGCGGTCAACGGCGTCTCGGCGGCGGCGAGCCTGACGGGACTCGCCGCCTATGACGCGGGAAAAAGCGCGACTACTGCACCGCGGTCAGCCGGTTCAAGACCAACTGGAAGGTGAGGTGCCAGAAGGCGCCGTTGACGTACGGGTCCTCTTCGGTCGGCCAGCCTTGCCAGTACGTCGTGTTCATCGGGATCCGGTGATAGAACTCTTGAATCTGAATATCGGGCAGTTCCGGCAGCCAGATCTCCATCGTCCGCCGGAACTGGTCGAGCAGGGCCTCCTGGTCCTCGGGCGGCGTCACCGCCATCTCGTCGACGATGGTGTCGAACTCCGCGTTTTGCCACTTCGAGAAGTTGACCAGGTGGCCGCCGGGGACCGCCAGCGTGGTCGATTGGTAGAGGCGCAAGGTGTAGTAGGGATCGGCGCTGACACTGCCGCCGTGGCCGAACAGTGAGGCCGAGTAGTTGCCCTGCTCGAAGCGGTCGAGGATATCGGTCGGCATCGCGAACGTTGCCTGGACGCCTTGCTGCCGGAGCTGCTCCGCGATCACGGGGCCAATGTCGGCGAACAGGGCGACGCTCTCGATCAGCACGTCGAGCGTGGTGCCCTCCTTGGCCCACATCCCCTCGCCGTCCTTGGTCCAGCCCGATTCCTCGAGCCGGGCGTTGCCCTTCTCCGGGTTGAACTCCAGCGTTGGGTATTCCTCGATCAGGTCGGCGACCTCTTCGAAGAAGGGGATCAGGCCGGGATAGGTCGGCATCGGCAAGGGTGCGGTGCTGCCGGCGCCACCGAGCGCCACATCGATGATCTGCTCGCGATTGATGAAGTAGCTGAGCGCCCAGCGCACGTTGGGGTCGCTGAACGGCTCAATCGCGTTGTTAACGTAGAGCGAGGTCGGCCACCAATCGACGTAGCCGAACGGAGACTCCTTCAGGGTGTGGGTGATCACCGCCGGGTTCTGGACCAGAATCGTTTCCAGGGTCAGCGGTCCCAGGCCCAACGACGTGTCGATTTGGTTGGTGATGACCTGCTGGGCGACTTGGGTCTCCTCGGTAAAAGGGAGATAGACGATCCGCTCGACCGCCGGCATCGCCTCGACCAGCCCCTGCTCGACCGCCCACCAGCTTTCGGCCCGGTCCAGAACCTTCTGCTCTTGAGAGGAGAAGACGACCCGCCAGGAACCGGTGGTGACCGGCCAGCCCTGCTCAAGATCGAAGGCGGTGAAGCTGGTCCAATCTTGGCCCTCGTAGATGTGCCGCGGCACGATGTAGAGGCCGATGTCGAACTTGTACGTCATGAAGTAGAAGAAGCGGGGGGCGGGCACTTTGAAGCGGACGAGCGTCTCCTGCTCGCTCTCGACCGTGGCTTCCTCGATGAACTGCTCGATGTCCACGCCCCAGCGGACTTGGGCTCCGAGATCGCGCAGGGCGTTGAGCGTGTAGGCGACGTCGTGGGCGCCGAACGGCGCGCCGTCGCTCCAGGTGATGCCGGAGCGGGTGATGATCCGCAGCTCCAGCAGGTCGTCGGAGAACTCCCAGCTCTCGGCCAACCAGGGGATCATCTCGTCGGCGAAGGCGCTGTAGAAGGCCAGCGGCTCATAGACGAGCAACAGGCCGTTTTGGTGGTTGGCGCCCAGGGCATAGCCGTTCCAGAGCTCGGCGTCGATGTGCCGGCCCTCGCGCCCGCCCCAGCGCAGGATGAGCGTCCGGTTGCGGTCGACGGCGGGGATCTCCTGCGCCCCGGCAACCGCGGGCAGCAGAAACGGGGTCGTGGCGAGCGCGGCGCCCGCCTTGACGACGTCGCGACGCGAAACTCGGGTGGTCTCGGGCTCGGCCATGAGCGTACCTCCGCGTGGTTGCCCGCCCCGTTTTCGGGGTGGCGCGCTGGTGAGACCCGACCGCGGCGCGTCGCCCCGAAATGGACCGATGCAATCGCACGGCGACCGGCTTCGCGGCGATGATAGCTGCCGGCGGCATCTTGTCAATCGGGTTTCATCCGATAATCGACGGTGGAACACTCGGCGGCACCGGCCCAAAGCGCTCGGTGATGTTCAGGCATCGCGCTTGTCGTGCCGGCGAAGCCGGGCATGGCTCTGCATTGACACCGAGGGTCGTGTACCATACGGTCATCGCCAGCATGACGAGACAGCCTGGGTTGGGCGCCGCCCGAGGGGGACGGTTCGATGACGGACGTGCTTCGGGTCGAAGACTTGCGGGTCTATTACCGCACGGCGGCCGGGCCGGTCAAAGCGGTCGATGGGGTGAGCTTTGCCCTGCAACCGGCCGAGCGCTTGGGGTTGGTCGGTGAATCGGGCAGCGGCAAATCGACCATCGCCCTCAGCCTGTTGCGGATGATTAAGCCGCCGGGCCGGATCGAGGGCGGCGCGGTCATGCTCGACGACGTCGATCTGCTCCGGCTCGACGAGGACGCGATGCGCAAGACCCGGCTGGCCAAGATCTCGCTGGTGGCCCAAGGGGCGATGAACTCGCTCAATCCGGTCAAGCGGATCAAGACCCAGTTCGCGGCGGGCTTGCGGGACCACGAGCAGCGGATGAGCGACAAGGCGTTTACCGTCTATCTCGGCGATTTGCTGGAAAAGGTGGGCTTGCGGCGGTCGGTCGCGAATATGTTTCCGCACGAGCTGAGCGGCGGCATGAAGCAACGGGTCTGCATCGCGATGGCGATCAGCCTCCAACCGCGGGTCATCATCGCCGATGAGCCGACGAGCGCGCTCGATGTCGTGGTCCAGTGGCAGGTGATCGATACGCTGCGCACGGTGCAGCAAGAGCTGGGGGCGGCGGTCATCCAGATCGGCCACGACATGGGGCTGATGGCGCACTCCGTCGACCGGGTGGGGGTGATGTACGCGGGCAAGCTGGTCGAGCTGGCGACGGTGGGCGATCTCTTCGCCGAGCCGCTCCATCCCTATACCAAGATGCTGATAACCAGCCTCCCGTCGCTGACGACCAAACATCAGCTCGTCGGCATTCCCGGCTCGCCGCCGTCGCTGCTGAACCCGCCGGGCGGGTGCCCGTTCCATCCTCGGTGCCCGTTCGCGATGGATATCTGCAAGCTGCGGATGCCGCCGGTGCGGGAGCTACGGCCGAATCACCAGGTCGCCTGCCACCTCTACGAGGAGGCCTCATGACCGCCCTGCTCGAAGCGCGCAATGTGACCAAGGTCTTCGGCACCGGCTTGCTCAGCGCGGGCGAGACGGTGGCCCTGCGCGACTTTTCGTTCGCCATCAGTGGCGAGCAACCGTCGGTCACCGCCATCGTCGGCGAAAGCGGCAGCGGCAAGACGACGCTGGTGCGGTTGCTGCTGGGGCTGGCGGCGCCGACCTCGGGCCAGGTCTTGTTCCGGGGCCAGGAGCTGACCACGCTCGGCGGCGACGAGCGGCGGCGGTTCTTGCAGGACGTGCAGGCGATCTTTCAGGACCCGTTCGAGGTCTTCAACCCCTTCTACAAGGTCGATCACGTCCTCGCCCTGCCGATCGAGAATTTCGGCCTGGCGGCGTCGAAGCGGGAGCGCCGGGAGCTGATGGAGTCGGCCCTCTCGGCGGTCGGCCTGCGGCCGGAGGAAACGCTGGGCCGGTACCCGCACCAGCTGAGCGGCGGCCAGCGGCAACGGATCATGGTGGCGCGGGCGGTGCTGCTGCGGCCGCGGCTGATCATCGCCGACGAGCCGGTGTCGATGGTCGACGCCTCGTTGCGGGCGACGATCCTCAACAGCTTGCTGACGCTGAACCGCGACCTCGGCATCTCGATCGTCTACATCACCCACGATCTGACCACCGCCTTCCAGATCAGCGAAGACATCATCGTCCTCTATCGCGGGGCGGTGGCGGAGGCGGGCGCGGTCGGCCTCGTCGTCCAAACCCCGGAGCACCCCTACACGCGGCTGCTGGTGGGGTCGATCCCGGCGCCCGATCCGACCGAAGCGTGGCAGGGGGAGCGGGTGCTGGGCCGCGGCTCCGGGGCGGAGCGGCTGGTCCCAACCGGCCCGTCATTCTGCGCCTTTCACGATCGCTGCCCGCACGCGATGCCGATCTGTGTCGAGCAAGCGCCGCCGCTCTTCCAGACCGACCCCACCCGCGTCGCGGCCTGCTACCTGGCTCGTGATTCGCCGGTGGTCGCCCCAGAGCAAATGACCCGCATCCTGGCGGGGACACGGCCATCATCGCTGCTATAACTCACGCTGCCAGGAACCGTGGCCAAGGGGCGGCCAACCTGTGCGACGGCCGAGGCTGAACAGATGAGTCATCTCAGGGCAACGCCAAGCCATCTCAATCCGCCCAATGAAACTGCCAACCCAGCCGCGGGCGGCGATGACGATATGAGCGGGGAGGCGACCGAGGCCGGCGAGACGGCACGGGCCGGTCAGGAGCGGTCGAAGCGGTGGTACCGGGTGGCGCTGGTGTTTACCGGTCTGCTCGTGGTCTTTGTCATCTTTGCCCTGCCATTCGCCATCAGCAGCATGATCGACACCCTGTTCGGCGCCACCGACGAAATCGTCTACGACTTGAAGACCGGGCGGGCGATGTCGATCGCGGAAACCGAGGGCAACGAGCGGGACCGCACCTACATCAACATCGCGATGGACGACATCACGGAAGGGGCGGCCTCCGTCTCAATGACCGTGTCCGGCCACCGGGAATGCACCGGCAACTGTCCCGAGCTCGATCTCTTGCTGCTGGCGCTCGATGACGCGGCCGGCCGCAAGGGGATGGCCCCCTCCGCCGAGCTGCAAATCCTCGAGGCCGTCGATATCTTCACCCAAGGGGTTGATCTGCCGATCGCCGGCAACCCGAGCCTCTACCCCTTTGACGGGTACACGCTGCAACTCGCGATCGCCGGCTATGCGGTGAACGCCGATGGCACCCAAACTCCATTGACCGAGCAAAACTTTGCCGACAATCTGATCATTTCGGTCCAGGACCAGGTGCCCGAGTTCGTGATGCGGCCGCCGGAACACGTCGCGTTGCCGGAGGTGCAAGAGCAGGACGATCTCTTGTCGGCGGTGGCGGGGCAGCAGCTCGACTTCCACCGTCCCCTCTACTTGCGGGTGCTGACCGGGCTGCTGGTCCTGCTGATCGGCATTTCGGGGGCGCTAGCGCTCTTCACGCGCTCAATTGATGACCTGCTGCTGGGCATCGGCGGCCTGATCCTCGGGGTCTGGGGGATTCGCTCGGTGATGGTGCCGCAGCCGTTGCCGACCCTCTCGTTGGTCGATATGTCCCTCTCCGGGGTGATCCTGATCCTCCTGATCGGGCTGGCAGTGCGGACCACGATCCATTTCCATGAGAAAAGCGAGCTGCGCCTGGTGGACCGGCTGCGCCGGCGCTAAGCCCGGCCACGGTCAGCGCTTGCGGTTCGTGACGGACCTCGTCATCGAGCGAAACCGGGCCAGGCCGCCGGCGACGGCGATGATCGGCTTAACGGCCTCTTCGGTCATGAACTGGGCGGTGCCCCGGACCTGCTTCGCGGTGCCGGTCAGTTCTTCCAAGAGGGGGATGACCCGATCCTTGAGCTGAATCGTGAGGAAGACGAGGGCGGCGGTGATCCCCGCCAGCAGGATCACGACCACGGCAAAGAGCAAGACGATAAAGATGATGGCGATGTCGCGGAGGCGTTCCAGGGCGGACTGGTCCTCGCCGCCGAGGACGAACAGGCCCCAAACGATCAACCCGAACAGGATCAGGGCGCCGGCGCTGCCGAGAATCGCGTACAGCTTGGCCTTGCTCGGCTCCGAGAAGTTCTCGTTGTCCATCCCGCTGCTCACCCCCTCGGCCGACAACCCGCACCGGCATCGTAGCATGTCCGCGTGGGGTTAGGGCGCCGAGCGTGTCGTAACGCCGCGAATCGTGCCGCCACCCAACACTTCGTCGCCACGATAGAGGACGATCGCTTGGCCGGGTGAGGCAATCGGTCCGTCGCCGGGGAAGGTAACGGTGGCCCCGCCGCCGGCAGGGTCGAGGGTGATCGAGGCCGGAGTTGGGGCGCCGCGATAGCGCACGACCGCGTCGGCGTCAAACGCCGCCGCCGGCCAATCGCCACGAATGAGGGTGAACCCATCGGCGGTGATCCGGCGGGCGGCCGCTTCCGCCCGCGAGCCGACGACGACGCGGTTCGCCGCCGGCTCCAGCCGGAGGACGAAGCGCGGCTCCGGGCCGGGCAGGCCGAGACCCCGCCGCTGGCCGACCGTGTGGTGAACCAGGCCGCGATGCTCGCCCAGGCGCTGACCGGACGCATCGACCACCACGCCGGGGCGGGCCGCGTCCGGCCGGCGGGCGGCGACGAAATCGGCATAGGAGCGCTTGCCGACGAAGCAGATCTCCTGGCTTTCGGCCTTGTCCGCCACCGGCAGGGCAAAGGCATGGGCCAGGGCCCGGACCTCGGTCTTGCGCAGGTTGCCGAGCGGGAAGCGGACGAAGCCGAGCTGGTCTTGGCTCATGGTGTGGAGGACGTAGCTCTGGTCCTTGTCTGGATCAACCGCCCGGAACAGCCGGTGCGGCACCCCCCGATCAGGATCGCCCGGCAGGATCCGAGCGTAGTGGCCGGTGGCCAGGCAATCGGCCCCGAGCAGGCGGGCCCGCTCGACCAGGTGACGGAACTTGACGTGCCGGTTGCACTCCAGGCAGGGGTTCGGGGTCTGGCCGGCGGCGTAAGCATCGACGAAGTTGTCAATGACCGCCCGGCTGAACTCCGACTCCATGTTGATCGCGTAGAACGGGATGCCGAGCCCGGCGCAGGTCATCCGGGCATCGTCCATGGCCGGGATGCCGCAGCAGGGGTTGGCCCGGTGGTCGGCGTCGTCGGGCGAGAAGAGCCGGAGGTTGATGCCGACCACGCGGTAGCCGCGCTCCCGCATGACCAACGCGGTCACGGCGCTGTCCACCCCGCCGCTCATTGCCACCACGCAGGTGCGCCCGGCGCCATCCCGCGGGCCGATCATTCCCTCGCTCAACAGCGCGTCAAGATCAGGCGTCGCCGCTTGAGCGGGGACGTTCACCGCGGCCGGGTTGGCGAGCATAGGCGCGGACACGGGATGAGCGGCTCCAGCGATGCACGGTGATGACGATGCGAGCGAGACGGGACTAGATCTGGTTGGCCCGAACAATGATCCGTGAAAGGTACGATCCGGTGCTGGGATCAAACTCGCCGCCGCAGGTGACGATGGTCAGCGCCTCGAACCCGGTGTGGTTGACGATGTCGTTCTGAATGACGTCGGGGGTCAATTCAGTCGCGACATGGAATTGCTGGCTCCATTCGACCGCGTACTGGAAGACCGAGCCGTCCTCACCGGTCATCGTCATCAGCGTGCCTGGCGCCAAACCCGGCTCCTTGATCGACCAGAGCACGGCCGGGCCGACGGTGTAGTAGTCCACATGGCCGGACACCACGACGTTGGTGCCTTGACCGAGGCGGCCGAGATCGTTGTACCAGGCAATCACCCAGGGACCGCTCGGGTCACCCATCACGCCATCGGTGATCGCGCCGAGCTCGATCGGGGCGTCGACGCCGAAGTCGGGGATTTGGAATGAAAGCGGCGCGACCCCAACCGGGATCTCGGCCTCCGCGACCTCGACCTCGGCCTCCGTCACCGCGGGGGCGACGCCGGTCGTGACGCTGTTCAGGATCGGGCCCGGCCGGGCGGCGCCGGTCGAAGGCACCTCGGAGAGGGCCACGCTCTCGGCGTCGGTGTCCTCCTGGGCGCGGGACACAATGGCTCGTGGGGCATAGATCGTGCTCATACGATTGTGGTCCTCCGTCAGCGGTGTCAATCCGGGAAGCGCGCCCGCGGCGGGCAGCGCGGCGCGCAACAGTGCATCCCGAAACTATACAACGAGGCAACAACGGCTGACGTTACACCGATCCGCGGTCGCCGCCGCTAGGAGCCGGACTACAGCTGTTGCCCATCCTCGGCGGGCGGGGCTGGCGCTCGTCTTTGGTGTTGATCGGGGTCGGCATGATCGGTGACGACCGCGGCTGCCTCGGCTCGATCACGGGCCGTCAGAACCCGGTCTATTTCTTCAGTGAGGCGCCTTGCTTCGGCGTCGGCCCGTGCCCGTGCCTCAGGTGACATCCGCGCTCGTAGCTTGGAAAGCGGGTGTCTCCCTGACATGTGCCTCTCCCTTGTTTCGGATCATCCTGATCGGCGCCTCGGACAATCGCAATGTGAGATGGTGCTGATCTTGTGCCGTTTCGGGTCGATCATTCCGATGTCGTGCAGAGAAGTCTACTCGCTTGCATCGGCCCGGTGCCGCCAGATCAGGGCATCGCCAATGCGCGCGCACATTGAACCCGGCGACCGGCTACACTCGGGGCAGCAGGTCGCTGGCTACGATGAGGAGAGGCCATGGATCGGGAGCAGCTGCACGGGACGCGGATGCTGCAACGGGAGGCGGAGCTGCCTTCGACGAAGGCGAAGGAGCGGATCCAACACAACCTGGAGCTTGGCCTGCCCTCGGCGGCGACGATCAACGACCGCAACATCCCGCTCTTCTGTCGCGGCGGGGCGCGGTTTTCCCATGCCCCGACCTTTGGCGGCGCCACCTTCTTGGAGGATATGCGAGAGCTGGGCGACCAGGATGTCGCCGTGATCGGGGTTCCCTTCGATGGCGGCACCACTTTTCGCTCCGGCACCCGTTGGGGACCGCAGGCGATGCGGACGATTTCGGCCCTTAGCAGCGGCTACAACTTCGAGGCCGGGGTCGATCTCCACGAGTCGCTCGAGATGGTCGATGTCGGCGATGTCTCGGTCATTCCGGCCAATATCGAGAAGACCTTCGACCAGATCGACAAGGCGGTCGCCTATCTCCACGAGCGAGCGGTCTTCCCCGTCATCCTGGGCGGCGACCACTCGATCGGCTATCCGGACGTGCGCGGTTTGTCACCCTATGTCGATGGCAATATCGGCATCATCCACTTCGACCGCCACTCCGACCTCTCGGAGTACAACCTCGATGAGCGGATGCACGGGACGCCCTTCTTCCACGCCACGAACATCCCAAACGCGCCGCCGGTGAACCTGGTCCAGGTCGGCATCGGCGGCTGGACCGGCAGCCGGAAGGGGGTCCAGGTCGCCCGCGAGCGGCAAGCGACCGTGATTACGGTGACCGACATCGAGCGCTGGGGGCTGGAGCGGATCGCCGAGATGGCGCTGGAGATCGCCTGGAAGAACGCCAAGACCGTCTTCCTCTCGTTCGATATCGACTGTATCGATCCCGGTTTTGCCCCCGGCACCGGCACCCCGGAAGCGGGCGGCCTGCTGCCGCGGGAAGTACTGCGGATGCTCAACATTGTCACCCGCGAGGGGATCGCCGGCCTAGAGGTCGTCGAAGTGGCGCCGCCCTACGACGTCGGCGACATCACCTCGCTACTGGGCGTGCGCGTCATCAATGACGTGCTGGGCACCCTGGTCGAAGCCGGCAAGCTGGGAACCCGGCCGGACGAAACGATCAAAGCCGATCCGGCGGTCGAAGCGGCCAAGGACGACATCGAGCCGGCCGGCGGCTGAGCGTCCCGGCTTGAATTGCGGCGCCTCGGGGTGCCATCATCCGCACTATGAATCAAGCGCGGGAGGCGAGCCCGGTCGGGTTTCCCAAATCCACCGCCAGCCAAGAGCCGGTCGATCATGCCCCGCGGGCGTGGCAGCCGCCGGGGCCGGAACCGGCGCGCCGCTGGCGGCGCTCGGTTTGGGGTGAGCTCTGGCGCTGGCTGCTGACAGCCAGCATCTTCGCCCTGGTCGCCGCCATGATCGTGATGGTCGGCTTGGTGCTGGCGGTCTACTGGCAGGCGCGCACCGATCAGGCGCGGCCGGTCGACGCGATCGTGGTGCTGGGGACGGCCCAATACAACGGCCGGCCCGGCCCGGTGCTGGAAGCCAGGCTCGAGCGGGCGCTGGAGGTCTATCAAGCCGGCTACGCCCCGGTCATCGTGGTGACGGGCGGCCGGGCGCCGGGGGACCAGTTCACCGAGGCCGAAGCTGGTGAGTTGTTCTTGCTGGCGAATGGGGTCCCCGCGACGGCGATCGTGCGCGAGAACGAGGGGCGGGATACCTGGCAGAGCATGCTGGGGGTGGCCGAGGTCCTATCGCCACGCGACGATCGGCGCCTCTTGCTGGTGAGCGACGGCTTTCATCTGTTGCGGGCCAAGCTGATGGCCCGCGATCTCGGCTTCGAGCCCTATGGCGCGGCCGCGGTCAACAGCCCGATCGTGGCCGGCGGCGGCGGGGAGCTTTCCTTCGCCATTCGCGAAGCGGTCGCCATCGCCGCCCACGTCCTCACCGGGCGCTGATCCCGGCCGCTACAAGGGCTGGCGGCCGGCGTAGCCGCTGTCGAGGTCGTGCCAGAACGCGATCCGGTCTTCGCCCAGATGCCAGCAGAGGTAGACGATGCGGCCGTCGCGGCGGGCTGGGAAGTCGATCACGCCACGGTCGAGGTCCTTGATTTCGACCCCGAGGTTGGTGACTTGGCGGACCCCGGCGGCGATCTTGAGCGCCAGCCGGCGCAGCTCCCGCTCCAGCTCGGCCGCCCGCGGGCCGGAGCCGTTGCCGCGCATGGACGGGGTCAGCGCCTCGAGCGATCGCTGGACCCGCAACGCCGCTTCCCGGTCCGCCCGCAGCGTGACCAGGAGCGGGCTCAATTGGCGGATCAGACCGTTCGCTTCGTCGAGCGTGAACAACCGGCGAAACTGATGAGATGGGTTCGGCGCATCGTCCGCCACGGGCGGTCCTTTCCTATCCTGGCGACGTCGCGGCCCGTTTGAGCAGCCGGGCCATGAGTCCTGGCTTCTTCGGCGGTTTGGCGGCGTCTTCGAGGCGCTGCCGCAGCGCGGCCGGGAGGCGCCGCTGGTCGGGCTGGATCAGCCGCGCCCCCGGCGGGTCGGCGTCCGGCGCCTCCGGAATGATGACATCGAGCGCCTCGTACAGCCCCAGGTTCTGAGCGGCGGCGGTCTCGGCGGCCTCGATGTAGAGGCCGAGCAGGGCGACGCCGTCCAGCTCCGCCTCAACCAGCCGCCGCACCAGGCGCTCCGCTTTGCTATCCAGCAGGCGCTGTAGCTCGGGGATCAGCCGGGCCGGGATGTGCGCCCCGCCCATCATGCCGCCACCGAAATCGACCCGGATCGGCATCGCGCGGGCGATCGCCACCGGCAACCCGGCTTCGCCAAAGAGTCGCGACGGCGGCCGCATCAGCATCCCCAGGCCGCGGTCGATCCGCGCCTCCCAGGCGCTGAGCCCGGTGCGGGGGAAGAAATAGCTGGGCTGGCTGGCGGCGAGCGCCTGGGCCAGGCCGTAGCTGATGACGTTGGCGCCTTGTTCCTGACCGGCGCCGGCTCGTTCATACCCGACCCGGGCGGCGCGGACGATCCGGGCCGACCACTCCGGGGCGTGGGGGACGACCGTCTCCGGCTCGGCCCGTCCGGTCACGGCCGCGACATAGCGCGCGACAATGGTTGGCTCCAACAGATGGAGGGTGCATAGCTCGGTCATCGTGATCGATCTCCAACGTGCCGCCGGTGATTCACGGGTATCATCGCACGCGGTAGCCGCTGGCGCCGGGTGGGTGCCGGCCAAGATAACAGGGACGGGGAAGGTGGCGGAAACCGCGGTCGCGGTCGAGTTGCGGTGGCCAGGGCCGGGATGCGGCAGGCGCGTGCTCGCGGTCGGCACACCGGCGCGGCTGGATCGCGCCTGGCGCCGGGCGGGCTGGCAGGTGGACCAACACGCGCTCGACCTCGGTCCCGCCGCCGACCTAGCCGGGCGCCCGTTCACGCCGCCGGTCAGGGCGTGGCCACATCCGGACGCCGTCTACGACGCGGTCATCATCCACGACCAACTAGCGCATGTGGTCGATGACGAGGCGGCGATCGCCGAGGCGGCGCGGGTACTGCGGCCGGGCGGCCGGCTGCTGCTCCGGGTGCCACGGGATGGGCCGCTGGCCTGGCTCGATAGCTACAACCTCTACCGGTACCTCCGCGACTTCACGAAGCGAGGCGCCTCCTTGCCCGAGACCCGCGGCATCGGCTGGCGCCGGCACTACCCGCGGCGCGATCTGAACCAGATGCTGAGCAATCAATTCCGGGTGATCGAGGTGACGACCTCGGGGATTGGATTGACGGACCTGGCTCGTCTGATCTCCTTGGTCCTCGTACGCTGGCTGCTGGGCCGCAACCATGACCACGCGCCACCCCGGTCATTCATCGACCTCGTCGCCCGGGTGGATGACCGGCTGGGCGCGGGGCCGTTTGGGTATCACCTTCTTATCGTGGCCGAGCGGACGGACGCCCCGGCGTCAGGTTGGAAGTGAAAATCGAAGTCAATGCGGTATGGAGCGCGGTCTCCATCGCTACCAAGCTCGGGAATAAATGGCCCGGAGGGCACCCCGAGCTGAATACACAAACCACGCTGAAGCGTGCTAGATGTCATCTGGAACGGGTCGTCGGTCGAGATCCCATCGCGGCCACGGGTGAATCCACAGCCGGCTTCTAGCCGGGGTACCCTCTGGGTCTCGTGATTTCAGCTCGAGGTGCCCTCCGGGCCATTTGTTCCCGAGCTTGGTAGCCGAAACACTCGACGACGGGAGCAACATAGCCATCGCGACGATCGGATTGCCATCCTATCGTGCCACCGCCTCCCGGAGCCCGGCCGGGGCCGGCACCTCGACCTCGACCGGCGTGATGACGCGATCGACCAGGCCGGCGGTGTTGGCCACGCCCAGCTCCCGCATCATCAGGCTGAACGTTGGCTCCAGCTCGGCCATGATCGCGTGCTTGGTCGCGTCCGGCAGGTCCCACAACTGGCGCTTGAAGGGGCCGAAGCCGCGCTTGCGGGTCGTGTAGTAGAACTGGGCGTCGGTTTGGTCCGGCTTGCGCTCGTCCAAATGGTTCGCCGCCAGGTGGGCGTAGATGTCGTCACGGAGCGCGGCCGGGAAGGCGTCGCTGTCGTAGATTTGGTTTTGGAAGGCGGTCGCCAGATGGACCTCGATCGCGTTCGCCCGGGCAAAGCGGCCGAACGCCGCCGTGGGTAGGGTCGAGGCGCCGTGCTGGACCGCGCCGCCCAATCGATAGTCCTCGCGGGCGACGCGGGACAGCTCGCCCAGGACGTCGAAATCGACCGCGACCTCGGCGATCGAGCCGTCCGCCAGGACCACGCCGCCGTGGCTGGTGCCGGTCTGGACGCTGATCTTGCTGATGCCCGGCAGCTCGCCCCCGGCGGCTTCGGCTTGACTCGCCAGCTCCCGGACATAGCCGTCCATAAAGGCGGTCAGATCCTCGACCGTGCTGTTGTGGGCGCCGACCTCGCCGATCTCGCCCCCGACCGAAACCGTGATCCCGGCCGGCTCCCGCTCCCGGATGAAGCGGGTCAGCTCGGCCGTGTGGCGGGCGTTGAGCGCCTGCTGCTCGGCAATGGTGGGCAGCGTAATATCGACGATGGTCGAGGCATCGATGTCGATGTTGTAGTAGCCGGCGGCGATCGCCTCGGCGGTGAGATCGCGGATCGCTTGCAGCTCACCATCAGGGTCTTGGGCATAGTTCTTGGCATTGACTTGGTAGTGGTCGCCCTGGATGAAGACCGGGCCCCGGTGCCCCTCTTTGATCGCGGCGGCGAGGGCATTGGCGGCGTATTCGCCGGGGCGCTGGTCGGTGTAGCCCATCTCGGAGCGGGCCAGCTCGAACAGCACGATCTTGCAGTCATTGGCTCTGGCCGCGCGGAGGACGGTGCGCATCACCTCGTAGGTCAGGCCGCGGATGTTGATCGCCGGCGCCGTCGCGTGGGCATAGTCGCCACGGCCCCCCGCCAGGTAGAGATCATGGATCGAGGCCGGGAAGGCGCCCAGGCGCGGCGCGGCGGCCCGGATCAGCCAGCGGCTGGCGGCCTTCGATTGGTCGTCGCCGAAGATGGCGGTGCGGATCAGGCGGTCAATGAGGCCGCCGCGGAAGGCCGCCTCGTCGTCGATAGCGACGGCATCGTCCTCGATCCGGACGATGCCGTCGAGCGCGCCGTGTAGCTCCGAAAGATCCGCGAAGGCGGTCGTCGTCTTCGTCGTCGCGCTCATTGCCGGCGTCTCCTTTGGTCGTGCCACGCTGCTGTACGCTTCCTATCGCAAGCAGGCTACCAAAAGATCGACCCCGCGTGATGGCCCCATCACGCGGGGTCATTGCGTGCCCTCCAGGATGCTCGGGGCGCCTACGCGATGACGAGGGTGCCGACCATGCCGGCCGCGGCATGGCCCGGGACGCTGCAATAGAATTCGTACTCTCCCGGCGCCGCGTCCTCGGGGATGGTGACCGGCGCCGTGGCGCCGGGGTCGACCTCGACATCAATGCCTAAGTCATCGACCACGAAGTCATGCAGGAGAGCGGCTTCGCTGATCAAGTCGAAGGTCGTGCCCGCGCCGGCCGTCAGGGTGACGGCATCACCCTCCAGCGTCGATAGATCACCCAACCGCCAGCCGATGTCAAAGGCGATCAAGGGGCCGACCGCCGCGTCGTCAGCGCCAGCGGCTTCCTCCGCCGCCGGTGACGTTTCCGCTTCGGCGGCGTCATCCGCGGCGGGCGCCGCCTCGGCCGCGCTCGCTTCCTGCACGATCAGGGTGCCGACCATGCCGGCCGCGCGGTGACCCGGGACGCTGCAATAGAACTCGAATTCGCCGGGCGCCGCGTCGTCGGGGATGGTGACGGTGACGGTTTCGCCCGGGGCGACGACGACATGGACGGCGAGCTCGTCCGCCGTAAAGTCATGCTCGGTGACGGCCTCGCTGATCATCTCGAAGGTAGTGCCGGGCGTGACGGTCAGCGTGATGGCGTCGCCGGACATGGTGGCCAGATCGTCCAGCCTCCACCCGATGTCAACCGCGATCAGGGGGCCGACCGGCGACGCGGCGGCTTCAGGCGTCGCCTCGGTGACGGGGCTAGCCTCCGGGGTGGCTTCGCCGCTGGCCGGCGTCGCGGCGGCGGCGGCCGGTGTCGCCCCGGGTGAAGCGG
>JALZJP010000099.1 GCA_030859715.1 Chloroflexota bacterium
GGCTCAGGAGATGGGCCATCGCCGCCCGGTTGGAGATCGACTCCGCTTAGGAGACGAAGAACGGGGTCACGATCGCCAGCACCTCGTCCGGGGTCAGGGTCGGATCGACCGCGGCCGGGAACGGCGACGTGATGTTGAGACCGTTCAGGTAGGCGGCGTGCCGGGCCTCGACGCCATGGATGGAGAGGGCCGCGGTCAGGAGCGCATCCTCGTCGATCAGGAAGCCGGCGGCGCCCTGGTAGGCACTGACGCCGGTGTTCTCAATCGCCGCCGCCGTGGCGATGAAGCTGGCGACGTCGGTGTAGCCGAAGTCGTACTCCGCTTCCGCCACCGGCTCGCCGCCGAGGTCGTTGACCACCGCGGTGAGGGCCTCGACGTGCGCGGCCTCGTGGTCCCGGATCAGGGCTAGATACTCGACCACCAGCGGGTCGAAGCCGGCGGCCGTGAAGTCGTCGGCGGTGAAGGTCGTGAGCGCGTCCCGGTAGAACGCGGTCTCAAGATGCTCGAGGGTCAGCGCGTAGTTGACCACATCGACCGGTTGCGTAAAGTCCAGTTGGGCGAGAATAGGCATTTGTGATACTCCTCTGTGGTGCGTCTCGAAGCGAATCCAGTGCCAATCCGATCGTTAGTTGGCAATGAACGGACCGGCGATCTCGAGCACGTCCGCCGGTGGCAGCGGCTCTTCGACCGCGCTCGGGAAGGGCACGGCGCCGGTGATCAGGTTCAAGTACGAGGCGTGCCGGGCCTCAACCGCGACGATCGAGCCGGCGGCGGTGAGGAGATCGACGTTCTGGATGAATTGGGCGGCGCCGTCATACGCCTGCACGCCCAGGTTCTCGACCGCCGCCGAGGTGGCGAGGAAGGCGTCGAGGCTGGCGTAGGCGTCGGCGAAGTTGTACTGCGCCTCGGCCACCGGGGTGCCGCCAAGGTCGGTGATCACGCTGGTCAGCGTGTCGACGTGGGCGCCCTCATGGTCGCGAATGGCGGCCATGTTGGCGTTGACATCGAGGCCGAAGCCGTCGGTGCCAAAATCGAACAGGCCGATGCCGTCCCGGTAGAAGGCAAACTCGAGGTGCTCCAGCGTCAGCGCGTAATTGAGCACTTCGATATCGTCGGCGAAGGGAGCGGCGTCCTGGGCAAAGCCCGGTACCGCTCGGACGTTACCGACCGAGAACGCCAGGGCGCTGGCGCCGGCGAACATGGCCGCCCCGCCCAGCAGCCGGCGGCGGCTCAGGCGGCGTCGCTCGGCGTCAATCTCGATCATGAGTCGTTCGTGCACGGATTGCATTCTGTTCCTCCTCGGTGGAAGGTCGCCACGGCGCTCGATTGCGCCGTGGCTTCCTCTCGGGCTGGCCGGTACGTGTGTGGAACCACCGGCGTGACCAGTACAACGAGCGTGGACCCGGCTTTGGATCACTCGGCGACTGGCGGCGGCGTTGAGAGCGCGTGCTCCGTTCGGTGAGAACCCCTCCGGTCCTCAATACATAACGCAAGCCCTATGCCGCCACGGCATAGGGCTTGCGTTATTTTATTTGACGCTGGTTTGACGCTAGTTGATGCCAAGCGCGGCCGAGGCAAAGGGATCGGTCGTCGGCGCCTCGCTGCCGAGCGGCCCCAGCTCGATGCTGATCGCGACCGCGGCATAGTCATCCGGGTTGCCCGCCACCGCGTGGCGGCCGGACGAATCGGTGAACACACCCGCCGGCAGCGGCACGCCGTCGTCCCCGATCAGCCAGACTTCGTACACCTGGCCCGCCGCCAGTGGAGGTAAGTCGTCGAGTGTCAGCACCATCACGTCCGCCGTTGGCAGATACGCCAGCTCGCCCGAGGCGCCCGGGGCGGCGGCGGTCACGGCCAGGGCGATGGTGCGCGGCGCTTGGTTCGCCTGCCGCGTCTGTTGGAATCCCCAGATGATGGCGGCTGAGGTGACGACGAGCAGGACGGCGGCCGCGATCGCCCAGGCGTTGATCGCGATGGAACGGATCGGGGTCGGACGCGGCGGCGCCGTCTGGCGGCGAGGCCCCGGGTCGGTGCGCGGAGACATGGTGGGACGGGCGGCGAGGTCGGCGAGGACGGCGGCTTCGAGCCGGTGCCGGAGCGCCGGCGACGGCTCGCGCTCGTCGAGCGCTAGCGGGATCGCGATGACCGCCTGATCGAGCACGGCCAGCTCCGCCCGCAGGTCGGGATAGGCGCCCAAATGCGCGGCGAGCACGGCTCGCTCGTCCGGCGTCAGGATGCCGAGCGCGTGGCCCGCCAGCAGCTCGCGGCTGGCGGTATGGTTCGGGTTAGCCTGTTTCGGTTCCACTCGACTGTTCCCATCGACAACTGTTCATGCTGGTCGTGCGACCTCCATCAGTGATTCGGCCAGTTTTCGTAAGCCGAGCCGCAACCGTCCCTTGACGGTGCCAAGCGGGGTGCTGGTCCGTTCCGCGATCTCTTGATGCGTTAGGCCATCGAAGTAGGCGAGGGCGATAGCGTCTCGCTGGGGCGGGGGCAGGGCGGCGACCGCGCTCCGAATCTGCTCTCGTTCCAGCCCGGCGGTGACATCCCGCTGGACATCGACGCTGGCGGGGATGAACTCCACCGTTTCGAGGTCGATCATGGATTGGGCGTGCCCGGAGCGTCGCCGGCGAAGGTCGATCGCCCGGTTATGCACGATTTTCAGGAGCCAAGCGCGGAACCCGGACCCCCGGTCGGGATCATAGGACTCGGCGCGTCGCCAGACTTGCATGAACGCATCTTGCACCGCTTCCTCCGCCGTCCCGGCATCCCCCACGATGCGATAGGCCAGGGCGAAGGAGACGCCGCGATGGCGATCATAGAGGACCATCAGCGCCGAGGAATCTCGACCCTGAACGGCCTGGATGAGTTCGAGATCTCCCGGCTCGCTCAACCGCGCTCCCGTACCCGTATCTACGCGGTGATCCCCACCCCCGGATCACTCGCCCGCTATCGTACCCGGTTTCTCGCATTGTGGGATAGGCACGGCGAGGCCGGAGCGACCGACGACGAGATCCGCTCGACGTCAGCGCGCCCGTGTTGGCGGGCTAAGCGACTCGTCTCGTGACGCCAGGGCTCGCCGTGGCCACGATTGGCGGCGAATGGCGTTTGACAACTCGGCACCGGCTTGCTACCATCCGCCCATACTCGAACGCTCGTTCGCAAATATGCGCGGCCTCGGCCTGATCTCCCAACCAGGCAGGCGGTGGAGGAGTCGTCCGTGATCGCGAGCTGGGCGAAGCGCAACCCCCCACCGTCATTGGTATTCGGCGATCGGCGAGAGCCGCTGCTTGATCTTTCCTTCCGGCTGATTACCCCGCTCTACGGTGGTGGAGCCGTGGCGAGGGAGTCCGATCCCCTGATGCCGGTGCGGGCATCCAGCATCAGGGGGGCATTGCGGTACTGGTGGCGAGCCTGTAATGCCGCATCGGCCCGTTCGGCGGCCGAGCTGTTTGCGCATGAGTCGCTGATCTGGGGAGCGGCCCACCGATCCGGCAGTGGCACCACCGCGCCATCTTCAGTCGAGGTTCAGGTCGCCTCGTTCAGCCCGGCGGAGCCTGTCAGCAAAGTTTATGCTCCAGGAAGTCCAGGGTTGAGCTACGCGCTCTTTCCATTCGAAGGGAACCGGAAGCAGACCGCGGCGAACGCGATTCGCGACCTTGAGTTCCGACTGCACTTCCTTGCCGTGCCTGGACTGTGCTCGGGATGCGAAGAGCATGTGCGCGCCGAAGTGCGGGCCGCGGTCTGGGCGTGGGTGACATTTGGTGGCGTAGGGGCACGCACGCGCCGTGGATGCGGGGCGCTTTTCTGTCTGTCGCCAGAGTTTCAGCCGCCGAGTGGCCGCGATGCGGCATTCTGGATTCAACAGCAGGCAACGAAGTACGCGCGCGGAGGGTCGGGACTGACGCTTGTGCCGAGCCTCCATGGAGCTCAAGTGCTCGTCAATCCAACCTCCACGTCGCCAACCGTGGCGTGGGAGCGAGCGGTGGCCCGAATGCGGGATTTTCGCTTGAGCAAGCGGAATCGACCTGACGGTTCCATGGAATCGAAGCAGCGCCCCTGGCCAGAGTTTGATTCCCTCCGACGTCAGCTCGACATCTCGTCGCAAATCAGTGGGGGTCCGCATCCAGCCGCTCCGTGCTATCCCCGCGCGGATTTTGGGATGCCGCTTCAGTTCACGTACGTCTGGCCGGAGGACAAGGATCGAGAAGTGACGGTGAGTACCGCTGAACACGGATCGCATCGGATGGCATCACCGGTCATCTTGAAGCCGCTCGCCGTGTCCGCTCACGACGCGGTGCCGCTCATCGCGGTTCTGCGGGCGCCGCATGCATGGGACGAGCGCGTGCCCACGGTCAGGATCAACAACGACAAGACGCTCGTCATTCCGTGCGAGCAGCTGCACGACACTGGGAAAAACGCCCTCGTGAATGCGGTCAACAGGTCGCCTGACGTCCGGGCCGCGTTTCTCCAGGATGCTTCTCGGCACTGGCAAACGCCGGTGACGCCGATCAAGGGGGCGTCGTGAGCACGTTGCTGCTGATGACGATTGGGCCGGTGCAGGACTTCATCGTGGCCGCCCGCACCACGCGGGACCTCTGGTTCGGCTCGCGGCTCCTCGCCCAAGTCGGGCGCCAAATCGCGATCACGCTGCGCGACTCCGGCGCCGGGGTCGAGTTGATCTTCCCGGCGCCGGAGGCGTTGGCCAATGCCGAGGTCGCGGTGCCGAACCGGATCTTCGCCAAAGTGAAACACGGCGAGGTCGAACCGTTCGTTGACCAGGCGCGGCGGGCGGCGGGTGACGAGCTGCATCGCTGGCGACGGCGGGTAGAGCAAGAGCTGGCCGGCAATCGGGGCGCCGTCGATTGGATACTGATGGAGCGACAGGTCGATGAAGTCCTTGAGCTGTACGCCGCCTGGGTTCCCTATGATGAGCGGTTCCCGGACTGTTACGGAGCACTACGGGCCAAGGTCGAACGGCTCCTGGCCGGCCGCAAGGCGTTGCGGAATTTTGCCGCGCCCACGGGAATGGCGGGCCGGGCCAAGAGCTCGCTCGATCCCAGCCGGGAGAGCGTGCTGCTCAGTCACGGCCAGCTCACCGGCTCGCTCCAATGGCGGGTGCGGCCGAACGAACCGCTCGACGCCTTATCGCTGATTCGACGAGTCGGGACATCGGAGCCGTTTCCCGCGATCAGCCGGGTGGCGATCGACCCCTTCATCCGGCGGATTTCGGCTGAGCCCGCGATCGATGGCTTGATCGCGGCCGTTCAGGACAAGGCGCTGATGGATGCGGGCGAGGTGACACGGCTCGATACCACCGGTAGGTGGCGTCACTACCGTGCCTTCCCATTCAACACCACCTTGCTCTACGATGAGGGACGGGTTGAGGGGCAGGCGGACTCCGACACCAAGCAGGCGGCTCAGGAATTCTATACAGCGGCGAACGACATCCGGCAAAAACTAAATATTGGCGGCTTCCCCGACTATTTTGCGATCTTGATCGCTGATGGCGATCGTATGGGCAAGCTGATCGGGCAGTTGGACGGGCCGGATGAGCATCGGCGCCTCTCCGCCGGGTTGGCCAACTTCTCGCGCCAGGCGGAGGCGATCGTGTCCGCGCATCACGGGGCATTGATCTACTCCGGGGGCGACGATGTGCTGGCCTTCCTGCCGCTTGATACCGCGCTCGACTGCGCGAACGCGCTTCGCCAGGACTTTGCCCGGATCGTCGGGAACGCCGCGTCTGGACAGCCCGCCACGCTCAGCGCCGGGCTGGCGATCGTCCACGCGGTTGAGCATTTGCAACACGCCTTGACGTGGGCACGCGCGGCTGAGCAGGTGGCCAAGCGCACGCGGAACTCGCTCGCCGTGGCGTTCCACACCCGCTCTGGCGGCGGCCACCACCTCACGGTGTCGCATTCTTGGGAGAGCAATCCCGTATCCAGTCGCTGGCAGCACTGGATCGAGTATTTCCACGAGGGAGCACTCTCAACCGGCTCGCTCTACGAGCTGCGAGCGTTGGGTCGTGAACTGCGCGGCCAGACGCCGGAGGTCGTGGCCGCGTTGCTGCCGTTGGAAGCCGGGCGGATCCTTCGGCGCAAGAAACAGCGCGACGGCACCCCGGTCTCCGACACCGCGGTTGAGCATCTCTCGAAAGCATTCGGGACATCGGTGCCTAGCCTGGAAGCCACGGTGAATGAGCTGCTGATCGCTCGCCGCATCGCGGCGGTCGTTGAGATTTCCCGGACGACACCAAGCGCGGCGGTGGCGGGCACATGACTGTCACCCAACGCACCGCCGTGATCCGCCCGCGCGACCCGCTGATCGCGCGTACGGCGCGGCCGTTCAACGCCGAGCCGGGGGCGCTGGCGGAAACGCTGCCCTGGCCGCTGCCGATGACGACCGCCGGCGCGGTCCGCTCCCACCTGGCCAGCATCGCGCCCAGCTTCACCGATTGGGCGGACCCGGAGATGACGCGCCAGGCCAAGCAGACGTCGGTCTGTGGGCCGCTCCTCCTCGTTAGACTCACGCCGGACGCGGCCTGGACCGCGTACCTGCCGGCGCCGGCTGATGCGCTGGCGCCAGATGATGCGGATACGGGTGTCAACGCCGAGGTATGGGTGGTCGGCGCCCGGCCGGTCGACGAGACCTGGTGGCAAGCGGCACAAGAGAAGGGGATGGGTTGCAACCTGCCGGTTGCGAAATTGGTGCCCGTCTTGGCGCCGGGAACGATCAAGGGGCGGCCCGTTCAGGGGTTTTGGTCGTTGACTGATACCATCGACTGGTTGGCGAGCGCCACCGGCGACCATCTGCTGGCGTCCACCGTTCCCCAGCTCCCCATTGATATCCGGACTCATGTCGCGATCGACAACGCGCGGCAAACCAATGTCGACGGGCTGTTGTTCAGCACCAGCGGCCTCGTGTTCCACGATGCGCCGCGTCTCGGGTCCACGTTCGCGGGGCGAGACACGGACGCGGCGCCGGCGTTGGCGATCGGCTGCCGCGTGAAATCGGCGGCGCGAGATTGGGTCAAGACGCCGGCGGTGATCCCCCTCGGCGGCGAGCGGCGCCAGGCGACCATCGAGTTTCCCGAGCGAGCGCATGATCCCTGGCCGCGGCTCGCTCCTGATCACGAGCTGGGGCTGGCCATTGCCGCGACGACGCGCCTCCGCCTCCAGTTGGTGACTCCCGCGGTCTTCAGGCAGCCGTCTGTCGACCATGGTGAGACGCCGCCGCCGTCTGATCTTGCCTGGCTCCCCGGCTGGATTGACGCGGAGACCTTGACCGGCCTTCCGGACGGGTTGGCCGACCTGGCGCCGCTCCGATTCCGGCTGATCGCGGCGGCGCTGGGACGACGGCAAGCGGTCAGCGGGTGGAGCATGCGGCGGGGCAAAGGCCGGGCGACCCGCTATGCCGTACCGGCGGGGAGCGTCTACTTCTTCGCCCTCGAAGGCGGCAGCCTCGCCGCCGCGGCGGTCAAGCGGCTCTGGCTGCGCTCGATCGCGGACGATCCCCAAGACCGGCAAGATGGGTTTGGACTAGTGCTACCGGGAATCTGGCAACCAACGGACGAGACGGCCCGCTAACGCGAGGAGACAAGGCGTGACGACCCGAATGCTCTACATTCACGCCCTGAGCCCGATTCACAGCGGAACCGGGCAATCCGTCGATGTGATCGATTTGCCGGTGGCGCGTGAGAAAGTCAGCAATCTGCCCTATTTGCCGGGCTCGAGCATTAAAGGCGTGCTGCGCGACGCCTGTCGCCCGGAGGACGGGGCGGGTGCGGAGGCGCGGGAGACCTATATCGACGTCTTTGGGCCGGAGCGAGGGTCGGAGGGCGGCAACGCCGGCCGGTTGTGGTTCGCCGATGGCCGCTTGCTCTGCCTGCCGGTGCGGTCGCTCTTTGGCAGCTTGCTCTGGGTGACGTCACCGTTCGTGCTGCGCCGCTGGCTTCGTGATGGTGGCTCCGGATCCGATTCGGACCCGGCCGTGCCCGTCCCGGCCGACGAGCAAATCCTGGTCGGAGCCGGAGCCGGAGCCAGCGAGACGGTAGGGCACGCCGGCAAGGCGTATCTCGAAGACCTTGAACTGCCGGTGGCCGAGCGCGACGCGGTCAGTCAGCTCGGGGAGCGGATTGGCGCGGCCGTGTTTGATCCGACTTGGCAGGAGGTGTTCAGGCCACGGTTTGGCATTGTCGCCGACGATGTGTTCGGCTTCTTGGCGGAGACCGGGACCGAGGTGACGGCCCGCATCCGAATTGATAACGAGTCCAAAACCGTGGCCGATGGCGGACTCTGGTACGAAGAGGCGGTGCCGGCGGAGTCGATCTTCGCCTGTCCCCTGGCGGCGGCGCCGCGGTCCCCGGCGGACACGCTGTTTGCCTTTGTCGCGGCGCATCTGGAGCGGCCGCTCCAGATTGGCGGCAACGCCAGCGTTGGATGTGGCCTGGCGCGGTTCCAACTGGCACCGGGAGCGACGTCATGACCCGGCAGCAACGGTCTATGGCGCAAGCGCTCCGGCACGTCCAGGCCCCGCGTGATGATCCTGGGGCGGGGGAAGCGGCTGCTTTCGGCGGCCTCTGTCACCGCTTCCCCATCTTGCTGCGGACGAATGGGCTGATGCAAACGCTCGTCTTCGTGGACCAGAAGCGCGGTGGTCAGGGTGGCCGCCAGCAAGCCTATGACCGGCTGCTCGCCGGCATCGCCGAGTCGGTCCAGGGTGAGGGCAGCGATCCGCGGAGGCTGCTGGAAACCGTTCAGGGAATGAGCCTCCGCGAATACATGCACGCCACTCGCGTGCTGCTCGACACTTGGGTCTATTACAAGCGCTTCGCGGAGTCGATCCTGAATGTGCGGTCCGATCACGGCGAGGAGGCGTAGTCATGCCGGTCCTCGTGTCCGCCGCCACCAAAGCGCGGCTCCTGGCGAACGGCAAGATCAAGAACGTCGGCTTGGCGCTGGATCGCTATTTGGAGCCGGCTGGAGACAATGACGCCAAAGCGGACTACGCGAAGCGGTGGAGCGACACGGTCCAGCAGCCGGTGCCCAAGCTCTACGGCGCGGCCTTCGACCGCTGGCAGGCCGCGCTCGTCACGCTGCCAAACGTCGAGGCTCGCGCATTCCAGGTCGAGGGCCGGATGATCGTCGGCATCGGCGCCGCCAGCGTGCATGAGACGAGCATCATGCTCAGCCGGGCCTATGGCGTCCCGTTCATTCCCGGCTCGGCCTTGAAAGGGCTTGCCCGGCACTACGCCCAACGCGCCCTCGTCGCGGCATCCGCGAACCCGGAGAATCATGACCTGTTTGACACCGGCGGCGAGGGAGAGCCAAACGCCTACAGCATCTTGTTCGGGCATCAGCGGGGCGCCGCGCGCGTCCACTACTTCGATGCCTGGTATATCCCCGCGCCAGGCCAGCCGAATAGCCCATTGCATCGGGACGTCATCACCGTACACCACCAGAAGTATTATGGCAGCCAGGGGCGCGACGGAGCGCCGTGGGATTTCGATGATCCGGTGCCGGTGCCGTTTGTCTCGGCCAGTGGTGACTATCTGGTGGCGGTGCAGGGACCAACGCCGGATTGGGCGCGATTCGCCGCCGACGTGTTGACGACCGCGCTTGAACAGTGGGGGATCGGGGCCAAGACTTCGAGCGGCTATGGCCGGATGACGTGGCCGCGGCCGCCGTCGCGGTTGCCGCACGCGCTGATCGAGGAAATTCAGCGGATGCGGCCCCAAGACATCAGAAATCAACTGAGTGGCAAGGTTGATCGATGGCGAACGATCGCGGACGAGGAGGACCGGCGAGCGGTGGCCATCGCCATTTGTCTTCTGATCGACACGACGCCGGGGATGCCCAAATGGGCGAAGAATCGCCCTTGGGCGCGGGAGGTGCGCGAGTATCTGGCCTCGGCTGAAGGGCAGGCGTGTTGACCATCATCAACTTCAGCCATCCCTTAACGGCCGAGCAGCGCGGTCAGATCGAAGTGCTCGCGGGTGAAACGATTGAGCGAGTGATCGATGTGCCAACGCGCTTCGATGACCGCCAGCCGTTCCTGGGCCAGGTCGAAGAGCTCGTCGGCCGGTCCGGCCTGAGCGGCGAGGAGTGGCAATCATTGCCGATCGTGGTCAATCCGCCGTCGTATGGCCCGATCGTCGCGGTGCTGCTCGCGTACATCCATGGCTTGTGCGGCCACTTCCCAACCGTCGTTCGGCTGCGGCCAATGCCTGAGACCAATGTACCCCGGTTCGAGGTGGCGGAGCTGGTCCGCCTCGACCAAACGCGAAGGTCGGCGCGCGCGGGTCGTGACGGTCGGCGATGATGATGGAGCTCTTGCGGCACCTTGGGCGCGCTTTGGGGATTGGCGCTCGTCGCCCCATCTGGGTCATCGCGTTTGTTTTCGGTTCCGTGGCCATCGGGCTTGTTGGAAGTGGGCTGTTTGACCTGATCGTCGAATGGCGGGGCCGGTCCGTTGGCACGCTCCTCTGGTTGACCGGCGGGCCGCTTCTCGTCCTCACGATCGTTGGCTCGATCTTCGCGAGTTTCGCGAACCGGCAGCGATCAGCAACGAATCCGAATCAAGACGATGATGAATTTCCCCCATATCCTGTTCTCATCGTATTTGTGAGCCCGGGAAACAACAAGTCGCATGTCCCCGCAATTGACTATCATGCGCGAAAAGGATCGCTCAGAGAGTGCTACCTCATCCATACGAGTGAATCTATCGAGAATAGCGACGAGGTACGACGCGATTTCGCGGACGACGTGTCGCGAATCGTTCCCCGGCTGCTAGACGACTCCGCGAGCGTTCGATCCGCGTTCGAGTCCGTGCGGGCGGCCATTGACCATGCGAGGATCGACGGCGCGACGAGTGATGAAATCTTGGTGGATATTACTGGCGGGACAAAGATGATGACCGCGGGAGCGGTTCTCGCCTGTGCTAGTGGTGGTGTTGCAATCCAATATACCGAAGGCGCCTACGACAAGGCTGGGGTACTAAAAAGGGAGCGGCCTAAGCTCCGGCGCGTCCTGCTTTCGAGCGAGATCGAACGCGATCACGGTTCCGAGCCGGTTTCGAGCTGACTGCCGCGGCGCCGCTCAAACGTCTGGCGGCTGGCGGGTCTATGGATCCTCCGCCCGGCGGTCGGCGATGGTGGCGCCCTGGGCGGGGCCGACACCGCGGGGTGGCTTCGCTTCATACCGGTTCGGACTACGGTGTGGGAGAGAGCTGGTGGCGGTTAGACAACGGATGATGGCATCGCGCGGTGGTTGAACTGACCACCTGGGCAACCGCGAGCGGGGAAGACGGCGACGTGCCGAACGAAGCGCCGAATCCGGGAACCCCACACGATCTGTTGCGGGTCAGCCTGACGCTGGCGGCGATCGCCGTGGCGCTGGCCGCGTTCCGTGACGACAGCGTGGTGGCGCCGTTCTTTCTAGCGGTCGGATTGCTCGCCTCGGCCGGATCAGTGTTTGCTATGATTGCGTTGTGGGAAGATGCGGGGTTAGGGATCAAACACCTGTTGACCGGCATTCTTTCTCCCGATCGCGACCACCGGTATACAGCCCTCGTCATCATCGCTTGGTCCGTGATCGCCCTCTTTATCGTCTTCGCGGTCTTTCTCTTCACCAGTACCGGCTAAAGGATTGGTCATGATCACGCACCACCTCAAACGATTTGCCCCCACGGTCACCATCGCGCTCATCCTCGTTGGGTTCACCCTGGTCATGACTGGAAACGAGCCGATCAGGATCGCCGGCCTTGTCCTCCTCGTGCTCTCGCCCTTTGTGCCGTTTCTTTCGCTCGGGGTCAAGCCTGATCCTGTCGGCTGGAATCGAGCTCGGGATGCCGCCCTGTCCAACCGGCCTGACGGTCCCGCCGCCATGGAACCGACGGCGGGAGCGGCGCCAGACGCGAAGTCCGAGCCGCGGGCGGCGAGCGATCCCGCTCTCCGGACGCGGTTGGATCACGAAGTCTGATTGACCACCTCCGGCGGGTGGTCGCCCTGATTGCGATCTAGCGGTCCTCCGCCCGGCGGTCGGCGACGGCGGTGTAGATGTCGGCGATGACGCGGAGGTGGTCAGGGCTCTGAAGTATGTCGAGATTGTCGCCGGGAGCGGGACCGGCCCCGTAGGCGGCTTTGAGCGCCAGGATGCGACGGACCGACTCGTCGATGCGTTTCTCCGTCAGGCGGCCGTCCTCGACCGCGGCCAACAGGCCGGCGTGCAGTTGCTCGATCATCTCCGGGGCGCAGGCGCCGCTGATGTCCATGCGGACGCAGATCAGCATGTCGGCGCCGGCGAGGATGGCGCGGACGCCGGACTCCTCCGGCGGCGCGATTTGCATGATGCCCGCCATTCCCATGTCGTCGGTGATGATGACGCCGTCAAAGCCGAGCTGATCCCGCAGCAGGCCGGTCTGGATCGGGGCCGAGAGGGTCGCCGGCAGGACGGGGTCGAGCGCGGTGTAGACGACGTGGGCCGGCATGATGGCCGGGATGCCGGCCTCGACCGCCGCCGCGAAGGGCGCGATGTCGACCGCTTCCAAGTCGGCCCGGTCCTTGTCGACGAAGGGCAGGTCGAGGTGGGAATCGGTGGTCGTGCTGCCGTGCCCCGGGAAGTGCTTGCCGACCCCGATCACGCCGGCCGCTTCCAGCCCGGCCAGGAAGGGCAGGGCCGAGGATTCGACCGCCTCGGGCGTGGTGCCGAAGGAGCGGCCGAGGGAGCCGATGACCGGGTTTGTCGGATTATCGTTGACGTCGAACACCGGCGCGAAATCGAGGCCGACCCCGACCGCGGCCAGCTCACTGCCGACCATCTGCCCATATCGCTCCATCAGGGCCGGATCATCGGCGGCGCCGGCGAGCTGGGCCGGGGGCATCGGCGTGAACCCGGCGTAATAGCTGGCGCGCTGAACCAGGCCGCCCTCCTGGTCGGTGCCGATGATGAGGGGAATCCCGTTCGCGTCCAGGGCAAGATCCTGCAACCCCCGCGTCAGGGCCAAGACTTGCTCCGGGGAGTCGAAATTGCGGCCCATGAGGATGATGTTGCCGATGTGCAAGTCCGCGATGATGTGGCGCGAATCATCGCCCACCTCGGTATCGGTCACGCCGGCGATGATGAGCTGGCCGATCTTGACCTCCAGCGGCAGGCCGGCCACGGCGTCGCCGGTGACCGGCGTGGCCTCCGCCACTGGCGACACGTCCTGGGCAACGGCGATCCCCGATGTCGCCATGGCCGCGGTCATCAGCAGCGCCACCACGATCTGCCCTACCTTCACGCTCATCATCAAGACCTCCTGCTCGGCACGCTACGGGGAGGCGTCTCGCATCAATCATGCCGGGATCGCGACCAGGCGCTCGGGAATCGACCACGGCGGATGGCAATCTGAGCAGCCTGGCGGATGAACGCGAATGGCTGGTCGATCGGCATGCGGGCGGCGGACATGGAGGGGCCAGCGGAGGAGACGATTCCCTCCGTGTGACCGGAGGCGGGCGGCCCGCTACAAGCAGAAGAGCGGACGGAGCAGAAGCCGGCTATCGACAACTGGCGGCAGGATGGGTACACTGGTTCAACCTTCGGATTTACGATTCATTCGTTGAAACACAATGCCGACTCGGGCTGGGGATTCGTCCAATGGCAAATAATGGCGCCAGCTATTCCATCGCGGTCCTCAACCGGACCCTGGATGTGCTCGATCTCTTGACCGAGGCGGAGACCCCGCTGGGGGCGACCGAGATCGCCCGCCGGATCGGCACCACCAAGTCCGCCGTCTTTCGCATCCTCGCCAATCTCGAGCGCCGGGGCTACGTCTCCAAGGAGGCGGCGACCTCGCGCTACACGCTCGGTGTCCGGCTGGTCGTGGTCGGGCAGCAGGCGCTGCGGTCGCTCGATCTCCGCCACCGGGCGCGACCGGTGCTGGAGGAGCTGCACGCCCGGTTCGGGGAAACGGTCAACCTGGCGGTGCTGAATCAGGGCACCGTGGTCTACATCGACATGGTCGAAAGCGCCCATAGCCTGCGGACCGCGGCGGCGGTCGGCGCCCTCGATCCCGTGCATTCGACGGCGCTGGGGAAGGCCATGCTTGCCTTTCTGCCGGCCGCCGAGCGAGATGCGCGGTTGACGCTGCCGCTGGTGGCGCGGACGCCGCGAACGCTGACCGCGGTGCTTGCTCTGCACCAAGAGCTGGATCGGGTGCGGGCGGCGGGGATCGCCGAGGATAACGGGGAGAACGAGCTTGGGGCGCGGTGCTTCGGGGTGCCGGTTTTCGACCATCTCGGCCGGCCCCGCGCCGCCATCAGCCTCTCCGGTCCGGAGAGCAGGCTCGATGACGGCCGGGCGGCGGAGATCAAAACGGCGCTGATCGCGGCGGCTGACCGCCTGACGGCAGAGATCGCCGGGGCGCGGCCGGTGGCCGTCCCCGCCGGAGCTTAGGGAGGAAAAAGCGTGCGGTTGATCACCGGGGGCTTAATGCACGAAACCCACACCTTCTCGGCCGAACCGACGCCGCTCGACCGGTGGACGGTCAGCCGGGGCGAGGAATGCGGCGTCTACGCGGGAACCAATCACTCATTGGGCGGACTGATTGATGGCTGCCGTGCGCTCGGCATCGAGCTGGCGCCAACCTTTTTCGCCCTCGCCACGCCGAGCGGCACTCCCGATCGCGAGACGGTTGAAAAACTTGTCACCGAGCTCGTGGATCGGATTGAGCAAGCATTGCCAGCCGATGGCATCGTCCTCACCCTGCACGGGGCGATGGTGGGGGAGGAGATGCCCGACGTCGAGGCGGAGATCCTGCGCCGGGTGCGAGCGATCACCGGGCCGGACCTGCCGATCGCGGTGACGCTCGATCTCCACGCCAATACCAGCCACGAGCTGGTCGATCTGGCCACGATCATCGTCGGCTACGACACCTACCCGCATATCGATCTCAACGACCGGGCGCGGGAGGCGGTCGCGCTCCTGGCGGACACCATTCAGGGCCGGATCAGGCCGGTGATGGCCTTTGCCGCGCCGCCCCTGATGCCGGTGCCGCAGGCGATGTTCACTGGCCAGCCGCCGTTCAAGACCCTGTTCGATCGCGCCTTCGCGCTTGAGGCGGACGGCGCCGCCCTCAGCATCACCATCGCCGGCGGCTTTGCCTATGCCGACGCGCCGGTGTCCGGCATGAGCGTCATCGCCGTCACCGACAACGATCCGGCCGGGGCGGAGCGGATCGTGGCCGAGCTGGCCGACCTGGCCTGGGATCTCCGGGAGCGGATGCGGGTGGCGAACGTGCCGCCGCCGCAAGCGGTCGCCGCCGCGATCGCCCATCCCGCGGGGCCGGTGGTCCTGGTCGATGTCGGTGATAACATCGGCGGCGGCACGCCCGGTGACGGGACGGTGATCCTGGGCGAGCTGCTGCGCCAGGGGGCGGCCGAGGCGACGATGATCGTGAACGATCCGGCCGCGGTTCGGGCCGCGTTTGCCGCCGGGGTTGACGGCCCGATCGCGCTCCCGGTCGGCGGCAAGACCGACCGCCGGCACGGCGACCCGGTGCCGATCAGGGGTCGGGTCCGCCTGCTCTACGATGGACGCTGGATCCACGAGGGGCCGGAGAACGCCGGGGTTCCGGTCGATAACGGACCGATCGCGGTGGTCCGGGTCGATGGCGTCAATGTGATCCTGACCACGGCCAAGACCGCGCCGGGCGATCTCCAGCAGCTGAAGTCCGCCGGGATCGATCCGGCCCGCCAGCAGATCCTGGTGGTGAAGGCGGCGGTGCGCTGGCGCGGCGGCTATGCCCCGATCATGACGCATCACATTGATGTCGATACGCCGGGGTTGGGCAGCGTCAACCTGGCCGGGTTCCCGTTTACCGCGATCCGGCGACCGATCTTCCCGCTGGATGAGGACGCGACCTGGCGACCGCCGGCGCGCTTGCCAGTGGAGGCTTAATTCGGCTCGATACGCGATGCGTGGCGACCTATTTCGTCAGAGGAGAGACCAAGATGAGACGCGAACACACCGGCCGCACGATCAACCGGCGACAAGTTCTTGGCGCCAGCGCGGCTGTTGTCGTGGCGAGCGGCATGGGACCCGTGCCCGCGCGGTGGGCCGCGGCCTGGCAGGACGAGGCCGGGGAGCCGGTCACGGGCGGCACCCTGACGATCGGCCAGGACTTCGGGCCGCAAACACTTGATCCGACGCTGACCATCGCCTGGGCCTCGACCAACATCGAGGAGCTGCTCTACACCGGGCTCCTCCGCTGGAGCCCGGCCATGGAGCTGGAGCCGGACCTGGCCACCGGGTACGAGATGCCGGACGACATCACCTATGTTTTTACGCTGCGCGAGGGAGTCACCTTCCACAATGGCGCTCCGTTCAGTGCCGAGGACGTCAAGTACACGTTTGACCGCATCCTCGACCCCGCCACCGCCAGTCCCCACGCCTCCATCTACCAGCCGATCGGCGCGGTCGAGGTGGTTGACCCGCTGACGGTGCAATTCTCGCTGACCGAGCCGTTCGCGCCTTTCCTCCGCTATCTGGCGACGATTCCGTACGGCGCGATTGTGCCGGCGGGGGCCGGGGATGAGTTGCAAACGGCGCCGGTCGGCACCGGTCCCTTCCAATTCATCGAGCACCAGCTCGACCAGGCGGTGCGCCTCGAACGGTTCGACGGCTACTACGAGGACGGGTTGCCCTACCTCGATGCGGTGACCTTTCAGCTGCTTGGCGACGACACCTCGATCGCCGCCGCGATCCAATCGGGCACGGTCAATATGACCTGGCTGAAGAACCCGATCATCGCCCAAGCCACGGCCGAGGCGACTCAAGGCTTGACCTCCTTCCCGGGGGTCAGCAGCCGCTACCTGCCGATCCGGTTCAAGCTGACCGAGCCGCCGTTCGACGATGTCCGGGTCCGGCGGGCGCTGAGTCTGGCCCTCGATCGCCAGGCGCTGGCGGATACGGTCTTGGGCGGCTACGGCGCGGTTGGCACCTTCCTGCCGCCATCCCAGATCGCCGGCTATACCGGGGATGGCAGCGACCTGCCGTACTACACGCGGGATGTCGAGCAGGCGCGGGCCTTGCTGGCCGAGGCCGGCCATGAGCGGCTGTCGATCCCCGAGTTCAAGATCGTGGCCGCCAACCAGCTCGACGTGCAGTGCGCCCAACTGATGCAGGCGCAGTGGGCGGAAGCCGGGATCGACGTCCAGATCAACCCGATGGAGGTCGGGGCCATCCTCGACGATTGGACGAACGGCAACTACCAAATGGCGGTGGTCGGCGGCGTCTGGACACCGGACCCGAACCAGGAAGTGCAGCCGATGTACTCGCGATCGACGATGGGCCAGGGCCAGGGAATCAACGATCCGGAGCTGGACGCGTTGATCGAGGAAGGGGTCGCCACCGTCGATGAGGCCGCCCGGATCGCCATCTACCAGCAAATCCAGCAGCTCGTCCTCGATCAGGTCTACGTGATCGTGCCCTATGTCTACCCGCTCCGCTGGGAGCTGATCTACGATCAGATCCAGGGCTACGAGGTGATGCCCTCGAACGCGCGAACGACCGTCCGCCAGACCTGGCTGGCGAGCTAGCCCGCTGGTGCTGACCGTTATCCTGCGCCGGCTGGCGGCCCTGGTGCCGATCCTGCTCGGCATCTCCGTGCTGACCTTCGGCGCCATGCACCTGATCCCGGGCGATCTGGCCACCGTCTTGATCGGCCCCGACGGGGTTCAGGATCCGGTGGTACTGGAGAACATCCGGCGCGAATACGGCCTCGATCAACCGCTCGTCGTCCAGTATGGGCGGTGGTTGGGGAAGACCCTGCGGGGTGATTTCGGCGATTCGCTGCGCCTGGGCGTCCCGGTCGGCGGCGAGATCCTGCGCCGCCTGCCGCTGACGGCCGAGCTGGCGGTGTTGGCGCTGGGCTTCGGCCTCGTGGTCGGGGTGCCGTTGGGAACCCTGGCGGCGACGAGCCGGCGCCGCTGGGGCTGGCTCGTCCAGACCTTTACGATCGGCGGCGTCGCGGTCCCCAACTATCTCCTCGGCACCTTGCTCATCCTCTACGGCGGGCTGCTCTTTCCCTGGATCCCCAGCTTGCAGTACGTCTCGTTGGCGGAGGATCCGGGGCGGCACCTGCTTGGCTTGATCTATCCGACGATCGCCCTCGGCACCAGCTTCGCGGCGGTCATCGCCGAAAATACGCGGGCGGCGATGGCGGAATCGATGTCCCAGGAGTACGTGCGGGTAGCGCGGGCCAAAGGGCTGCGCGAGCGGGTTGTCCTCTCGCGCCATGTCCTGCGCAACGGGCTGATCCCGATCATCACGGTCACCGGCTTGCAGGCCGGCCAGCTGCTCGGCGGCACGATCATCACCGAAACGATCTTCGCCCTGCCCGGCCTTGGCCGGCTGGCGCTGAGCGCGGTCCAGTTGCGCGATTACCCGCTGATGCAGGGAATCGTCATCACCATCGCCACGGTGGTGCTGCTGGCGAATCTGCTGGCCGATATTGTCTACGGCCTAGCCGATCCCCGGGTGCGGGTCGGCTAGGTGGATCGCGGGATGCAGACCCTGGCGCTCGCTCCCACGGTCCGCGACGCCGCCGGCCGGACGGCCGGGTTCGGGCCGCGTCTGCGCCGGTTCTGGCACCAGCGCGTGACCCCGTCGCTGGTGCTGGGCGCCGGTTTGCTGCTCGTCGTCGCCGGGCTGACCATCTTTGCCCCGCTGATCGCCTGGTACGGCCCGAACCAGACCTTGCCGGGGATGGCCTTGCAGCCGCCAACCGCGATGAACCCCTTTGGCACTGATGCGATCGGGCGGGATGTCTTTTCCCGGGTCCTGCACGGGGGCCGGGTGTCGTTCAGCGTGGCGATCCCGGCGGTGGCATTAGCGACGGTGATCGGGGTTAGCCTGGGCCTGGTCGCCGGCTACTTCGGAGGCAAGGTCGACCTCGTCATCATGCGGCTGCTCGACGTGCTCTTCGCCTTTCCCGCCATCCTGCTGGCGATCACGATCGTGACGATTCTGGGGCCGAGCGTGCGAAACCTGGTGATCACGATCGGCATCATCTATCTGCCGCGGATGGCACGGATCGCGCGCGCGCCCACGCTGTCGATCCGGGAACGGGAGTTTGTGGAAGCGGCGCGGTCGATCGGGGTTTCGGACTTCAGCATCCTGTGGCGTCACATCCTGCCGAACATCGCCTCGCCGGTGCTCGTCGAAGTCAGTCTTGCCCTAGGCCAGGTGCTGCTGACGGAAACGGCGTTGAGCTTCCTTGGCCTCGGGCCGCCGCCGCCCGACCCGAGCTGGGGGGCGATGGTGAGCGAAGGCCGGGCCTTCATGCAGTTGGCGCCCTGGACCGTCCTGGCCCCCGGCGCCGCCATCGTGGTCGCGACCGGCGCCTTCTTGCTGATCGGCAGCGGCCTGCGCTCGGCCCTGAACCCGCGCGATCATTGACCAGGCTGATGGCCGCGATCATCGCTACGCCCCGCTCTGCTTCACCAGATCGCGCAACTCGGCGCTGTCTGGCGGAGCTGGCAGGGTTCCTTGGAACCGCGGGGTTGCATTGAGGACCTCGAACCCGACCGGCTGCCCCTCGGAGTCAACGTCGATGTAGACGTTCTCTGACAACTCTAAGGTCTCGGCTATCTCTGCCTCCGAGAACTGAAGATAGAGAGCCTTGACCTCCGGATCGTAGGTAACGAGTGGTGACGTCATGAGTGGGCCCTCGGTCGAATGATGGATACTCGGGATGCATCTCCAATTCGCCACGATACGGCCCGCCTACGTGCCGAGCTCCATCCGCAGGCGCAGCAAGTGGATGATCTCTTCCCGCGTCAGGAGGCCGACCACCCGAGTGCCATCGACGACCGGGACTTGGCCGACCCGCTGGTCGTCCATCAGCTTGATGGCCTCGATCAGGTCGATGTCCGGCGTCACCTTCGTCAGCTCCGACCACGGCGTCATCGCCTCGGTGACCGACGCCCAGGCCCAGCGCTCGCGCGGCACTTGGGCCAGGTTGCGGAGCGTCACCAGGCCGCGGGGGACCTCGTCGTCCATGACCAGGAAGGTGCGCTGGCCGTGCGGCAGGGCGTAGTCGTCGACGAGCTGCTGGATCTTGAGCCGGCTCGGCACGCGGGGCTCTTTGGTCATCCCCATCGCCTGACCGACCTTGATCCCGGCCAGTTGCTGCTGCATGGTGGCCGATGATTGTTCGGCGACGGTGGCGTTTTGGAGGAACCAGCCGATGAAGATGAGCCAGATCCCGTTGATGAAGTTGCCGCTGAAAATCAGGTAGCCGCCGATCGCCATCAGGCCGAAGGCCACGATCTGGCCGCTGAACATGGCGACCGTGGTCGCCCGCCGCTCACTCTTCGTGAAATGCCACACCGCCGCCCGCAGCATCCGGCCGCCATCGAGCGGGTAGCCGGGGACCAGGTTGAAGAGCAGGAGCATCAGGTTGATCTGCGCCAACCAGAAGAACGAGGCGCCGAGAACGGCCACGTTTTGGGTGGCGACGGCGAGCAGGCCGAAGATCGCCGCCAGCGCCAGGCTGACCACCGGGCCGCCGACCGCGACCCGGAACTCGACCCCGGGCGTCTTGGCCTGCTTGTCGATCTCGGCCGCGCCGCCAAAGATGAACAGGGTAATGCGGTTGACCGGGATCCCGTTGCGCTGGGCGACCCAGGCATGCCCCAGCTCGTGCAACAGGATCGAGGCGAAGAAGAAGACGCTGGTGAGGACGGCGATGATCCACCGGGCGGTGAGGTCAAGCTCAGGGTTGCGGCCGAGCAAGAAACCATCCGCCAGCGACCAGGTGAGCAGGGTAAAGACAAGCAGCAGGCTCCAATGAAGCCCCACCGGGATCCCCCAAATCCGGCCGAGACTAATCTGCGCACCCAATGCGATTCCTCCTTGCCGTCTGGTTCGACGAATCTAACCTCACCCCGCGAGCGAGGCGCGGCGGCGGCTGTGGCGGTGCATACCGCCGGCTAGCGGACGGGTGTCGGTGGCCGCGCGATCTCGCGGACGCTGCCATCGGTTTCGGCGATGTAGGCGCGGTGGGCGATCCCGAGAAACAAGCCGTGATCGACGACCCCGGCCACGGCCTTGATGCTGGCTGCCAGCGCCTCCGGCTCGGCCAGCGGGCCGGTGTCACAATCGAGGATAACGTGGCCGCCGTCACTGTGGAATGGGCCGCTGGGATGATCGGGATCGGGCCGCAACACCGGTCTGATCCCCAGCCGTTCCAACCGGGCCGCCGTGTGTTGCCAGCCAAAGGGGACGACCTCGACCGGCAGCGGCAGCCGGCTGCCCAGCCGCGGCACCAGCTTTTCGGCCGCCGCGACGAGGACGTAGTCGGCGCAGGCGAGGGCAACCAGCTTTTCGTGGAGGAGGGCGCCGCCCCGCCCCTTCGTCGCGTTCAGCCCCGGGTCGATCTCGTCGGCGCCGTCGATGCCGAGATCGATCCGGTCGACCTCTTCCAGCGAGACCAGCCGGATACCGAGCTCGCGCGCCAGCTTGGCCGTGCGGCGCGAGGTGGGGACGCCACGTAGCGACAGGCCGTCCCGCACCCGGCGCCCGAGCTCACGGGTCACGGCGTCGGCGGTGGAGCCGGTGCCGAGCCCGACCGTCATCCCGGGCTGCACGGCGGCGGCCACGGTCCGCGCCAGGGCCGCCAGCCGGGCCGCGTCATTCACCAGGCACCCCGGCGGTCGCCAGCTTGGCCGCGGCGGCGGCATCGACCAGCCAGGTGAGCCGGCCGTCTTTCGGTTGAATCCCCTGGGCCGGGAGGTCGCGTGGCCGCGGCGGACCCGCCAGCACCGCCGCCAGGGTCTCCGCCTTGCCCTCCCCGGCGATGAGGAACACGATGTCGCGCCCGGCGTTCAGGATCGGGTAGGTCAGGGTCAGCCGGATCGCGTCCTGGTGCGGCACCGCATTGGCGATCGCCAGTGCCACGGTCTCGGTCAGGGCGGCGGTGCCCGGAAAGAGGGATGCGGTATGCCCGTCGTCGCCCATGCCGAGCAGGATGAGGTCGAAGCGCGGGATGCCGCGGGGTTGCCCGAACACCCGGCGGATGGTCGCCTCGTAGTTGGCCGCCGCGCGGGCCGGGTCGTCCGCCCCGGTGGGGAAGGGGAACACCTGGTCCGGCGCGACCGGCACCTGATCGAGGAAGGTTCGTTTGGCGACGCCGGCGCTGCTCTCCGGGCTCGATTCCGGCACCCAACGCTCATCGCCCCAGAAGATCGCCAGTTTGCTCCACGGCGCTTGATCGCGATAGGGAGGGCTGGCCAGCAGCACGCCCATCCGCCGCGGGGTGGAGCCGCCGGAGAGGGCGATCGTGGCCCGGCCCCGCTCCGCCACGGCGGCGGTCGTGAGGCGAACAAACGCGGTCGCCGCCGCCTCGGCCAGTGCCGCCGCATCCGGCACCACCCGGATCTCGCCGCCACGGGTGGCACGGGGCGTGGCCGATGGGCCGGTCATCAGGCATGCTCCGTGGTCGCGAGGTCAGGGGCCAGCACGGCGGCGAAGTCCAGCGCCGCCTCGTAAACGAGATCCCGGCCGAATACCTGCAGCTCCGCCGCCAGCAGCACCGCCTCGTCCGCGACGGGGGCGAAAATGCCACGCGAGATTGGCGTCATCTTCGCCATTTCGCTGGTGGTGGTCAAGCCCAGGCGGTCGCTCCGCTCGACCCGAAAGACGCCGGGGACGATGCCTTGGGCCGAAAGCGTCACCCGCTCCAGGCAGCACCCGGCGGCCGGGTTGGCGGTGGGCAGCAGCGTGAGCAGGGTCTCTCGGCGGCGGCCGCGCTCGCCGGCCCGCAACGTCGCCCGCCAGCCGCCCGGCGTCGACCGAATCGGCACCAACTCACCGGGCGCCTGCCAGCCGAGGCGGGAGCCGAGCCAGCCGGCGAGCAAGAGGGCGCCGCTGAGGGCGGATTTCCCGGCGGCGTCGGCGGCGCGATAGACAATGGCGACGTCGTCGATCGCGTGCAGGGCGGGGCGGCAGGCCGGGGGATCGAAAAACTGGGTGACGAGGTGGCGCCAGGGCTCGATCCGGGCCCAGGCGAAATCGCTCAACCGGAGGTTGCCCTCCTCGCGCCGGACAAGGGCGCTGAGCCGGGTCAATTCGCCGCTGGGAGCGGCGATCGTGGCCGTGTCGACAATGAGGCGGTCGGTGATCGCGGTGAGGTCGTCGAAGAGATCGCCGCCGGTGTCGCCGCCGGCCCACCACAGGAAATCAGGCAGATCGGCGACGAGCAGGGGTGAGGTGATGGAGGCCAGTTGTTGCTCGTTCTCGGTGCTGACCTCAACCGTGATGCACTCGAAGCGGACGGCGGGCCGGCCGCGGGTGGCGGCTTGCTCGAGCAACGTTATCTCGACATCCAGTCCTGGGCCAGAGTCGGTGCCGCGCTCGTGGTTGGCGACCAGGATTGTGGCCCGCGAGGGGTACAGGTTGGAGAGGCGGGTGACGGCGTCGATGGCGTGCCCGGCGCCGCGCCGGGAACGGGTGACGACCGTGAGGTTGAGGGTGCTGGCCCGAGCCTGGGCGCCGGCCGATTGCTCGCCGCCAAACTGAGCCCAGAGCCGGTTCAAGACGACGCCGATCGCCGTCGCGTCGTGGACCCTGCCGCGCCAGGTTGCGCCCGGCACCGGCCGCGCCACCGCGCCCGCTCCCGCTACGTTGGTTGACGCCATGACCACGCTCCTGATCCCGTGGCGCGGGACCGTGCGGACCGGTCGCCGTCGCGTGTGGTGGATGGTAGCATGCCCGGCTTGTCCTCCGGCCGCCAGCGGTCTCCGCTTCACTGGCGAGGACGCGGATCGCGTGCAAACGATGATCTGGCGCGGGAAACACCATGGACAGGATGACCCGTCCCCGGTGTTAGAGACCGCTGAGCACCTCGTCCAGATCGGCAAAGAGCGGGTCTTGGACTCCGTGCAACGCGAAGGCGATCGCTCGCTTGGTCGTGAGCTCGCGGCCCTCGGCCATGACCTGGTCCAGCGAGGCGCCAAGCTCCTCCCGCAGCCATCCCATCGTGGTGTCGTGGCGCCGTTTTCCTTCTGGCGGCGGCGGCACCTCGATCTCGTCCCGGAGGCGCCGCGCGGCGCCCAGCAGGCGAGCCGCGCGCTCGGGAGCGTCGGTGGCCGCCGCCAGACCTTCGAGCGCGATCGCGATGCCGTCCTGCTCACCCAGGCGGTCAAACCGGCGCAGGGCGTCGCGAAGCAGGTCGGTGCCGGCTTCCTTGTCATCACGGTCAATGGCAACCGAGCCGAGGTTACCGGTGGCCCGCGCCACATTGCCCCAGTCCTCAATTTCTTTGAAGATTGTCAGGCTCTGGCCGTGGAGAGTAGCGGCCGTTGCGAAGTCTTGCTCGCTTTCCGCGATGAAGGCGAGCCCGGTCAAGCTCAGCCCCTCGCCGATGCGATCACCCAGGCTCCGGCACCGGCGTAGCGCCTCGTCACCGAAGGCACGGGCCCGGTCACGGTGTTCGGGGAAGGGAGCCAGTAGTAGCAGCAAATTCAGCAACGTTTCGGCGACTCCGCGAAGGTCTCCGAGTTCCTTGCCAATGCGGAGGGTCTCCGAATACCGTGCTGTCGCCTCTGGAATGTCACCCCGATAGTGCGCCAGTGCTCCCAAGTTTGCGAGGACGTCTAGCCGCCTCCGCTGATCTCCGATTTCTTCGCTTAGCGCTAGGGCTTCTGTAAATCGACGGCCCGCCCTCGCGGACTCTCCGAGATAAAGTGCCGCCACACCGAGGTTGTTCAGAAGTTCCGTCTCCTGCTCCCGATCGTCCACCTCGCGCGCAATGACCAATGCCCGCTCGTACCAATCTTGGGCGCGAGCATAGTCTCCCTGGTCGACAGCCAAGCCGCCGCCGCCGCTGAGCGTGGCGAGGTGCAGGCAAGGATTGGCCGCGGTTCGGCTAACCGCTCCTTCTAACCAACGACGACCTTCCGACAGGTAGCCACGAGTGCGCCAGAAGCGCCAAAGCTCGGCCGGTAATCGTGGACTCACATCCGCGGTTGTCAATTCCCATGCTAGGGCGGCCCGGAGGTTGTCGTGCTCAGCTTCCAAGCGAAGCAGCCATTGCTCCTGGTCCGCGCCAACGAGCGCCGCGTTCGCCTCCGCCGCGAAACCGCGGAACCAGATGGCATGCCGCTGACGGAGTCCGGAGGTCTCCCCTTCGTCGTCAAGGAGAAGGGCCGCGAAGACGTGGATTGACTCCAGCATTGACCAACGTGAAACGCCAGAGGCGTCCACGTGCCGGCGAACGAGGCTCGCTTCGGCGAGGGCGCGGATACCGTCGTTGGTCGCTGACCCGTCAATTCGCTCTCCCGCCGTGACCTGTCGAGCCGACTCGTACGTCCATCCTCCGGCGAAGACCGACAACCGCGGCAGCAACCGCTGGAGGGTGGGAGAGAGCAGATCGTAACTCCAGGCAATGGTCGTTTCGAGCGCTTGCTGGTGGGAGAGACGGGTTGGATCACCGCCCGTGAGCAGCCTGAATCGATGATCTAGCTCCCGCCAGAGCTCAGCCGGTTCATAGAACCGAATCTGTCCTGCCGCCAACTCGATCGCGAGCGGCAATCCATCGAGCCGCCGCACGATCCGCGCGATCGTGGGCATTTCGGCCTCCCCGATCGTGCATCCCGGCGCTCCCGCCACCGCCCGCTCGATAAAGAGTTGGACCGCCGGCGAACTGGGAATCGCGTCCGCTGAAGAAGGTTTCGCTGAAGGCAAGGCAAGCGGATGAACCTCAACCAGATGCTCGGCCGCCACTCGCAGCGGTATCCGACTCGTCGCCAGCACGCGGAAGTTGGGAGCGGCCGCCAGCATCTCAGCAATGAGCACCCCACGGCCAGGCAATTGCTCCAAGTTATCCAGCACTAACAGGAGCCGCCGGTCGCTGAGATGAGCGAGCAGGCTGGACCACAAATCGAGACCACTGCCCTCGCGCACACCGAGCGTTTGGGCAATGGTCGGCAGCACCAGGTCAGGATCGGTGACTTGGCCAAGCTCAATCAGGAAGGCTCCGTCAGGATAGTTGTCCAGGGCGTCAGCGGCCGCCTGTAATGCGAGGCGCGTTTTCCCCGTGCCGCCGGGTCCGGTTAAGGTAACAAGCCTGGCTGACCTGGAGTCCGTGAGCAGATCAGTCAGGCTTGCCAGTTCGGTCGCACGTCCAATCAGCGCGGTCGGCTGGATCGGTAGGTTGTTCGCGAACTGCTCGAGGCTCTTCAGCGGCGGAAAGGTCGCGGGCAGGCCCGAGATAGTCAGTTGCCAGATCTGTGCCGGATCGAGCAGGTCGCGCAGCCGGTGCTGCCCAAGATCACGGAGGCTACTCCCGGCCGGAAGCTGGTCGGCCGTCACTCTCGACATGGGGTCGGACAGCAGCACTTGGCCGCCATAACCGGTCGCGAGTAAGCGGGCAAGGCGATTGAGACATGCGACCTGGTGGTAGTCGCCGGCCGCGTTTGGAGCGGCTTCACCCAGATGGAGCGCCATCCGGACTCGGAGGGGTCCAGTCTCGGACCACGGCTCCGCCGCGAGCGAGCGTTGCGCTGCCGCCACGGCGCGCACGGCCGCTACCGGATCGGCAAACGCGGCTTGCACCGCATCGCCGACATGTTTGAAGAGAGCGCCACCATGATGAGCGATGACCGTGGCCATGATGTCGTCATGCCGCGCCACGGCGGACCGCATGGCGTTTGCATCCCGTTCCCACAACCGGGTGCTGCCTTCGATGTCGCTGAACATGAAGGTGACGACGCCGGACGGCAGTGTAGTCACGGTCGGTTGTCTATCGGCGCCGACGCTGGCACCGATAGCGATGTCTGACTCATGAGGTTGCGCCTCATCCGCCGCTGATCCGCAGCCTGGGGCGCGAACCCGAGCCACAGCCGCCCCAGCAGCCGGACACCACCACGCACTCGTCCGCTTGCTGGTAGCAGGCGCCGACGACCCCGAACCGGTCCACCATGTAATCGACCGTCACGACCAGCGACTCGCCCGGATCGAGCTGAAACAGGGGACCAGTTTCGCCGGTCGGGGCGTCATCGACCTGATAGGAGTGGAGCGGCACCGGGACCTCGGTCAGGAGTTGGAGCGCTTCGACATCGAAGCGGGCGGTGATCGTGTCGAGATTCTCGACGAAGACCGTCACCCGGACCTGGTCCAGGGTCGCCTCGCCGAGCACTTGGAAGTCGAGGTCGACGATTGCGCCGGCCGGGCCGACGGTGCGGGCCATGTCATAGTGGTCAAATGCGTCCGGCCACGGTGATCCACCGGCTAGCAGGGGGGCGATCCGGGTTTCGCGCACGTAGCCGCGGCCTTCGTAGCAATCGATCCCAACCCGAACGGCCGCGGCGGCGGTTGGGGTGGCGCCGGCGGCGACCGGGACCGCCCGCCACTCGCCGCCGGCCACCATGCCGCCGAAGGGACCGCCGGCGCCGCTGGTAATCGGCGCCAGCGGCTCCACGGTGGTCAGGGTCGAGGCGAGGGAAGCGATGCCATCGGCGACGCATTGCTCCATTTGGGCGAAATCGACCGCCGGCTGATCGTCGGTGCGCCACGCCTCGAAGCTAGCGGTGCCATCCTCGCTCGCCAGCGTGAGCGTGTGCTCGGGATCATCGGCGGGCGTGCCGGCGACGCTCCACACCGCGGGATCCCAGGCGATCGAGAATTCGAGGGCCGGGTTGTCGTAGACATGGCCGCGGACGGCGGGCGGCTCGCTCGCGGGCGCGGGCAGCGGGATGTCGCCGGTCACGAGCGACGACAGACCGATCACGACCGCGAGCAACGCCGTGCGGACCATGCAATCCTCCTGACCTGCCCCGGCGCCAGTCAGCCAGCAATGAACCCGAGGGCAACATCATAGCACGTGCCGTTATGGCACGGGCTGGTCCCGCTTTGGCGTCCGATGGTTCCGCGGCGGGCTCAGCGAGCTTGGGCGATGACCTCGATGAACGCCGATGGCTGCCCCGAGAGCGGGCCCCGCCGGTCGTCGAGCTGGATCAGGGTGAAATCAGGATCGAGGCAAGCGCGGGCGTAGGCGGGGGAGAAGAAGTGGCGGAGGTGGCCGTCGCGCTCGAACATGTCCGGTTCGATCTGTCGCCCCTGGCCGTGGAGGGGATCGCCGGTCGATTTGCACATAAAACACAACAAGCCGTCTGGCCGCAGCACCCGGTGCAGCTCGCGGAAAACGCGGCGGGTCACCTGGTCCGGGAAGTAGTGGAGCGAGAGGCGGGCGTAGGCCGCGTTGAAGGTATCGTCCCGGAAGGGAAGCGGGGCGCTCGTGTCGAGCAGGCAGAAATGAAGGCCGGACTTGGCGGCGAAGATGGACCGGGCCGGAGCGAGGATGACAAGGGAGAAGTCGGTGGCGACAACCGTGTGCCCGAGCCGGGCGAAGAAGGCGCTATCGCGAGCGGGGCCACAGCCCAGCTCCAACACGATGGATGCTGTTGCAAACCGGGACGCACAGTGCTGGGCGAACGAGGACGGGCCGCGCCTCGTCGTCGGTGGCGGATTGCGCCGGCGCAGCGCGTCCCAATGCGCCCGCTGGTCGGGAAGGCTCAATGTCCGGTCCGGCCGTCGATCGCCTCGCGGATCAGATCGAGGTGTCCGTTGTGGCGGGCCGTCTCCTGAATCATGTGGAGGAGAATCCAGCGTAAGGTGAGGCCGGTGTCCTCCGGTTGTGGGTTGCGAGCCAGGTCATCCAGCGCGGCGGTGGCGGTGATGGCGCGGGAGCGGTTGACTTCACCTTGATAGAAGGCGACAACGTCGGCCGTCGTTTCGTCCGGCTCAATGCGCCAGTAGTCCTCGAACTCTCCCAAGCCGGGAATGGCGGCGGGGTCTTCACCGGCGAAGTCGATCCGAAACCAGGACAGCTCGACCGCGCCGAGGTGCTTGACGATGCCGAGCGGGGTCAAGCCGGATGGTACGTGCGGCCGGCGCATCGCCTCATCGGTCAGGCTGTCCAGCTTGCCGAGCGCCGTGGCCCGGTGAAAGTCGAGGAAGGCTTCGATCATCGCCTTGTCGTCGGTCGTGAACGGGGGTTTGGTTCGCTGGAATTGACGCATCCGCGGCGCTCCTCGACGTCAATCGTGGGTGCTTGCTTACTCCCCGACCTGGCCGTCGATCGCTTCCCGCAGCAAGTCGGCGTGGCCGTTGTGGCGGGCGGTCTCTTCGATCATGTGGAGTATGATCCAGCGCAGGGTGACATCGCGACCGTGGCTGGGCTGTTGGGCCGGGTCATCGAAGGAGGGCGCGGCGGCCACGATCGCGCGGGACCGTTCCACCTCAGCCTGGTAGAAGGCGATGACCGTCGCCGCGCTGTCGTCTGGCCCGATCGCCTCCTGGGCCCAGTACGCCTGTCGGTCCGGGGTGTACGCGATCTCGCTGGCGAAGGTGACTTGGAACCAGGAGCGTTCGACGAGTGCGAGGTGCTTGACGAGCCAGAGCAGGGAGAGGCCGGACGGTTGATGTCGCCGCCGCAGCTCCGCGTCGGGAAGGCCCTCCAACTTACACAGCAGGGTCGCCCGCTGCCAGTCGAGAAAGGAGCACGCCAGCTCCCGCTCACCGGCGGCGTGGGGCGGCTCGATCCGGCTGCACTGGTCCATGATGGTCGTGCTTGTCATGTGCCTCTCCATCCTCACCGGCGCCAGACGGTCCGCCGCGGCGCTGATGATACCCGACTCCGGAGCCGCATCCGGTGCATCACACGCCGCGCCCGTCTATGTTCACGGGCGCGGCGCATGCGGCTCGAGCGCCGTTCAGGTCAACTTGGCGGCCTGGTGGGTTGACGTTGGCGGAGGACGCGAGCGGCACCGTTCACCCGGCCCCCGGCATCGGGGCATTGAGGAACTCGGTGACCATGGAGGCCAACCACTCGCCGCGATGGACGAGCGTGACGTGGGTGGTGCCGGGCAGCACCGCCAGCCGGGCCGGGGGCAGCCCAACCATGTCGCCGGCGACGACGCCGCCGAACAGGCGGAACACTTCAACGGCATGCTCGGGCCGCACGATATCGGCGTCGCCGGCGATGATCAGCGCCGGCGCCGTGATCGACCCGACAAACTCTTCCGACCAGCCTTGCCACGCCTTGTCCATCCGCTGCTTCTTGGCGAACACCTCCGGCCAGGCGTCCGGGTTGGGCGCCACCCGCAGGTATTCCTCATGGAACGGCGAGCCGGCCAGCATCTCGACGGTCATGTGCTCAAGTCCCACCAGGAGCTCGGGGTGGAACCCCTCCGGGTTGATGATGACGGTTGCCAGCACCAGCTTGCGCACCAGATCGGGCCGCTTGGTGGCGATCTCTAGGGCGACGGCGCTGCCCACGCTATAGCCAAAGAGGTCGGCTTGGTCGATCCCGAGGTACTCCAGCAGGGCGATGGTGTCGTCCGCCATCAAGTCGTAGCGCAAGGGGCGGTCGATATCGCCGGTATGACCGTGGCCTTGCTGCTCGACCCCGATCACCTGGCGGGTCTTGGACAGGGCCGGCAGCACCCGCCCGAAGTCGATGTTGATCGTCGAAAAGCCGCCGTGCAGCAGCACCAGGGGCACGCCGCCCGTGCCATGGATCTCGTAGTACATCTCCAAGCCGTTGACCGGGGCGTAGCCGGTCCGAGGTGCGGTGTCGGTCATCTCGATCTCGTCTCCTTCCACTGTTGGCGTCGCCGTTCCGGCGTTTGTCCGCCCGAATGTTCGGACCGGCGCCGCCAGGGCCGTGCCGGTGGCGGCAACCAGCGCCACGAACGTCCGTCGTTGCATACTCCGCTCCTATCAGCCTGAGCTCTCGTGGGCGGCAAGGCCGCCCACAAGAGCGAAGCCGAGCCTAGCAACAACATGTTACGAATCTCACGATGAACGGAAACCGCGTCAATTCATCTCTGGGCCGCGAACGTCGCCGGCCGGCTGGTAGGTGAGGGCGAGTACGCCGTTGGCAAAGGTCTCGGCCTTGACCAGCTTCAGATCCTGCTGGCTGACCGTGTCTCCGAAGAGCGGCTTGCCGCGCCCGAGGACCACCGGATTCAGCAGGAGCTGGTACTCGTCGATCAGAGCGGCGTTGGCGAGCTGAGCGACGATGCTGGCGCTGCCGAGGATGACCATGTCCTTGCCCGGAAGCGCTTTCAACCGGCGCACCTCTCCTTCGATGTCGTCACCGACGACCCGGGCGTTGTTCCAGCCGGCCTGGTCAAGCGTCCGTGAGAAAATGACCTTGGGCGTCTCGTTCATGTGGTTGACCAGGCCGGGGTCTTCTTCCGCCGCATGCTCGGTCGGCCAGTAGCCGGCCATGATGTCGTAGGTGACGCGGCCCATCAGGATCGTGTCGGTCGCGGCTTGTTGGGCCGCGATCGCGCGCGCCATCTCGTCGTTGAAGTTGGCAAGTGTCCATTCCATCGTATCCCCAGCATCCGACATCATGCCGTCGAGGGTGACGAACTCGGCGGCGATCAGCTTGCGCACGTTTTTTCCTTTCGTGGCGAGAGGCGGTTGCGCCCTCGCTGATGAGTCAGCCGTACCCTGATTGGCGTGACCGACATGGCGGTGGGTCCATGACGCCAGGACCAGCAATCCATCGCTTCGGATGGACCTCAGCACAGACTATCGGTGGTAAATGGCTCGGCCACAATTACCTCACGGGTAATGGATTCCGTGCCGGTGCTGGCTCGGGACCGAAAACGCGGCGCTCTGGCCGGGGTGCCAGGGCGATCGCGCGGTGGTGCCCCACGGGGAGGGCGCCGGCCGCCGCGGCGATTCGGCACACCGCGAAAAACCGTCCAGGGATGAAGGGCGCTGAGATCAGTTCCGAAACGAGCGGGCGGGCCTCGAACCCGTGCGCCGTGACAGTGGCGCCGGGCAACTCGTTCGAGCCTCGCTCTCCGCGCGGCCTTCGTTCATCGGCTACGAAACGGCGGCCGCGACCGGCACCTCGACCTCGATCGTGGTCAGCACGCGATCGAGCGGATCGATCGACACCTCTTCGTCGTGCCGGATCCGACCCCAACTATCGAGCCTGGCCGCTTCTCTGGCCGCCGGCAACGCGGCCGCGATCGTCTCACCCTGGGTGACGACCCCGAGGACGGGAACGTAGGTCACGTAACCGGGGGGTCACGCTCCGGTGAGAGCAGAACGGTGAGCGCATCGGTGCCTCCTAGAGACGCTACGGGCGGCGCCAGGAACGGGCGTCGCGCTCGATCATGGCGTCGGCCTTGGCCGGGCCCCAGGTGCCGGCCTCGTAGGGGCGGACCGGGGGCGTCGCCGGGTCGGCCCAGGCGTCGAGGATCGGCTGCATAATCATCCAGGCGGCCTCGATCTCGTCGCGCCGGGTGAAGAGGGTCGGGTCGCCGAACATGGCGTCCAGGAGCAACCGCTCGTAGGCATCGACCCCGGCCTGGCCGAACGACGAGCCGTAGAGGAAATCCATCCGCACGGTCCGGAGCTGGGTGCCGGCGCCGGGGACTTTGGCCGCGAAGCGGATCGCGATCCCCTCGTCCGGTTGGATCCGGAGGCTGATCACGTTCGGCGTCAAGTCGAACTGGCCGACGCTCTGGAACATCAGGTGCGGCACCTGCTTGAACTGGATCGCGATCTCGGTGACCCGCCGCGGCAGGCGCTTGCCCGTCCGCAGGTAGAACGGCACCCCGTTCCACCGCCAATTATCGATTTGCAGCCGCAGGGCGATGAAGGTATCGGTGCCGCTGGCCGGCTCGACCTCCTCCTCCTCGCGATAGCCCGGTGCCGGCCGGCCGCCGACGAACCCCGCCTCGTACTGGCCACGCACCACCCGCGTCGCCACCTCGTCTCCCACCGGGGGCACGACCGAGCGCAGCACCTTCACCTTTTCGTCGCGGACGGCGTTGCCATTAAAGAAGGCGGGCGGCTCCATCGCCACCACGGTCAGCAGTTGCAACAGGTGGCTCTGGACCATATCGCGCAAGGCGCCCGATTCCTCGTAGTAGCCGCCGCGGCCCTCGACCCCGATCGCCTCGGCGGCGGTGATCTGGACGTGATCGACGTACTGCCGGTTCCAGACCGGGTCGAAGAGGATGTTGGCGAACCGGAAGGCGAGCACGTTTTGGACCGTCTCTTTGCCGAGATAGTGATCGATCCGGTAGATTTGGCGTTCCGAGAAGATCGTCGCCATCTCCGCGATCAGGGCGCGGGCGCTGGCTAGATCGTGCCCAAACGGCTTCTCGATCACGATCCGGTGCCAGCCCTCGGTCGGCTCCGCGTAGTTGGCCTGCCGCTCGGAGACGCCGGCGGCGGCGAGGCCGCGAATGATCGGCAGGTAAAAGCTGGGCGAGGTGGCCAGGTAGAACAGCCGGTTACCCAGCGAGCGGTGGTCGCGGTCGATCTCGGTCAGGTGTTTCCCCAGCGCGGCATACGTCTCCGGCGTGCTGAAATCGCCCCGCACGTACGACAGGCGGTGGGCGAACAGCTCCCAGCTCTCGTCCGTAACCGGGGTCCGGGCCGACTCGGTCACCGCGGCCCGCATCTCGTGCTGAAATTCCCGCTCACTCCAGCCCCGGTGGGAGACGCCGGTGATGGTAAACCCCTCGGGCAGCGGTTGGCCGACCGCCAGGTCGTAGAGCGACGGCATCAGCTTGCGAGCGGTCAGATCGCCGCTGACGCCGAAGATGACCATCGCGCAGGGGGCGGGCATCCGGTCCAGCGGTCCGGACCGGAGCGGATTGTGGACCGCCGGGTCGGCCGCCCAGGCATCGAAGGCGGGCGACCACAGCTCGCTCGGCTGGGCCAGCGTGTCGAACGGCTCCACGCCGTCGGCGGGGTCCGCCGCCAGCGGCTGGGAGGGGAGCGTCTTTGGGTGGGCGTCGGTCATCGGGGTTTGCCTTGGCAATGCTCGCTCGGTGGTGGGCAAGGGTCGTGACGCGCCCGCATTCTATCACCGCGCCCAGCGTGGCCGGGCTGATCCCAGCCACGGGACAGGGTCTTTTCATTCTCCTACAGCCCGAGGAGGGCGAGGGTGGCGACGGGGTCACGCGCCAGGGCACGCCGCGCCGTGGCGATGGCGGTGTGACCATGAGCGCGCAAGAGGCCGATCACGGTGT
>JALZJP010000102.1 GCA_030859715.1 Chloroflexota bacterium
ACACCGTGATCGGCCTCTTGCGCGCTCATGGTCACACCGCCATCGCCACGGCGCGGCGTGCCCTGGCGCGTGACCCCGTCGCCACCCTCGCCCTCCTCGGGCTGTAGGAGAATGAAAAGACCCTGGCTCTCGACCGCGATGATTGCCTATTGGGCGAACTTCGCCCATGGTGGCGACCCGAACGGTCCCGGTCTCCCAGCGTGGGATGCGTTCGATCCCGCGGCCGGGACGCCGGTCGTGCTTACCTTCGCGCCCGGTCCGGACGGCATCGCGGCGGTCGATTTCGCGGCCGCGCATCACTGCGATTTTTGGTCCGAGCACGGGCAGGAATAGCCGCTCACGGATTCGGTTCTGAGCGTTGGCAGGGCTGGCCGATCTCGCCATGAAAGCTGGCGACTGGTGCCGGCGGGATCGTGTCGCCGGGGCCTCAGTGCTCGGCCTCTGGCTTCAGTCCGGCGAACCCATCCGCGATCGTCAGCTCGAATCCCGGCACCACGAGCGAGCGAATGATGCCGCCCGTGGTCTCGACCTCGTCGTACTCGCCATCCACTAGGGTGTAGACAAGCAGCGTCCGGCGGTCCGGATCGGCGATCCAGTATTCCGGCACGCCGGCGGTGGCGTACATGGCCTTCTTCCGCACCAGGTCGTAGCCACGGGTGCGGGGGGACAAGACCTCGATCACCAAATCTGGCGGTCCCGTGATGGCAGCCGCGCTCACCATCCGAGCGCGGGCGGCGGAGACGAAGACGATGTCTGGTTCGACCACGTTATAGGGGGAGAGCACGACATCGGTCGGGGCGGTGAAGACCTGGCCCAGGCCCTGCCCCACGGCATGGTGCCACAGCAAGGAGGTTAAGGCGGTCACTACCAGTTGATGATTCGTCGTCGGAGCGGGCGCCACAATCAATTCTCCGCCGATGACCTCGTAGCGGTTGCCATCGTCCGGCATCTCGGCCAGATCAGCGTAGGTGTAGGTCCGAAGCGCGACGGACATCGCGACCTCCTTTGCGTCACGTCACGGCAATGGTCGTTGGCGCCAGCGGCGTTGTCAACGCGATCCGTGATCCGTCTCAGGCGTACCGTTCCTGGTGGACGAAGGCGGCGACCGGCTTTCGGGTTTCGGCCTGGCCCCGCTTCGGCTTCAGGCCGCCGGGGAGGGCGGGGCAGCCGATGGAGAGGACGGTCCGCGCGATCGCGGTGTCGGGGGCGCCGATGATGGCGCGGGCATCAATCCGGCCCCGCCCGCTCCACCAGCCGATGCAGGAGCCGAGGCCATGGGCGGCGGCGGTGAGCATGATGCGCTCGGCCAGGCGGCCCTCATCGTAGGCGGCGAACTCCGCGTTCTTGTTGTCCAGCACCAGCACGATCCCGAGCGGGGCGCCGGCCAGATGCTTGGCGTAGCCATTCAGCGCGGCCAGTTGGTCCAGGGTCTCCCGGCTCCGCACCACCACCAGGTCCCACGGTTGCAGGTTGCGGGCGCTGCCGGTCCAGCGAGCGACCTCGTAGGCATCATCGAGGAACGCCTCGGGCACCGGCTCGGGGGCAAAGTCGCGGACCGCGCGGAGATCGCGCAACAGTCTGATCACGTCGCGGCGAGTCGCCTGTTCCGCCATGTCACGCTCCATTCAATCCTTGGTCAGCAACGTCGCGAAGGTTCGTGGTTCGTCCCGCGTCGATCTCACGGATTGCATCGCCCGCCATGGCATCGAACGGATGCTCTATGCGGGTGACACGAAAGCCGTCGCCGTCCGGTTCCAACTCGGCCGCGAAGTAATGGCCGGCTTTCAGGTTCAGCGCCTCGCGGACCGCCCGCGGGACCACGAATCGTCCTTTGTTGTCCATCCGAGTGGGATCATCACGGTTGCTCCCGCGTGGTTCGACGTGTCTCCAACACGGACGAGAGCATGAGGCAACGACATCGCGAGGTCAAGATGCCATTGTCTCAGCCCCGATCGCGTTCTTCGTTGGTCATGTGCTCTGGCGGGAACCATTCGTCGGCGTCTTCCGTCTTAAGCGGCAGAACCGAGACGAGAGGGGTCTCGTCGGCGGCCAAGGAGGCGACTATGCACCACCGTCGGACCCGTTCATCCTGGCTGTTCCCCGCGTTGCTGATGCTGGCGATCGTGGCGCCGCTGCTGCTGGCGGCGCCGGCGCGGGCGGATGGGATCATCATTGTCGAGCCGCCGGGGTGCGATCCGGTTTGTCCCGGCCCGGTCCGGATCGGCGATCAGCTCGTGGTCCGTTCACACCGGGTCGATGTCGCCATCGCCGACCAGGTGGCGGTGACCAGGATCGACCAGGTCTTCCACAACCCGAACGACTGGGCGGCGGAAGGCACCTATATCTTCCCGGTGCCGGTCGATGCCGCCATCGCCGACTTCGCGATGTGGGTCGATGGCGAGCGAATCGAGGCCAACCTGCTCGATGCCGAGGAGGCCCGCCGCATCTACGACGAGATCGTGCGCGAGCTGCGCGACCCCGCCCTGCTCGAATACATCGGCACCGGCGCCATCCAGGCCAGCGTCTTCCCGATCCCGCCGGGGGAGGACCGCCGGATCGAGATCGAGTATGGCCAGGTGATCCCGGCCGAGCAGGGGCTCTCCCGCTACCTCTACCCGCTCAACACCGAGCGCTTCTCGGCCCGGCCGCTGGAACAGGTCAGCGTCCGGGTGGAGGTTGAATCGGAGGCGCCGGTGCGGGCCATCTACTCGCCCAGCCACGATATCGCGATCAGCCGCGAGGATGACTTTCACTTCGTCGCCGGCTACGAGGCGACCGACGTCCACCCCGCCACCGATTTCGAGCTGTTCTACAACGTCTCGCCCGATCTGGTCGGCGCCAACCTGGTGAGTTACTATGATCCCGTAACCAACGAAGGCTACTTCATGCTGCTGGCGGCGCCGGGGATCGAGCGGGCCAGTGACGACGAGGTCATCGCCAAGGACGTCGTCATCGTCCTGGATACGTCCGGCAGCATGGAGGGCGAGAAGATCGTCCAGGCGAAAGCGGCGCTCTCCTATGTCCTCACCCACCTCAACCCGGAGGACCGCTTCAACATCGTGCGGTTCAGCACCGGGGCCAACGACTACGCGCCCGATCTGGCGCCGGCGGCGGAAGCGGGCGAGGCCATCGCCTGGATCGAACGGCAGGAGGCCAACGGCGGCACCGACATCAACCTGGCGCTGCTCAATGGGCTGGCGATGGTTGAGCCGGAGCGGCCGACGATCCTGCTCTTCCTGACCGACGGCCTGGCGACGGAAGGCGAGGTCGAGACGCCCCGCATTCTGGACAACGTGGCGCGCGCGGCGCCGGCGAATGTCCGGCTCTTTCCCTTCGGTGTCGGCGACGATGTCGATACGATCCTGCTCGATTCGCTGGCCCAGGCACACCAGGGACGCACCACCTACGTCCGGCCCGGCCAGGATCTCGAGGAAGCGGTCAGCGCCTTCTATGGCAGCGTCAGCACCCCGGTCTTGGCCGACCTGGAGCTGGAGCTCGCCGGGCCGCGGGTGGAGGATGTCTACCCGCAACCATTGCCCGATCTCTTCGCCGGCACGCAACTGGTCGTCCTTGGCCGTTACCACCAGAGCGGACCAGTGACGGTCACGCTGCGGGGCGAGGTCAACGGCGAGCCGCAAACCTTCGTCTACGAGGGGCAGGAGCTGCGCGCCAGCGGCGGCCACGATTTTCTCCCCCGGCTCTGGGCCACCCGCCGGATCGGCTACCTGCTCAACCAGATCCGGCTCAATGGAGAGAATCCGGAGCTGGTCTCGGCCGTGGTCGATCTCAGCGTCCGGTTCGGCATCGTCACCCCTTACACGTCGTACCTGATCACCGAGGACGACATCCTGACGCGAGCCGGCCGGGAGCGGGCCAGCGCCGGCGCGGCGGACGAGATGGCGGCGCCGGCGCCGGTCAGCGGGGTGCAGGCCGTGGATCGGGCCCAGGCCGTCTCCGAGTTCGAGGCCGCGGACAGCGCGGTCTTGCCCCAAGCCACGATCACGATGGGATCAGGTGACTCGATCGCGGTGGCGGACGTGGTGCGCACGGTCGGCGCCCGGGCCTTCGTCCTCCAGGATGACGTCTGGATCGAGACCACGTTCGATCCGTCCACGATGGAGACGACCAAGGTTGCCTTCCTCAGCGACGAGTATTTCGACCTGCTGTCAACGAATCCTGATCTGGCCGACGCCTTTGCCCTCGGCGATCAGGTGATCGCGATCAGTGACGGGGTCGCCTACGAGGTGGTGCCGGAGTAACCACGTTGGTCGCCTGTATCGACGTGTGCATCGCCGGGAGCGGCCTGTCCGCTCCCGGCGATCTCACATGCGCTCCGGGCAAGCGTCCAACCAAGTAGCGACTGTTCACCCGTCGAGCCTACAGAGGAGACCCATCGATGCTCAACCTCGATCCCAGTTCCGAGTTTGGCGGCCGCGTCTTGCGCCGGATCCAGGACGATTTGATCGCCTGGCTGACGACCGTCGACGCGAGGCAGACCCCACGTTCGGTGCCGATCTGGTTCTATTGGGATGGGGAATCGTTTCTCGTCTACAGCCAGCCAAACCAATTGAAGCTGCGCAACATCGCGCGCAATCCCCGCGTCGGCGTCCACTTACGCGCCACCGAGACGGGCGGCGATATCGTCGTCTTCACGGGCGAGGCCCGGCCCGATCCGGCGGCGGCGCCGGCGAACGAGATTGAAGCGTACGTCGAGAAGTACCGCGACCGGTTCAAGGGGCTCGGCCAGACGCCGCAACAGTTCGCCGCCACGTATTCGGTCCCGATCCGGATCACGCCGGACCGGGTGTCGGGGTTCTAGCGTTGCGGCCGGGACGCGCCGGGGTGGTCGACAGTTCAACGCGATCGCTGGCGTTGTCGTTGTGTCGCCGGAAGCTAAAGCCACCGATCTTAACCCACAGTTTCTGCCAGCCAATCTGATCGCCTATTGGCGTTGTGGATCGTATGATCGCACAGGATATTGCGTGCATTTCATCGTGTGCAAGAGTTCCCAAACGTGTTTAGTGACGGTCAGTGGAACCCGGTGCGGTCCAAACGGGAAAGGTCGATGATCGGCCACGAAATGTGGGTTGAGATCAGAGCTAAGGTCATCCGGCTGCTCAGCGTGATCGACGTCTTGACGCGGGAAGACCTCGCCCTCGAAGTCGATACTAGTCTGCCCGGACGCCGGGTCGAGCGCGTCCTGGACCGCCTGCGCGGCAGCTCGTGGAGGCGTGGCGACAAGACTACTATCAGGAGCGATCACACAGCGCGTTGGGCTACCAGACCCCGGCAGCCTTCGCGCTGGGGGTGGCAGCGACAGCGGTGCCGCTTCCGGAAGGGGACGGACTCTCATAATGCGTGGACTATACAATGGGGGCAGATCAGTACTAACTTGGGATGGTGGGAGAATGCGAGATAGAGATCTAGTGAAGAGAATAATGATGTCAGTGCGAAGCGAGGGTGGCAAGGCCGATAAGGCCCTTGGCGCAGCTCTTTGGCATCGTGGGCTTCGATACCGCCGACAATCAAGACTGATTGGCAAACCCGACCTGGTATTTTCGAGGGCAAGAGTCGCGGTTTTCGTCGATGGCGATTTCTGGCATGGCCGACATTTAGATAGGCGCATCGCCAGAGGCGACTTTAAGAGGAACGCGGACTACTGGATACCTAAGCTTGAACGAAATATTCAGCGAGACACTGAAGTCACTTCTCAACTACGCGAAAATGGCTGGATGGTCATCCGTGTTTGGGAATCAGACGTAGTTCGAAACGTCGAACCGATAGCCGACCAAGTCATGGCGATTGTGCGCGAGCGTGGGTTATTGCTGGCGGATAGGAAGCAGATGCCGAGCTGAACGAGGACTCGAACTCGCGCAACATTCTGCACCCGCCAGAGATTATTCATGTATCGACTGCAATACACGATCTTCTTCAAGCAGGATCTCGATGTCGTAACCGCGCTCTCTTGCTCGGCCTACTCGCAAGAATGATCGCGCCTCTTCGATATATCCAGCCGGTGTTCTCAGATTCTGCTTGTGTCTCGGCGGCAACCATAAGCGCAATCCGTATCTTCCATCATTTGAGGCATAGAATCTTGGATGCTGTGCCAAGAATAGATTGAGTGAGGTTTCTTTGATTCTACGAATTGCGCCAACTTTCTGCAGTATGGCTCCATAACTAAGCGGATTTCTCTCGTGGTGCATAATCTTCGCGATTATATCGGGATAGTATTCCGATCTTTCAAACCCCATAGATACCAACCCATAAGTCCCTTGACCAACCCGGGAAAACTTATCGGGCTTTGCAGTCAAGGCGTTCCTCAAGCCAGCGGGTACAACGTTTGACCGCCGCCCAAGAATTTCTGCACGCTCGACGATTTCCGTCCAGTGCAGAGGCGATCCCGCGTCTTGCAAGACAGTCTCGGCCAGCTCTTCATATGTCCATGTCCGCTTAGCTTCGGTTTCAATCCGTTGCCTGCGAGCGTATTCTGCGGCTACATCTGGATGACGCAGGATGACTGGATCTAGAAGACAAGCAGCAACGAGCACTTTTGGCCAGCGATCATGAACCACGAACTTTCGACTGTGGCTAAGACTTCGCAGAGCTATCAGCAGCTTCTGCACTTCGCGGCCTGGCGGCTTCTGCCATCCTTCGGCGACTAGTATTCGCTGAACTCTCTCCACCACTGACCTCTGAGAGAGGGCACCGTTGGATGAGCGGCCAAGTCTAACGGCGTGCCTCTCAAGAGCATCTAGGACAGGAGCGAGGTGTTTGAGTCGCCAATGAATCCGCTGACTCGCCTTCTCTTGAAGCTGGCGCACTCGTTCGCGGGAGATGCCCAGGCGCTTCCCGGACTGCTCAAGAGTTAACTGATTTCCCAGCCCGACGCGCCATTTCAGAATCCGCCAATCTTGCTCGCTAAGCAGGTTGTCAATTGAGAGGTCCACCACAACACAATGCCCTGAGATCTTGCGGACTATGCTTATTCACCTCGACGGAAATCTTATTCTAGAATGAACCGTTCATGCATGCTACTCAAATATGTGCTCGCTCCTTCCGGAATCAAACTCTCAAAGGTCGACGTTACCCGTTTAAGATTCAAGGATTGGCAAGAGCGTCAACGCTATTGCCTCGGCCAGTAGCGGAGGGACAGCATTGCCAACATGCCTTCGCTGCACGTGCTGTGAACCAAAGAATCGAAACGCATCCGGGAATCCTTGCAATCTCGCCGCTTCTCTGACTGTAATTACGCGGTGGTCGCGATAATGGGTAAATCGTCCAGAACCAGGATTATGCGTTTGCGTTGTTATGGTTGGTGCTGGTTGATCCGGATCTAGACGGGCATAGGCGGCGCGGAAGTAGTCCTTTCGGCGAAGAGGGTGATCGACCGATCTTTGGGGTGTCTCGCCGGGTTGAAGTCGAGCGATAGCAGTCACGAGTTCGGCAGAGTGATTCACCGCCAGATGGTTAAACAGACGGTTTTGGGCGTCGCGCAGAATGTGTTGGTAGTCGCTATTCGCCGGTGTTTGCAACACCGCCTCCTGACTCCCTTCACCAGGCAAAAGGGCAGGAAGATCGTCTATCGCTTCTGCAACCGACACTGGTGGTGGCAATGAGGCCCAAAGTTCTCTCTGTTGGTTACCAGTAGGGCCAATTCGCTCAAATGCGTGGTTATGGGTTGGATGGACATGATCCCGAAGCACGTCCAATGGAAATGCTAGATCCTTCCTGATGGCCAAGGTGAAACACCGTGAACGGACTTGGGGCACCCCGAACGAGGCGGCATTAAGGTATCGCACATTTGTAGAATATCCCGCATCCGATAAGGAAACCCGCAGTCGACCCAATAATCTACCGTCTTGCGCTCGCCTGAACTCGGGCACATTCTCAATAAGCACTACCTTAGGTCGGAGAATTCTCACTATGTCGGAAACGTGAAAGACCAAACCCGCGTCCCCGTTGAGGATTCGTTTCCCAGCCGCCGAGAACGTCTGACACGGCGGTGCTGCCAGAACCACTTCCACTTGACCTGCTTCGAGCTCTAGGGCATCTAGGACATTGGTGGCCCCGTTGCCTACCATCGGATCGCCGAACGAGTATTCGAGAAATTGGGTGCTAGGAAAGTTCCAAGCATATAGCTCCTTCAACGCAGGATCGTTATCTACCGCTGCAACTAACTCAACCTGATTTGGAGAGCCTGCCTTGAGCCAACCCAATGAAAGCCCGCCAGCACCACTAAAGAGGTCGATCACTCTAATCCGACTTGCTCCATCCAGGGAGATACTGTCTTCGCTCAATCCAAGAGCTCCACAACTAGATCATGAGGTAATTCGGCAAGGAACCGATTCGATGCCTCGCTGAGTTCGTTTTCCACACGATCAAGTCCAAGTTCAGCTTCCCGTCGCTGAAGCAACCGAAGAGCCTCTCGCTGAACGACATCCCGGAACATAGTAAGTTGGTGGCATCTGAAAGCACTTGCTGTCGAGCCGCCGCGTTCGAGCGCTGCCTGCGCGTATGGATGAACAGTATTGATCCACCAGACATTGTAGAACTTGTCTACATCGTCTTGCTCTAATGGTGGATGCCGGTCAGTAAAATGCTTGGACTCCCCAGGATTCGCAGGATCCTCGTCGATGCCACTTAGCAGAACTTGCGGGAACCGAGACCGACGAGATCGGTCTAAGGTACCAGGAGTCTCAGCAGTTCCCCCTTCACCGGTGTCGCCACCTGTCCCTCGGTCTCGAGGCCCGTCCCCTCTTGATCCTTCTCCCGTTGGCGCTTTGCCCGTTCCCACGTTGCCGAACCCACCGCCGGCAGGGTCATCGATAAAGTCCACCATAATCTGAGTCTGTAGCTCTTGTAGAAAGTGCTTTGCGTGCTGGTTGAGCGCATCATTCAAAACTGTTGCTTTGTGCAATTCAGACTTCCGTTCTTTAGATTTTTGTTGCTCTTCAACAGCCGCGACCTGTTCCCACAATCGTTCAGCGGTCCAGGAAAGGATTGTGTTGGTCGTGGGAGTAGAGACCAACTTCTCACGATCGTTCTGGACTAGCGCATCGACATTGGGAAAGGTTAGGTGCAGTTCCGCATACAAGAGGCTGAGGATCGGCGAATGTCCAGGCAGAGGAAGCGTGCTAACCGGATATGTGGCAATAGGATTGTCATCGCCATCGACAACAAATACGGCGTTCAAATCTTTGAGGCGGCCTGTTAGAGGCATTCCCGCCTTGACAATTTTCAGCGTGCCTGCTGTGGTAGTGCCAAGAGCAAGTGCGGTATCGACAATTAGCTCAGTCGGAACTTGCAGGATTCTCGGCGGCCAGTCTGGATCCTCTTCGATAGTCTCTAGGCTTAGGCGATCAATCCGCAGTTCACCGTTCACGAATACAGAAATCGCTAGTTCCCTAATGGGTCTGCGCGCTTGTGAAGCGTCTCGAATATCATCGATAAGGCGCTGGTGATTCCAACTTCCGCCAGACACGACATCATTGGCTGACAGCACCTGCTTACCCTGACGACCAGCGATAACTGCAATTCCCGCCCTCCTGAGTCCAACTCTGCGACGAGCGAGCCGTCGAAATGTTCTAGGTACTCTGTAATGCTCCGGTCACCTCCCAACCCTTCGCTCTTGGGGAGAGCGGTAGCGAGAGCCGTTCTCCAGCTCATTGCTCGATCTTTGATCTCCCAGACGCCCGTTGTACCATCACTACGACGATCTACCACCAGACTGGTGGCTCTTCCATCGCGCCATGTGATAAATCGCGCCCCGCCTTTCCACATCTCTCGCATGTAGAACTTGCCGCCGTTACCGTGGCCTCCCGTGACCGACGCGGATGAGGAGCCACCGTGAGAAGCTGCCGACCGGCTTCCCCAGTTCAAAACGTAACTCTCCACGATTTGGAGCGTTGTTCCACCAAAATCAATGACGGCTAGGTTAGGGCCACGCTTGTTACTGGACGCATCCATTAAGCACAGAAACACAGGCCAATTGCCGTTTCGAGACTCTTTTTCGGACTCGCGCAAGCGGAGGTACTGATCCAGGCTATTCTTGAGCAACTCAGCAATACCTTTGGCGTGCTTGAACTTGAATGACTTGCCAATCGTGTCCAGAAAGTCAGGGCTAATCTCAGTCTTGATTCGATTTCCTTCATTGACCATGGCTTTCACTCCTTCTAAATAAATGACCAAACTGGTTGTCGAGAAACTCTGCTAGGGCTGCCAGCTCGTCTGAGCCACCAATTCTAAGTTCTCGCGCTTTGCGAATCGTGTCGAGCGCAAATTCTACTCGATGCTTTCGATCTTCGAACACTGTGCCAGTACTGAACTGAAAAAACACCCTAGCATCATAATCGACAAGTCGTTCAGGCTGATCACGCCAAGCAGATAGCACTCGCGAACGGAGAGCGTTGTTGATGAAGGTCTGTTCGTTTCTCGATAGCCTTGCTCGTTCTTGGTCATCTCCACTGTCTTCTTTTTCTAGAAGCTTTGACGCTTTTTCTATCCCAGCATCTGTCAGACGGAATACCTTATTCCCAAGTGAAACTACAAAACCAGATGGCTTTAGCGACTGATATATCTTCTTATGAATGTCGGAGGCGTCCGGATACTCGGGATGGTTCCGCAAGCTAAATGCTTCTGGATAATCGCGCCACGCTTGAAGTACAAGTTCTTCATACGGAACCTTCGAAGTGCTACCGTTCGCAACATGATGAAAGGCGATCAGAACCTTGTCAGACTGAGTAAGGGTGGGCGATGTCCCGGAACGGGACTGAACCTTATTGTCGGACTTGTCTTGATTGCGTCTAGGCTTTTCCATCTTGCTCCTTCGTCGCAACTCAAACTCTGGCCCGAGATCGTTCTGGACTGAGTTACACCCGTTCGGACGCCCAACGCATAGGCAGGAGCGTCCAGCTTAACTCCTTAGGCTAGGGGCAGTCGTATCGATGGCATTAAAGCCTAGCATCAGTCTCGAGGCATGGGCACCCAGTGTTTCCATTCCCGCATATTAGCAGCAATCGTTCCACCACGGGTTATTCTCATTGCAGCCAATTTCAAGTTCAGAGATTGCGTACTCACTTCGGTGCTGAACGCCCGCATTGCAAATCGGCAGCAAGGGCAAACATAGTATCCTGACCCCAACAGCATCGCCGACAGCGGCGATGCTTCGGAATCCGTGGCCGCCGGCCGGGGCGAGGCGAGCCTAGCAAACGGATGTTCCCCTTGAGCCATCCATTCTTGACCAAGCTGAACGACGGGGTGGTGCTGACCGACGGCGCGATCGGGACCATGCTCTACGCGGCGGGGACGCCGCTCGACGACTGCTTCGATGCGCTCAATCTCTCGGCCCCGGAGGCGGTGGCGGCGGTGCATCGGACCTATCTGGAAGCGGGCGCCGACATCATCGAGACCAATACCTTCGGCGCCAACCGGTTCCGTCTGGAGGGGTTCGGCCTGGCGGCCAAGGTGCGTCAGATCAACCGGCAGGGGGTGCGCCTGGCCCGCGAGGCGCGGGAAGTGAGCGGCTCCTCGGCCCTGGTGGCGGGCTCGATCGGGCCGACCGCGCGCACCCTGGCCCCGTTCGGCACGACCTCCGCGGCCGATGTCCAGGCCGCGTTCCAGGAGCAGATCGAGGCGATGGTCGAGGCCGGGGTCGATCTCCTGGTGATCGAGACCATCGGCAACCTGGATGAGATGACGGTCGCCATCGCCGCCGCCAAGGCGGTCTGCGACCTTCCCATTGTGGCCAACATGACCTTTGCCGAGGATGGCCGCACCATCGGCGGTAGCTCGCCGGAAGAAGTGGTCGACCGCCTGGCGCCACTGGGCGTGACCACGATCGGCGCCAACTGCTCGGTCGGGCCGCAACTCTTGTTGCCGGTGGTGGCGACCATGGCCCGGCGGCTGGAGCACATGCCGGGCGAACGGCGGCCGTGGCTTTCCTGCCTGCCGAACGCTGGCTGGCCGGCGCATGTCGCCGGGCGCGTCATCTATCGCTCATCCCCGGAATACTTCGGCCACTTCGCGCGGCAGGCGGCGGACCTCGGCGTCCGGCTGATCGGCGGTTGCTGCGGCACCACCCCGGCCCACACCCGGGCGATGCGGGAGGCGCTGACCGCCTGGCGCCAGGAGCGGAGCGACCCGGGACTGGCCTTGGCGACTGCCACGACAAGCGCGGCCACGATCGATCTGATCGAGCCGGCGCCGGCGCCTGAGCTGGCCCCGGCCGAAGGCCCATCCTCCCTGGCCCGCAAGCTGGAAGGCGGCAAGTTCATCGTCGCGGTCGAAATTGATCCGCCGAAGGGGCTCAACCCGGCCAAGGCGCTCGATGGCGCCCGCCTGCTGCGCGAGGCCGGGGTTGACGCGATCAACGTCGCGGATTCGCCGATGGCGCGGGTGCGGATGAGCGCCCTGACCATCTGCTACCTGATCCAGCACCAGGTCGGGGTGGAGACGATCCTGCACCTGACCACCCGAGACCGGTCGCTGATGGGCCTGCAATCGGATTTGCTCGGGGCGCACGCGGTCGGGGTCCGCTCGATCCTGGCGCTGACCGGCGACCCGCCCAGCCTGGGCGACTATCCCGATTCCTCCGCCGTCTACGACATCGACTCCACCGGCTTAATTCGGGTGCTGACTCGCCTGAACAATGGCACCGACTCGGCCGGCGCCGCGATCGGCAAACGGGCCAACTTCCTGATCGCCTGCGCCGTCGATCCCACCCGCGAGGATTTGGCCCATGAGGCGGCCCGGCTCCGGGCCAAGCTGGAGGCGGGGGCGAACTTCGTGATGACGCAGCCGATCTTCGACCCCGCGGTCTGGCGCCGGTTCCTCGATGTCTACGGCGCCGAGCGGCTGCCGGTGCCGGTGTTGATCGGGATCCTGCCGTTGCAGAGCACCAAGCACGCCGAGTTCCTGCATAACGAGGTGCCGGGGATCACCCTGACCGACGAGGCGCGGGCCCGCATGCGCCGGGCGGGCGCCGAGGGCCGGGCGGAAGGCGTCACCATGGCTCAAGAACTGCTGCTGCAACTCCGGCCCCACGTCCAGGGCGTCTACCTGATGCCGTCGTTCGGCCGCTACGAGGTTGCCGCCGAGGTGTTACGGGTGCTGGACTGACCCGACACCCGGGGCCTTGGTTCACCGTTCCGTGGTCGCTGTCCGCGCTGATGAGGTCCATGCTATAGTCGCGCGGCCGGCACAACTCGTTCGGATCCGGGCGCGTAGCGGGATGGAGCCCAACCACGATGGATCAGGAGGCGCCGGCCGCGCCAGCGGCGGCCCAGGCGGCGGCCACGGCGGCGCGGCGTCTGATCGAGTCGGCAACGATCGCCGTGGTGACCTCGACCGGTCTCTATCTGATTGGCGCGGTGTACACCGACGCCTACTACGGGCGGATGTCGATCGAGGTGACCTCGCTCGATCTGTCTCCTCCCTACCTCGCGCTGCAATCGGCCCATGTCCTGCCGGGACTGCTTGAGTATCCCTGGACGCTGCTCTTCCTCTACGCGCTGTACCGGGTCTTCGCGAGACCGATACGGTGGCTGCACGCCCGGTACGAGCATGCCTGGCCACGGTTCGACCGCGGCGTGCTGCTGGTGATCAACCTGATCATTGTGGCGCCGCTCGTGCTGGACGCCATCCTCTTCTTCGGAGATTCGCTGACGCTCGCGGGCAACGCGATCGTGACCGAGATCAGCAGCTTGCTGGGCACCGTCGTCATGTTCCTGGCGGTCTACGCGATCTGGCTCAGCCTCGGCCCGCGGGTTTCGATCATTGCCGAAATCCGCCGCCGCCAGGTCCTCCCCATCGCGCTGCTGTTTGCCGCCTACCTGTTGAACGCGCTGGTCTCGACCGCGGACACCGGCCAGCGGGCGGCCGAGCTGTTCATGATGGGCATCGCGGACACCAGCATCACGGTCACCTTCGTGCCGGAAGCCGGGAGCACCCTCCCGCTGCCGGCGACGGAGCTGCTGCTGGTGACCGCCCGCGGCGGGACCTACTTCGTGGTTGAGCGGCAGGGCCTGCCCCCGGACCTTCGGCCGGCCGCGTACATGATCCCCGTCGACGGGGTGGAGCTCGCCCAGTTGCGACGCAGCGTCGCGGCGGACCTCGAGCTTGACGAAGCGACCCTTGAGGAGCTCTCCACCGACGACTCGCTTCGTGAGCCGTCGCCCGTTGCCGAGGACGCTTCCGCGCCGTAGGACAGCACGAGCGTCGCCAGCCGATGCCCTGCCCGCGAACGGGTCCGGTCGCGGGTTCGACGCGGCTATTCGACGATGAGGGTGCCGATCATGCCGGCTGCCTGGTGGCCGGGGATGTCGCAGTAGAACTCGTACTCCCCGGCGGGGGCGTTGATGGTGACGGAGAGGGTTTCGCCGGCCACGGCATCGGTGGAGTGGATATCGAGCTCGTCGATATTGAAATTGTGCAGGGCGGCCCCCGTGTTCGGTAGCAGGATCGTCACCTCGGTATCGGCCGGGATGGTCAGTTCCGTCGGCACGAAGGCGATATCGACCATCTCGATGGTGTACTCCTCGTCGCCGACCGCCGCCGGAGTGGCGCAGGCATCGGCCACCGGCGAGCCGGTCGGGGACGCGATCGGCGAGGCGTCCGGGCTCGCGGCCGGCGACGCCGCCGGCGATGCTTCCGGGCACTCGAGGGTGCCGGCGGTATCCTGCGCCACTCCCAAGCCGACGCCGACGAGGACGGCGATCAGCATCGCGGGGAATAGCAAGGTCCGAATCGCGTGTTGCATGGTGTGCTCCTTTCCTTCATCGCTGGATGACGTGCTTTCCCTCGGGTGTTGTCCGCTTGCTCCCGTTGGCGATCGGGGTGCGTCGTTTCCCCTCCTCCGGTCACGGAATTCGCGCGCGACATGCCAGCGCGGCCGGGGCGATTGCCGGCGCTGGCCATGGCAGACAGCGGCCGGCCGAACCAGCCGGGCCAGACGGTGGCGACGCGGCGGCCACCCGGAGAAGCGCTAGGCAGAAGCGGTGCCACCGTCCGCCCCGCGAGGTCCGGCAAGCTGCCGCGGATCGAGCAGCGGGCGTCCGCCACCGTTCCGATCACGGCCTTGATCCAGATGCGATGCGCCCCCGGCAAATGCCTGCTCAAGACCAGCGCCGCGGCCGACTTCCCCGAGATCGTCGAGGTCTTGAAGGTGAGTGGGTCGCACTGCACCGTGCTGAAGGTCAACGTCGCCTCCGTCCCTCACTTCGAGGCGCTGACCGAACGGCTCGGCGTCCATGGCGAGCTCCAGACCTCGATGGTCTGGTCTAGCGCCCTTCCCCGGCGGGTAATCGATTGGGAGGCCACACGGACGCCGGAGGCGCGCTTCGCCAAGGCGATGGACCGGCTCCAGGTGCTGGCGCAAAACGCCTTTACGCGGGGACGCATGTGGCGGGAGCGAGGCGTGACTGAGGCAATGAGCCGGACGAAGAATCGGGAGGCGATGGCCTTCGACCCTTGGCTCGCCCAGGCTTTCGAGGCGCTGTACCGCCGGGCGCACTAGGAGTGCCCGTGGGCGACGGCCGAGGATCGGCCCGAGCCGGACCCGGACTGACGGCTCGGCCGTGCTCTCGTGCGCCCCTCAAGAAGTTAAGTCGGGGCAAGCGTCGGCGCTCGCGGGATTTAGGCCCACCTCGCGTGGACCGTGTCGAGGAGCGCCTGCCGCTGGGCGGCGGGCAGGAAGGCGGCGCCCGCCGCGTGTTTGGTTGACCGAATAAGGTCCGCCAGTGAAAGGCCGAGCGCGTCGGCGGCGACCAGGTACTCGGTCGACAAGGTCGTCCCGCTGATGGTGCGGCAATCGGTGTTCAGCCCCACGCTCAGCCCTGCCTTCAATAGCGCGGCAAAGGGATGGCTGGCGAGGTCAGACACTGCGGCGGTCTGCACGTTGCTCGTTAGGGCCATCTCCAGGTGAATGCCGCGATCGCGCAACTCGGTGACAAGCCGCGGATCCTCGGCGCCGCGCACGCCGTGCGCGATTCGGACCGGCGCGAACAGATCGAGAGCGGCCCAGACCGACGCCGGCCCCGCCCCCTCGCCAGCATGGGTGGTGATCGCCAGGCCCCCGGCGCGGGCCAATTGGGCGGCACGGACGAGGTGCGCCGCATCGTAGATGTTCTCGTCGCCGCTGATGTCGAAGCCGACTAGGCCCCGGTCGGCCCATTGAACCGCCCGGCGCGCTTCACGATCTGCACGCTCGGCGGACCAGTGGCGGTTAACGTAGTCGATGAACCGCAGGTCAGGGCCGTGCCCCGTGCTGGCTGCCGCCACCGCCGCCGCCATCAGGGCTTCCCAGCGCCCGTCGTCCTCGGAGGGCGGCCGCAGCCGCAGTTCCGCGTAGACCACGCCGTCGGCGGCGAGGTCGGCCCGCAGTTCCGTGACGATGCGCGCCAGCCGCTCCGGCGTCCACGCCACCGCGTTCCAGGCGGCGAAGCGCGCCAGATAGCGGGTCAGTCCTTCGCCGTCCGCTGCCCGCGTGTAGGAATCAGCCAGCGCGGCGGGCAGGCTGTCCTCGACCAGCAGGGTGCGCATGGTGCTCGGCCGCACGGAGCCGGGCACATGCAGGTGCAGCTCGACCTTAGGCAACTGCCGGAACAAGTCGATGCGTGGCATGGTTCAGCATACCCGGCTAGAGGCGAGCGACGCGGTCAACAGTATGCTATCCGGGACGCGGCGCGTCGAGCCGCATCCGGTATGTCGGTTCCCTTTCCGACATTCACGCGATGACTTTTCTACGGAGTCGCGACTACTTGGACTGCTTCCTAAGTTGAAACGAGATTCTCATTTATGGTGTAGTCGTTAGCGCTCTGAGAACTATTTGCATAATGCTCCTATCGTTTCCGAAGAGTCAAGATCGATCTTTTGACACGGACCAGTCCTTAGTGGGGTTTCGCCACCAGGATGTCACGCCGGCGACGTGCCCAACGTGAGTAGCGGGGTGGGGTGTTCCCAGAACTGAGGCAATCGCGATCGCGCCTGGCACGCACGAAACTGATCGGGCGAAGCCGATGTGGGCGGTGGTTGGCCGGCGGACGGATGTTCCCAGAATCGAGGCAATCCACGACTTGACACTATACCCCGTGCAACGCTCGATCTAGCTTTTCCGGCGTTACCGCTCCGTTCAGTTTCAATCCCCACCCAACCCGAAAGTCGGGTGCAACCGGGGAGGCCTCATGGATCACCGACCGCTACCTGGTTTCAATCCCCACCCAACCCGAAAGTCGGGTGCAACCCGAATTGATGGCCGTTGCCCGCCGCGCCGGCATCGGTTTCAATCCCCACCCAACCCGAAAGTCGGGTGCAACCTTTGACGATGCGGTTTGGTCGGTGGCGAGGATCATTGTTTCAATCCCCACCCAACCCGAAAGTCGGGTGCAACTTGCGTCTGATGCTTCCGGTATCGACGGTTAGAGTGAGTTTCAATCCCCACCCAACCCGAAAGTCGGGTGCAACGTGTCTACGTTGGGCCGTGCCTTGTAACGGCCCTGAAAGGGTTTCAATCCCCACCCAACCCGAAAGTCGGGTGCAACGCGGCGGGCGAGTGCCATAAGT
>JALZJP010000104.1 GCA_030859715.1 Chloroflexota bacterium
ACACCGTGATCGGCCTCTTGCGCGCTCATGGTCACACCGCCATCGCCACGGCGCGGCGTGCCCTGGCGCGTGACCCCGTCGCCACCCTCGCCCTCCTCGGGCTGTAGGAGAATGAAAAGACCCTGGCGATGGACAACGATGGGGCGCCGATTGACACGGAGTGTGGTACACTGCGGCCGACAATTGACCGTTCCCCGATAGCTCAATGGTAGAGCGACCGGCTGTTAACCGGTAGGTTCTAGGTTCGAGTCCTAGTCGGGGAGCCACCAAACGCGGTGCGCGGGCGAGGAATCGACCCGGCGCCGCGTTTTAACGGCGCCAGGAGCATGTCTGCAAAACCCAAATTCGGATATCGAGGCGGACATCACCCATGGATGAATCAAATGCTGTAATTGCTGATCGGTTCGCGCGTTTGCTCACGCTCGATCAAGGTCGCCAGGGAGATCGAGCGCAAGTAGTCCACGGACCGACCGTGAAGCTCACACCAGACGTCATAGACGACATCCTCCCCGGACGCGGCGTGCTCGGTGGGAACCGGACTCCGCACTGATCCCTCGAGGACCGAGAGGATGTCCCAGATCGAGACATCTTGGGGAGCCCGGCAGAGCTCGTGGCCGCCCAGTGGTCCGCGCGTGCTGCGCACGAATCCCGCCCGGTTCAAGGCCCCCAACACCTGGTGCAGATATGCCTCGGGGATGTTCCGGCGGGCGGCGATGTCGCGGCTTTGGGTTGGCCCTTGCTCAAAGCGAAGCGCGAGATCAAACAGCGCTCGGACGCCGTAGTCCCCCCGGCTTGAAACGCGCATTCAGCACCTCGTTCATGCTGCCGGATCGATAGCCTTCCAGATCGAGCGCCACGTACCGGTAGCCGGCTTCTTTGACAGCGGTGACAATGGCGGCGGCCTGTTCCAGCGCTTCCGCAAGCCGTTCCACCGGGAACTCCAAGCGGGCAATGTCTCCATGATGGCGGACGCGGATGCCACGATAGCCGAGTTGCCGCAAGTTCGATTCGGCGAGGCCGACCCGCTTCAACTTTTCCGGCGTAATTGGGTCGCCGTAGGCAAAGCGTGATGACAGACACGCCATCGCCGGCTTGTCCCAGGTCCGGAGCCCGAGCGCGGCCGAGAGCTGCCGGATTTCTGATTTCGTAAGATTCACCTCTTGCAGCGGACTTCGCACGCCCAGTTGCGTCGCGGCTCGCATTCCAGGGCGGAAATCCCCCCGGTCATCGGCGTTTGAGCCGTCGATCACATGACGTAGGACCCGCTCGCGAGCGACGTCGATGAGCCGGTTGTAGAGCTCACTTTTACAGAAGAAGCACCGCTGATGGGTATTGTCAGCATACCGGGGGTCTGTCAGCTCCATGGTTTGGACCATGATGTGCTCGACTCCCATGTCGGCCGCGATGGCCGTCGCTTCACGCATTTCCTCGTCCGCGTAGGTTTGCGACAGTCCAGTCGCGGCGACGGCCCGATCGCCGAGAGCGTCGTGGGCGGCTCGTAGCAGCAACGTGCTGTCGACACCGCCGGAGAAGGCGACAAGGGCAGACTCCATATCACGCAGCAGGGCCGAGAGCTGGTCGTACTTGTCCTGGGCCGAATTGGTCATCTGGTTCTCGCTTCACTCCTGGGCTTGCCAACGCCGTCGGCGTCCGGGAGCGATGCTAGCAGCCCGCGGCGTTCCGTCGCAACTAGCGCCAGGCGCTAAGAATTAACCTGGCGCAAGCACGAGCCGGTGCTTCGTACGCTGTCGCGACTCGGTAATACTGGATGCGGTGCTATGCTGATCCGGCAGTGCGCGGAAGGCGAGGAGGCACCCATTCGGGCTCGATCATGCCGAGAATCGCTCCGGGACGATGATCGGGGTGGCTGAGCCTCGCGAGCAGCGTATGATTCGCGCCATACGAGCGACAGCGGGTAGTCAGCGCGGCGGAGGGAAACAGTGACGACCTGTTCGAATTGCGGACACGAGAATCCCGAGGGAAGCCGCTTTTGCGCGAATTGTGGCGCGAGCTTGGTCGCGAGCGGCCGACCGGCCGCTGGCCCGCCGCCGGTTAGTGATCGCTCGCAGGTCCCGCCAACATCACCGGAGTGGAGAATGTCGGACGCCGGACCGCTGCCGCCGCCGCCGAGCCGGCCCCGTTGGCTGCTGTTTCTGCTCGGGGCGTTGGGCCTCTGCCTGATCATCTGCGTTGGACTCTTCGTGTGGGCGAATACCATTGGCTATGATGTCGTGCAAGGATTCATCGCGACGGCCGAGGCCGTGCAGACAGCAACCGCGACGGCGAACAGCCCGGCGGTGGTCACACCGTTCCCAAGCGGCTCGCCGGTGGGAGTTGGCACCCCGGTTCCAGTTGCCACCCCGAGTAGCTAGAAAGTTCTTGATCGGTTGCGTTCAAACGCTGCTGAATCGACGAATTCGGGGCGAGCTAATCTACCAGAATGAAACGGCGGTCCGAAAGTTGCGGGCGAGAGCAGCAAACCAAAGAGAGGATTCGTTCCGTGCTAGCCAAGCCCCGTGTTGTTTCGATTCGACGGCGAGTTGAAGCCTTGGCATTGGCGTATGAGGCCAGTCACGCACGGAGACCACGAAAGGAGTAACAGATGCGACAAAGCGTAGCCTGGAGAGCGGGATGGTGGATGCCGATCTTGCTCGGTGCGTTGATGCTGGCGCCACTGGCCGGGGCTCAAGACGCGTCCCCCGCGGCGTCGCCCGTCACGGACGGGGAAGTAATTACCTCGATCAGTCGCGATGACTACTATGCCGCGCTTGACGCCGAGTATGCCTTTGAGGAGGCGGCGTCTGAAGGCGGGCAACTGATCCTTGCCGACACGACGGACATCGACACGGTCAACGCGCTGTTGAGCGATGACATCCCAACTGCCTACATTGTTGGGCTGATGTTCGAATCGTTGGTCGGGGTGAGCCCGATCGATGGCAGCATCGTGCCGGGACTAGCTGATAGCTATGAGATCGGCGCCGATGGATTGACGTACACGTTCAATATTAACCCGGATGCGAACTGGCACGATGGCATGCCGGTGACCGCCGAAGATGTGGTGGTGAGTCTGGACTTTGCCACGAGCGGCGAGTCGGTTTATGCCTACACGACGCAGATGGTCGAGTCGATCGCTTCGTATCAGGCGATCGACGAGAAAACCGTGGAAATTGTCGCGACTGACCTGCTGGCGACGTTCCTGTACGATGTTCCCGGTACGCTCGCGGTCATGCCGGCCCACATCTGGGGCGAGGTCCCGTTCTCCGAGTGGCAGAACGACCCCGGTAGCACGGGCCAGGATCCGAGCCGGGTCGTTGGCTCGGGCCCCTTCACCTTCGTTGAATGGGTTCAGGGGGAAAGCGCGACCCTGGCTAAGAACGATGCCTACTGGAACCCGCGCGAGGTGCCGAACGTTGACGAGTTCATCTTCCGGGTCCTGCCGGATGAGAACACGGCGGTCCAGGCGCTGACGACGGGTGAGGTCGACATTCTGGAGGGAATTCCGCCAGCGCAAGTAGCCGACGTCCAGAATAGCGGCGTCGCCGAGGTCGAAATTTACGACACCCTCCGCTTCAACTGGTATTCACCAAACCAACTGATGCCGATCTTCACCGATGTGGCGGTGCGCCAGGCGCTGCTGTACGCGCTGGACCGTCAGTTGATCGCCGACGAGATCTACCTTGGCTTCGCGGAGCAAGCGAACGGCACCCAACCGGTGCTGTCGCCCGCCTACGCGCCGGAGGAGATCAACACCGTCTACAACTACGATCCGGCGCTTGCTTCGCAATTGCTTGCCGACGCGGGCTGGGACGATGTCGATGGTGACGGCGTGCTCGAGAAGGACCTCAACGGCGACGGTGAGATCGGCGAAGACGAGGTCTTGACCTTCGAGTTCATCTACTCCGAGGGCGTCGCCATCTACGAGCAGATGGTGCCGTACATACAGGAGTCGTGGGCCGCGATCGGTGTCGCTATGGTGCCGCAAGCGATGCCCTTCCCGACGCTGCAACAGCGGGCGGACGACGGTGACTTCGGCATTGCGCTCTATGGGTTCTCTTGGAGCCCGGACGCTGGCCAGGGGATCATGTTCCGATGTGACTCCTTCGCGCCGCAAGGCTTCAACTCGATGCGCTACTGCAACGAGGAGTACGATGCGCTGGACGACATGCAGCAGCGTGAGCTTGATCCCGAGGCCCGGGTGGACCTCCTGATCGAGCTCTCCAACATCGTGAACGACGACGCCGCGAACGGCATCCTTGTCTTCCGCCAGGAGATGTCGGGGGCGACTGGCCGTGTTCACAACTTCTTCCCGTCCGGGTTCACCTTCCCATGGTCGATCCCGTACATTTGGGTTGAGGAATAACCGGCCCCGATTGGAAGCACGGTGCGGAGGGAGTCGCTTCTCTCCGCACCCGATCGTTCGCGTCAGGCGACCCTCGGACCTAGTTCCGACGGTTGCTAGAGGTTGAAAGGGTCGGTCGATGGCCCGGTTCATTGTGCGACGCATCGTCCAAATGATTCCGCTGTTGCTGGGAATCACGTTCCTTATCTTTGCCCTGATCAACTTGATTCCCGGCAGCCCGATCCAGGCCTTCGAATTCAATCCTCGCGCCAGGCCGGAGGATATCGCCCGGATCCGGGAGAACCTGGGTCTCAACGAGCCGTGGCCGCTTCGGTATTTCTACTGGTTGTCGGACGCGGTGCGCGGGGACCTCGGGTTTTCGCTGATCAATGCGACCTCCGTCACCGATCGGATCGTCGGCGTGTTGCCGAATACGCTGATCTTGACCGGGACATCGTTGCTCTTTGCGCTCATCTTCGCCGTGCCGCTTGGCGTGTATTCAGCCGTCAAACGCAATTCGTGGTTTGACCATCTGGTGACGATTGGCTCGACCGCGACGTTCGCGATCCCAACGTTCTGGCTTGGCCTGATGATGATCGTCATCTTCGCGGTGAAGTTCCAAGAGTGGGGCCTGCCTTCATTGCCAGTGAGCGGCACGCACAATTTCCGCGGCGGCGGCGATCTTCTTGACCGAGCCCGCCATTTGCTGATGCCGGCCGTCGCCCTGGGGATCGTGCAGCTCGCGGGATGGACACGATATATCCGAGGGTCGATGCTCGAGGTGATTCGGCAAGACTTCATCCGGGCGGCCGCCGCCAAGGGGCTGAAGGAATCGAGCGTTCTCTACGTGCATGCGCTGCGAAACGCGCTGCTGCCGCTGGTAACGTTGATCGGCTTGACGATACCGGAGCTCTTCGGCGGCGCCTTCTTCATTGAGCAGATATTTGCCTGGAACGGGGTTGGACGCTTGACGCTCGATGCGTTGAATGATCGGGATTACACCGTGGTGATGGGCACGTTCACGATTCTGGCGGTACTGACCCTCTTCGGCAATCTCATCGCCGACGTTCTGTACGCCGTGCTCGATCCGCGAATTCGGTTGAGTTGACGATGGCCAGATGTTGGACGGCTAGCATTGGACCGGAGAGGTCGCGACTGGTTGGGGTAGGCTAGATGGCTCAACAGCCGGCAGTTGCAAAGGATCGATCACCGGTGCTGGCGGGAGCCGGCCCCACCCGCCGTGCCGCTCTCGATCGCAACGTCTTAAAAGAGGGACCAAGCCTCTCGCGGCGCGCCTGGCGACGATTCCAGCGAAACAAGGTTTCATTGGTCGCCCTCGGGATTTCGATCGCGATCATCCTCTTCACCCTGTCGGCGAATCTCCTGTCCGAGTACGTAACCGGGTATGACTACGCGGAAGGCGACCTTCGCGGCAACCTCCAAGATCCGTTTACCGACGACCACATTCTCGGCACCGATCCGAACGGCCGAGATCTGCTGACCCGGATCGCGTTCGGCGGCCGGATCTCGCTCCAAGTGGCAAGCCTCGCCGCCCTCAGCATTTTGGCTATTGGGGGGACGGTGGGGGCCGTGGCGGGGTATTTCGGCGGCAAGATCGACAGCGTCTTGATGCGACTCGTCGATGTCATCCTCTGCCTACCTGGTTTGGCGGTCTTGCTTCTCGTTTCAACGATCTTTCGGCCGGGCCCGGTAGCGCTCTCGTTCGTGATCGCCGTCATTAGCTGGCCGACCATCTCGCGATTGGTCCGGAGCGAGGTGCTAACCCTCCGTGAACGCGATTTCATCGATGCGGCGCGAGTGATCGGGGCCTCGGATGGCCGAATTATTCTGCGGCACATTTTCCCAAACGTCGTGCCGATCATTGTCGTCTGGATCTCGCTTGCCATTCCGGGGCTAATCCTGACCGAAGCCGCGTTGAGCTTTCTAGGCTTTGGGGTTCAGATCCCGATCCCGTCGTGGGGCAATATGCTTCAGGACGCGACGGCGTTCTACACCAGATCCTGGTGGAACGTTTTTCTCCCTGGATTCGCGATTTACCTCACCGTGCTTTCGATCAATTTGGTGGGGAATGGGCTGCGCGATGCGCTCGATCCTCGGCTGAATGATTGATGTGGGTTCCGGGCAATCGGTGTCTCTACCAAACACGGTTGCCCGCGAGGCGGGGTGCCCCCTGGTTCATGGGACGTCCAGGCTGAACATCGCGAAGGTCCGCCGAGCATACCGACGTGACTGAACACGGTCCTCCGGCACCAACACACAAGTGTCAACCGGATTCCATCTGATTCCAGGGGTCGAAACTGGATGACGAAGAATAGCCGCCAGTCGTAAGACTGGCGGCTATTTTTGGGTGCTTGCAACTGTCGATTACGAATCGTTCGGTTGGCGACGGCTATCGGCTGGCCGGTTCAGCAGGCCACCCGGGCCGCGATCGGCCGGGGCTTGGTCGAAGCCGCCATCTGGCCGTCCGCCGTCGCTCCTTGGACCGCGATCGTCGCGCCGCGGGCCGCGATCATCCCGGCGGGGACCACGGTCGTCGCGCCGCAGGCCGCCGTCTCCGCGGGGGCCACGCTCCGGCTTGGGCTCGGGCAGCTCGCCGGTGAGGGCGGCCCGGCGGGAGAGGCTGACCTTGCCGTTGGGCGCCACTTCGGTCACCATCACCGTGATCTCATCCCCAATGTTGACGACGTCCTCGACCCGGTTGACCCGGATCGACGGGTCTTCAGACAGTTCCGAGATGTGGACCAGGCCATCCTTGCCGGGCAGGATTTCGACGAAGGCCCCGTACGGCATAACACTGACGACCTTCCCGGTGTAGATCGTACCGCGATCAATCCGTAGCTCCTGGGTCAGGCCCAGGATGCGCTCGATCGCGGATTCGGCGCCGTCGGGGACGGCCGAGGCGATCGAGACCGTGCCGTCGTCGTCGATGTCGATCTTGGAGCTTGTTTCCTCCTGGATCGACCGGATCATCTTCCCGCCGGGACCGATGACGGCGCCGATCTTCTCGGGATTGATCTTGATCCTGAGTACCCGCGGCGCGTGGCGCGAGAGATCGGCCCGCGGCTCGGCAATCGCTTCGAGCATCTTGCCGAGGATATAGAGGCGGCCCTCTCGGGCTTGCGCCAGCGCCTGCCGCATGATCTCGATCGTGATCCCCTGGACCTTGATGTCCATCTGGATCGCGGTGACGCCGTCGGTGGTGCCGGCAACTTTGAAGTCCATGTCACCGAGGGCGTCTTCCATCCCCTGGATGTCGGAGAGGATCGTGTAGCGACCAGAGTCGCCGTCTGTCACTAGACCCATCGCCACCCCGGCGACAGGAGCGGCGATCGGCACGCCGGCGTCCATCAGCGACAGCGTGCTACCGCAGACGCTGGCCATCGAGGTCGAGCCATTGGAGCTGACCACCTCGGAGACCAACCGCATCGTATAGGGGAAGGTATCCTCGTCCGGGATCACGGCCAGCAGCGCGCGTTCGGCGAGAGCGCCGTGACCGATGTCGCGCCGGCTGGCGCCGCGCATGCGGCGAACTTCGCCGACGCTGAAGGGCGGAAAGTTGTAGTGGTGGATGTACCGCTTGGTCTGTTCGGGGCTGATCGAGTCGAGTCGTTGCTCCTCGGCGGTCGAACCGAGGGTGACGACGGACAGCACCTGGGTCTGGCCGCGGGTAAAGATGGCGGAACCGTGCGTGCGCGGCAGATAACCCACCTCGGCCCAGATGGGTCGGATCTCATCCGGCCGGCGGCCATCGGGACGATTGCCATGGTCGAGGATGCCGGTGCGGACCTCATCCTTGAGCAGCGACTCGAAGGCGTCGCTGATCGCGGCTTCCGTGTACTGGCCGCTCCCCGAGCCGTCGCTCGGCGCCAAGACGTCGATCAGCTCGCGCTTCAGCCCACTGGTGCCCTCGAGGCGGACGACTTTGTCTGGATTGGTGACCGCCTCGCGCAGCCGGTCGCCGAGGAAGCTCGAAACCGCCGCGTAGAGCTCCGGGTCACGACGTGGCGACTCGAAGGACCATTTCTCGGTGCCGGCCTGGGCGCGGAGGTCGTGCTGGGCGGCGTTGATTTGTTTGATCGCGGCGTGGGCAGCCTCGATGCCGTTCAACAGCACGTCCTCGGTGACCCGATTCGCCTCGCCTTCAACCATCATGATGGCCTGGTCGGTGCCGGCGACCACCATATCGAGCGTACTGGAGACCAGCTGAGTCGTCGTCGGATTGATGACGAGCTGACCATCAACGTAGCCGACGCGAACCGCGCTGACCGGGCCCTGCCACGGGATTTGCGATAGCATCAGCGCGGTCGAGGCGCCGATGATCGACAAGATGTCAGGATCGTTCTCCTGATCCGCGGTCAAAATTGTGCTGATGACTTGGACTTCGGCCCGATAGCCTTTCAGGAAGAGCGGCCGCAGCGGGCGGTCGGTGAGGCGCGCGGCGAGAATCGCGGCCTCGGTCGGGCGGCCCTCACGCTTGATGAACCCGCCCGGAATCTTCCCGGCGGCGTACATCCGCTCTTCGTAGTCGACGGTGAGGGGAAAGAAATCCATGTCCGGGCGCGCCTGGCGCTCTCCGACAACAGTCGTCAAGACCGTCGTCTCACCGTATTGAACGACGACCGCACCATGCGCCAGATTGGCGAGACGGCCGGTTTCGAGGGTCAATGTGTGGCCGGCGAGCTCAACCTCGGCCGACTTAATGTTCGCGATGTGGTCAATAGCCACGATGCACTCCTCCTTTTCAGAACAATCGGATGCTAATTACCACCGGGCTACCGGGGCTCAAACCGGGGCAGGATCGCAACGCCCCGCGGCGCCACCGGCGCGGTGGTGAAGTATGGAACCGGAAGCCGAAGCTGAATGAGGGACTGGAGCGCGGCGACGCGGATACCTCGCCGCGCTCCAATACCCCACTCGCGATCTAACCTCCGAGTCCGCGCCTGTCGAGTTTGCCGGCCGCTACCTCCCTTCTGTCGTTACAATGGTCGAGTTCCAAACAGCGCGGGGTATGCAATCGACCCAGGACGCACGCGCCCTGGGTCGTTAACAAGACCGATGCAAACGAGAAAACAGTATCCACTCCCAGGCAAGGGCGTGTGAACGCGCTGAGAAGGTGGTGACCAAGTGGGTTGAGCGGGATTACCGGCGCAGCCCCAATCGAGCAATCGTGGCCCGGTATCGTTCGACATCTTTCTCACTCAAATAGGCCAAGAGGCGGCGGCGCCGGCCAACGAGCTTGAGCAGCCCGCGCCGGGAGTGGTGATCGTGCCGATGCTCGCGGAGATGATCGGTGAGGCCGTTGATCCGCTCGGTCAATAGGGCAATCTGGACCTCGGGAGACCCGGTGTCCGTCTCATGCACGCGAAATCCGCTGATAATGTCGTCTTTTTGTGCTCGCTGCAGCACCATGCTCGCGAAGCCCCCTCGCGCAATACAAATTTCGGTTTTGCCAGTACGCATACCAACCGCCGCGGTGGCCCCGCGAACAGCCGGAGTATATCATCGGAGCGTTCGTTACCGCAAAGTAGCGGAAACGAGCCGATGACGACCACATGAATTATGCCAAGAGGAGAAGCAACGGATGGGGCGTCTAGGCGTCGTCGGCGGCAGTGGATTCTATCACCTGCCGGAGTTGGCCGAGAGTGAAGTAATCGCGATCGCCACGCCCTATGGCGCGCCGAGCGGGGACCTCCGGCTTGGGGTTATCGGCCAAACGGAGGTGGTGTTCGTGCCGAGACACGGGCCGGGCCATTCCCTCTCCCCGGCCAAGGTGCCATATCGGGCAAATATCTACGCGCTGAAGGCGCTTGGCGTCTCGCATCTGATCAGCATCAGCGCGGTGGGCAGCTTGCGACACGAGTTGCCGCCGCGCTCGGCAGTGTTGCCGGACCAGATTATCGACCGCACCGTCGATCGCGATCGGACCTTTTTCGACGGCGGCGTGGTCGCCCACGTCGGCCTCGCGGACCCGTTTTGTGGAGAGTTTCGCGCTCGCATTGAGATGGCGGCCACGCGAGTGAATCAACCGGTCCACCCGGGTGGCACATATATTTGCATCGAGGGCCCGCAGTTTTCGACCCGCGCCGAATCGCGGCTCTACCGGACCTGGGACGGATCGGTGATCGGCATGACCGCGATGCCGGAAGCCAGGTTGGCGCGGGAGGCCGAGCTCTGCTACGCGACGCTGGCGATGGTTACCGACTATGACGTGTGGCACGACACGGAAGGCGATGTCTCGGTGGAACTGGTTCACGGCCATCTGCGGGCGAACTTGGACACGAGCGCCGCGATCCTGCGGTCCCTGGGCGGCGCCGGGTTGCCCGATCGACGCTGTGATTGCGGCAGTGCGTTGGCACACGCCATGATGTCGTCTCCCGATTGCATCGGGAGCGACGACCGCGAACGGTTAGGGGTGATCGCCGAGCGCTACGTGCGGGCACCGGCGTCGTGATCGCCCGTCCGCGGCTCCGTGGGACCGAGCTCCGACTGCTCGTTGCGCCATCATTGATGGCCGTGGTCGGTATCTTGACGATCTTCCTCGTTCCCCGCGGCATCGTGGCGTGGACTTGGTCCGACATTTTGGTCAGTCTGGCCTACGTCAGCCTCCTCGTGACGCTAAGCCTTGGTTTCTCCGCGCTCGGGTTCCGTGGCGATCAGATCCTGCTGCCGGTCGTCGCCACCCTCTGTGGCCTGGGTCTGTTGTCGATCCAGCGCCTGCAACCGGACCTGGAGGCGATGAACCCCGCCTATGCTGGGCTGGCCCAGCGACAGTTGCTGTATCTCGGCCTGAGCCTGGTGCTGATGTGGGCCACGATCATGTTTCTGCGCCTCGACTGGCTCCGGCGTTATAAGTACACCTGGCTCCTGGTAACGCTTGGCCTTCTCCTGATCACCTTTTTCTTTGGCCAGGAGATCAACGGCGCCCGGCTCTGGTTGGCCGTGGGGCCGTTTCAAGGTCAACCGTCCGAGCTCGTGAAGCTCACGCTCGTCACCTTTGTCGCCGGCTACTTTGCTGACCGGGGAGAGGTGTTGGATGCTGGCTGGAAGTTGGGACCACTCGCGTTGCCCCCGATCCCTTACCTCCTGCCGTTGGGGCTGGTCTGGGTCGGATCGTTGGCGGTCCTCGTTGTGCAAAACGATCTCGGCTCGGCGTTGCTCTTCTTCGGCCTCTTCCTGGTCATGCTCTATGTCGCGACCGGGAAGCCGTGGTACGTGGCCTCCGGCCTGGTCGCGTTCGCGGCCGGGAGCTGGCTCGCCTTCCGACTCTTCGCCCGGATCGATGTCCGGATTCAGAATTGGCTGGATCCCTGGCAGGATCCCCTTGTCCGCGGGTATCAACAGATTCAATCGGAGTTTGCACTGGCGAGCGGCGGACTGATCGGCGTCGGGCTCGGCCGCGGAGCACCGTACTACATCCCCGAGGTGCAGACCGATTTCGTCTTCTCCGCCTTGGCCGAAGAGCTTGGCTTGGCGGGTGTGTTGGGCATATTGGCCTGCTACCTGGTGCTTGTCCTGCGCTGTTTCGCGATCGCGTTGCGTTCCTCCGACACGTTTCCTCGCCTCGTCGCGATCGGGCTTGGGGGCTCGCTTTGTGTGCAGGCCTTGATCATCGTAGGCGGTGTCGTCCGGCTGATCCCGCTGACTGGACTGACGATGCCGTTTGTCTCGTATGGCGGTAGCTCGTTGCTCACGAATTGCCTGGCGATCGGCATCTTACTCCGAATCTCGGGTGACCAAGCATTAGAGCGATCACCCGCACGATCGTACCGGTGACCGCGCTTGCTCCGGTTTGGCGACCCCTCGTACACTGGAGGACATCTGGCTTGAATCGACGTGTCGCCCGCTAACGATCGGGACGACCTAGCACCGAGAATCGATCTTGCGGATGTGCTGCCGAGGGTCGTTCTCGACGGCGCCCGCTGGCCGGCTTCTATGAGGCCCAGGGTTTCGCGGCCGAGGATCGACGCTTCGCCCGAAGATAATTTGACATAACGACTGCATTTCGGCCCGAAACTGGTCGGCGCGGCGAAAGAGGACAGATGAGCAACGAGGGATTCTCCGAAGCGCCGGTGTCGCGAGTGGGGTTGGTTGCCGCCCGCGGCAAAGCGGAGGCCGGCCACCTGGCGGAAGAGGTTGAGGCATGGCTGGTGGAGCAGCGGCGGACCGTGATCCGAGAGGGTGAACTGACCGCCGACCTTGGTCAATCGGCGGACGCGATCGTCGTCCTGGGCGGCGACGGCTTGATGATGCGGGCCGCCAATATGTATCCTGATGTGCCGCTGCTCGGCATCAATTTTGGCAACGTCGGCTTCCTCGCTTTGGTTGAGCGCCGAGACTGGCGCCCTGCCCTGGAAGACCTCCTCCAGGGCCGGTACGCGATTGAAGATGGGGCGACCTTAGCGGCGGCCGTGGTGCGGGGCGGGGAGATGATTGACCTCGGTTGGGCTATCAACGATGTCGTGGTCCGGGCGGGCTCACGGATGATCGATTTGGAGGTCTACATCGATAACGCCTACGTCAATACGTATCCCGGTGACGGGATGATTGTCTCGACCCCGCACGGTAGCACCGCCTACTGCATGGCGGCCGGAGGTCCGATCCTGACGGCGGGGGTCCGCGGTTTGGCGATCGTGCCGATCTCCTGTCACTCACCGATCCGAACCCCGCTCATTGTCTCGGAGCAAGCGCTGGTGGAATTGGTGCTGGCCAATGATCGCCAAGCGTTGTTGGTGCTTGATGGTCGCGAGAGCTTCGAGCTCGAGCATCTGGACGTGGTGCAGGTTCGGCTGGGGGAGCATCGGTTACGGTTGGTGACACTGGAAAGTACCAACTTTTACGAGGCGTTCCGGACCAAGTTTAACTTCCGAATTCGTCCGGACGCTCGCCCGACGCGGACGTCGACACGAGTATCTGGCGACACCGGGACCTGATGAGTTGATGTCCTCGCCGCCGATCGTCAGTACGGTATGCTTGAGATGGCCCGGCGTCGGTTGTCGCGGCGGACAGCCCGGTTGCCGAATTTGAACGCAAGGGTCGGCGACACCACGCGGGAAACACGATTTGTCATCACCACGGCCAGCAAGTAATCGGACCGCCCGAAAGCCGCCGCTCACACCTCGATCGCCGCTTCGGACACGGGCTGATCGGAGCAAAGTACTCGGCATTATCTTTGCCGCGACCCTGATCTGTGCGTTGGTAGTTGGTGGAGTGTTGCCCGTGATCCTCGACCGCATGAGCCAAAATCCAAGCGAGGGAATCGCGCCGGCGGCCGAGACCAGTGGCCCGAGTGACTACGAGCGTCAGCTACGGGCCGAGATCGACCGCCAACCAGAAGACCCGCGGTTGATGGTGTCGCTGGCCAATCTATTGGTGGCTCAAGCCGCGAGCGACGAGGCGGTTCCATGGTATGAGCGAGCGATTGAGATTGCTCCCAATCGGATTGAGACCCGAATCGACTTTGCGGCAGCGTTGGCCCGGCGGGGCTCCCTGTCGGACGCGGAAGTGCAACTGGAACGGGCAATTGCCATTGACGACGAACGTGCCGATGCGCATTTCCTGCTCGGCGAGCTGTACGCGGCTTGGCAACCGCCGCGTCTTGATGAAGCCGCCACGCGGTTCGGGCGGGCGATCGCGGTGGAACCAGGATCAGTGGCGGCGGAACAAGCAACCCAAGCCCTGGCCCGCATTGGCCGGAACGCCGGATCGCCAGTCCCGTCGCCGACCGGTGGGGCCGGCAGTCCGCGAGCGGAGAACGAACCATGAACGAACCGGTGGCCGCCGGAGATGAAGCCCCGGCGATTAGCGCGGGTCTGTTGGCGTTGTTGGTTTGTCCCGTCGATCGAGCGCCATTTGAGCTCCAGGGAGAGACGCTGGTCTGCACGCGGTGCGGCAGGATATACCCAATCGAGAACGGTATTCCCAACCTGCTGGTCGATGATGCCAGGTAGCGAACGCATGTTCTGGATTGGCTGGTATACTTAGCGACATGGAACGAACGACGATGGGCGAGACGCCGACCCAGACCGGCGACATTCAAGATCGCGAGCTGACCCCCCGCCAGCGGGTCGAGGAGGGACAGTATGAGCGCAGCCTGCGACCGCGGCGGCTGGGCGAGTACATCGGCCAGGATCGGGTCAAGGCGAGCCTCGGCATTTTTATCGAAGCCGCGAAGGCACGGGCGGAGCCGCTTGACCACGTCCTCCTGCATGGCCCGCCTGGACTCGGCAAGACGACGCTGGCGTCGATTATCGCGACGGAGATGGGTGTCAGCCTGCGGATCACCTCCGGCCCGGCGGTCGAGCGGCAGGGCGACCTGGTTTCGATCCTGACCAACCTCAAGCCGAACGATGTGCTCTTCATTGATGAGATCCATCGCCTGAACCGGGTGGTCGAGGAAGTCTTGTACTCGGCGATGGAAGATTTCGCGGTGGACATCATTCTCGGTAAGGGCCCGGCGGCACGCACCATGAGGATCAATCTTCCCCGGTTTACCTTGGTCGGCGCGACCACCCGGCTGGCGCTCCTGACCGGACCGTTGCGTGATCGGTTCGGATCTCAACTGCGACTCGACTTCTATGCGCTGGAGGCAATGGAAGAGATCGTGGTCCGCTCCGCCGATGTGCTGCAGGTCCCGATTTCGGACGAGGGCGCGCTAGCGGTGGCGCGGCGGTCGCGCGGGACGCCACGCGTGGCGAACCGGCTCTTGAAGCGGGTTCGTGATTATGTGGAAGTACGAGGCCAGGGGATCATCACCCCGGAGCTGGCGGCCGATGCCTTAACCATGCTAGAAATCGACGAGTTGGGTCTCGACGACATCGATCGGCGGATTCTGCACGTCATCGTCGACAAGTTCGGCGGCGGTCCCGTCGGGATCGACACCTTGGCGGCGGCGATTAGTGAAGAGACAGACACGCTGATGGACGTCTATGAGCCGTACCTGATCCAACTTGGCTTCCTCCAACGGACGCCGCGCGGCCGGACCGCCACCCGCGGCGCCTACCAACACCTTGGCTTGCAGCCGCCGACGATTGAGCCAGCGCAACATCTGCTGTTCGAGCAACCATAGGTGGTCGCGCGCGGTGCCTGAGCTGCTTTCAGCGATCGATTCCCGGCTCCCGGTCGAAGCATTCGACTACCAATTGCCCAGCGAATTGATCGCGCAGAGGCCGCTGCCGGATCGGGGCGCCTCTCGGCTGCTCGTCGTTGATCGACAGGCAGGAACACTGGCTCACTCCGCGATCCGAGACCTGACCGAATGGCTGACGCCCGGAGACCTCTTGGTCGCCAACAACAGCCGGGTGATTCCGGCGCGCCTGCAGGGGACTCGAGCGGACACCGGGGGGCGAGTCGAATTGCTTCTCCTGCGGCAAGAACAAGATGGGTGTTGGTCGGCTCTGGCGAAGCCCTGGCGCCGCTTGCGGCCGGGAGCTCGAATCACGCTCACGCCCCGAATCGGCTTTGGATCGGGTCTACCCGCCGTGACGATCACAATCGCGGAGCGTCGACCTCGCGGTGAAGTGCTGGTGCGATTCGACGATGCGAGCCAGGCGACCCTTGAGCAATTTGGAACGGTGCCGCTGCCGCCGTATATTTCCGTCGCCCTAGCCGATGAGGAGCGCTATCAAACGGTCTACGCGACGGAGCAAGGATCGGCGGCGGCGCCGACCGCCGGGCTCCATTTTACCGAGGAGCTCATCGGTCAGATGCGGACGCGGGGCATCGGTTGGGCGGAAGTCACATTGCACGTTGGGCTTGATACGTTTCGGCCGGTCACCGTGGAACGGGTGGCCGATCATGTCATCCATCGCGAGTGGTGCTCGGTTGGGGACGATGTGGCGCACCGTGTGGCCGAGACAAAGCGGGCCGGACACCGAGTCGTGGCAGTGGGGACGACGGCGGCGCGCACATTGGAGACGCTCGGCCGGCACTGGACGTCTGGTGCGTTGGGCGGGATGTCGGGCCTGACTGACATCTTTATCACCCCGGGATTCGCCTGGCAGGTTGTCGATGCCATGCTGACGAATTTCCATTTGCCGAAATCGAGCCTGATCATGATGGTCAGCGCCCTGGCCGGCCATGATCTGACACGACGAGCCTATGCGGCGGCAATCGCCGAGCGATACCGATTCTATTCTTTCGGCGATGCGATGTTGGTGCGTTGAGCGTTTGGGAGGATGGGCCGGGATTGACGAGAGTGGAGGAAAGCAGATCTTGGCGGATGAACGAAAGAGGACGACAGCGCCACCGGACGGGCGTGGCATCCGACGTTTCGGGATCGTCGGCCTACTCCTTGCGGGCGCGCTTGGAGTTGGCTTGACGATCCAGGCAAGGTCAAGCAACGCGACGCCCGAGAGCGAGACCAGTTGCTGGGCCGAGGAAGCGCGGTCCACGATTGAGACGGAGGATGACATGGCTCGAAAGCAGTACGCGCAAGCGCCAGCGCTGACGATCGACCCGGCGAAGCGGTACACCGCGACGCTGACCACGAGTCATGGCCCAATCGAGGTTGAGCTGTACCCGCAAGACGCCCCGCGAACGGTGAACAATTTTGTCTGTCTGGCCGAAGATGGATACTACGACAACACGCCGTTTCACCGCATCGTCAAAGGGTTCGTGATCCAAGGCGGCGACCCGACGGGGACCGGCAGCGGTGGGCCCGGCTATCAGTTCGATGACGAGCCGGTGAGTAGGGACTACGAAAAAGGGATGCTGGCGATGGCAAATGCTGGCCCGAATACCAACGGCAGCCAATTTTTCATCGTCCTCGATGACCTCCGTGGCAAGCTCCCAAAGAACTACACCATCTTCGGCAAAGTGACTGATGGTCAGGCGGCGGTTGATGCCATAGCCGCCGTGCAGACCAGGCGGGGCGGCTCAGGTGAAAACTCTACGCCGATGGAGCCTGTTACGCTCGAATCGGTCGCCGTGGCCACCGAGTAACATGCATTCGAAACACGATCAGCCTTGGCCCGACGGGCCAAGGCTGATTGCAACCAGGACGAACGGTCAAGCGGAGACAACCGGCGGCTAGGCGGCGCGGTCCAGCTCGGTCGAGAGCGCTTCATACTCCGCCAACAAGCCGAGCCAGAAGTCTTCCCAGGCGGCGACGTCTTCACCGTTGACAACGGCCTGCTCGATCCGGACATAACCGTCATCGAGCCGGCGGACGAGGGTAGCCCGTTTCGCCGAAAGATCTTGGGGCTCAATGAGCGAATCACCTCGATCACGATCCATGATGACCCTCCCACGGGAAGCAACTGGCAGCTACGACGCCACTGGAAGCTCGGTGCTCAAGGCTTTGAGGCGGTCGATCAAGAGCGACGCGTCGCGCCGGCTAAGCGACTTAAGGTCGCCGCCGGATACCGCGTGAATCTCTCGCTCTAGGCCATCCTCATCTAAGCCCGCCGCGCGCGCCACCGACTGCAGAAACCCAAGCTGCCGCTCGGTTGCCGGATGGTCGCTGGCCGCGGACCGAATGCCGGCTGGAGCCTGTTCACTCTGGTTGCCAGACCAGCCTCGGGTGCGCGTGATATCGATGGGAGAGTCAACGACGCGACCGACATTGGCGCCAAACTCGAAATCAGGGCAGAACTGAGTACCGTAGCCAAGCGCGGCGAGGGCGCGACCGATCGCTTTTGTCTCCGCCTTTTCGATGTAATCGCGAAAGTCCCCCGGTTGCTCGCTGCCCCAACCGGTGGCCGAGCCGCCACCGGGGATGGAGACGGTGGCGCGGAACAGAGCGAGTGAATCGGAGTGAACCTCGAGCCGCGTCTCAATCGCGGCCTCGGGATGCTCATGGCGAAGCCAGACCAGGCGCCATTTCACTTCCAAGTAGTCGGAGCCGCTAATTTTGGTCAGGTAGCGGCCTGGCTCAAAAGCGGTGGTGCTGACCATGTTCAACCTCCCAGATACGAACGTGCGTTCTACACCTATTGTAGTACGCGTGTTCTATTGTGTCAACGTGTCGAGGAGGCCCGGGACACGTATTCGCGGGACTGTTCGGGAGAGAGGGGCGCGAGCTTGGCGGCGTGCCTGCCGGTCGCGCGACGTTCGACAATGGCTGGCTTTGGGAGGGGAGCATGAGCGGCAGGAGGGTCGGCAGCCAGTAAACGCGACATATCCCACGATTGTTGAGGATAGTGCCGGTCCCGCATTCCAGTCGGCGAAACTCTTGGCGGTGGAGCCATGTCCTCGCGGGTCAATGTTTCCGCTGGTAGTAATTCGTCAAATCCTGGAGGCTTGGACACGGGAAGCCGCGGCAACGGTGGCATCGACCGGTCCTGATGTGCCAGTTCACCGCAACGCGCTGCAAACGAGTTGGGAGCTGCCGAGCGGCGGAGCGACTCGCGATTGCCAAGCGACGCCGAAACCGCCGCGCCGGATTCCGCGGAATCGGACCGGAGCTCATGAGGGCCAAAACCACTATGCTATACTGATCCGCGGTAGTGTACGGACACCCGATGGAACAGTCAGGAAGGGATGGCCCGGTGAACGTTTCCTGTCTCCAGGAAAACTTGCAGCGCGCGCTCGCACAGGTGTCGCGCGCGGTTGCGACCAAAACGGCGCTGCCCGTGCTGAGCAACGTGCTGCTGAGCACGGACGACGGGCGTCTGCGGATCGCGGCAACCAATCTGGAGATTGGAATCACGACCTGGATCGAGGCCGCCATCGAAACTGACGGCCAAATCACCGTCGACGCCCGGCTTCTGGCCGAGTTCGTGAACACCCTGCCGAACGACACCGTCAATCTGGTCGTCGATCGTGAGCGGCTGAGTCTACAAGTCCAATGCGGCCGGGACAAGGCCGCGATCAATGGCCTCCATCCCGAGGATTTCCCGGTCATTCCGCGGGTCGACGGCGAAGCGTACGTGGCTACCATGGAGCCGCGGACCTTGCGTGAAATGATCGCCCAGGTGGAGTTCGCGGCGGCAACCGATGAAAGCCGGCCGGTCTTGGCCGGGGTGCTGGTGAGGTTCGAGGACCAGACATTGACGCTGGCCGCCGCCGACGGTTTCCGTCTGGCGGTGCGACGAGGACAACTTGAAGAAGCGGTCTCCGAGCGATTGGACGTGATTGTTCCAGCCCGCGCCCTGCGCGAACTTTCTCGAATCCTGGGCGATCATGCTGATCCGGTGCAGATGGCGATCACACCCAATCGCAATCAATTGCTGGTCCGGGTCGACGAGACGGAGTTTCTCTCCCGGTTGATTGACGGCACCTTCCCCGATTACCGACAGATCATTCCTCGCGAGTTCAATACCAACCTTGACGTGGGGCGAGACGCATTCTTGAACGCGGTTCGCCGAGCGGGCTATTTCGCGCGGGACAACAACGATGTGGTGCTTATCCAGATCCACGCCGGTGAGGAAGAGTTCATGCCGGGGACGATCGAAGTCTCGGCCACCGCGGCCGAGCGGGGAAGCAGTCAGAGTTTCGTCGACGCGACGATCAATGGCCCCGAGGCTCAGATCGCGTTTAACTCGCGCTACCTGGCGGATGTGCTGGGTATCCTGCGCCAAGGCCAAGTCCAACTCGCGATGAATGGGTCGAACCAGGCCGGGGTCGTCCGGCTGGCTGGATCAGACGACTATACGCATGTGATTATGCCGATGGTAATCGGCGCAAACTAAGGCGCGTAGTGGTCCGTGGTAGATCATGCATCTGGTCGAGCTGGAGCTCGAGGAGTTCCGGTCATACCGCCGGCTACAACTCCACCTCGATCGGGCCGGGCTCCGTCTGGTCGGTGACAACGCGAGCGGAAAATCATCCTTGCTCGAAGCGATCGCGATGCTGGCGACCACGCGGTCGATCCGGACCTCCTCTGAACGGGAGTTGATCCATTGGCGAAGCGGGGAAGATTTCTCGCTGCCGCCGTTTTCCCGGATTCGGGGGGTGGTCACGCGAGGGGATCGCACGATCGACATCGAAATCGCGATTCAGATTGAGCCCGGTCGAACCAGCCATATCAAGAAGCTGATCAGGATCAATGGCCGTCCGGTTCGCGCCCTGGATGCGGTCGGCTCCCTCAACGCCGTGCTGTTCTCGCCGGAAGATATCGAGCTTATCAGTGGCTCCCCCGCCGGCCGTCGCCGCTACCTGGACTCAACCATCTCGCAGCTTGATCGATCGTACCTGCGGTCCCTCGCTCGCTTCAGCCGTATTTTGGAACAGCGGAACAGTCTGCTCAAATCGCTGTCCGGGTCCGGGATCACGGCGGGATCGCGCCAAGCCGGCGAACAACTCGATTTTTGGGATGCTGAGCTGGTGGCGCACGGTTCAGCCGTCATCGCCAGGCGGTTACTGATCGTGAACCGTCTGGGCCGCCTGGCGGCGGAACGATTCGAACTGCTGTCGATGACGGCCGATCTCGAGGTTCTGTACCAGTCATCCGTTTCGCTGACGCCGGTGCAGATGACCGAACTGGTGACCATGGACCGACTCCAGCCGGTTGTTGCACGCAACTTCACGACCGCGTTGAACGCGGCGCGAAGCGACGAGCTCCGGCGTGGCGCGACGTTGGTGGGGCCACACCGAGACGATGTCACGTTTCAACTCGCCGGGCTTGATGTGAGCATGCACGGTTCGCGGGGCCAACAGCGACTGGTGGTCGTGGCTCTCAAGCTGGCAATCTCGGCGCTGATGCAGGAAATCTCCGGTGAGTCGCCGGTCTTGATGCTGGACGACGTGCTCTCCGAGCTTGACCCGAGGCACCAGGCATCGTTGCTGGACGCGACGGCGGCGGCTGGGCTCCAGGTGATCGTCACCGCGACCGAGCCGAGCTTGCTCCGACGCCCCATCCTGGTGCGAATACCGGCGTCACGGGTTGCATTCGGTTCGATTCTGCCGCTGGACAATCTTTGATCTTCCCCTGTCGCTGAGCCCTCCCGGCGTTTCTAGTTGTACGTACATATGGAACGGACATTATTTAGGTGATGCGGACGGTACGCCGCGCTCGAGTCTCGTTGTGCTGGATGGAGATTGGATGCAACCAATACTGCCAGGCCGACGATTCGGCGATTGCGGTCGTTCATCGAGTCAACGAACCGCGGGAGCCAACACGCTCAGTCCGGATGGGCCACGAGGCAGGAAGCATCGCTCCGCTGGCAACGGTTGGCCGGCTGGCGAGAAAATCCTGAGTCGGACGGATTTTCGCCGCGGTGGGTTGCCGTGACAGTCAAGGTCAGCCCGGACGAGCGCGAGTCGCTAGCCAGGGCGCGGGCGGACGATGGACTATGTCGATGATGGTCGAACCGCGCGGACGCCGGCCGCGCCGCTGCTCAGGGCCCATCGGGAGTACGCTCGAGGCACCGCCCTGCATGCTCATCTTGTCCTCCATCACGGTCGCCCGCTATGCGGCGGGGCTGGCGCTGGAATGGGAGTGCTACCAGTGCCGCGACCGAATGGCTATGAACCGGAAGGAACCTAGCCGTGACCGACCGCCGACGGCCGCGCGGATAGCGCGATGGAATGAGCGAGCCGACGGCGACGACCCGGACTCGGTCGCCGCGCGGTCGAGTCGAGATGTTGCTGAGTGGCTGGGGAGCAGGGATTCGAACCCCAACTACCTGATCCAGAGTCAGGCGTCCTACCGTTAGACGACTCCCCAGTACGCTGCCTCGAAGTCTACCATCGACGCTCCAGGAGAACAATTCCGTGTGCTCGTTGAGGACATAGGAGACAGGAGCTGGGTGAGATGCTGCTGGGGCGTGGCGTACCCAAGGACTTGGTGTGGTCGCTCGGTATTGTACTGGACTTCCCACTGGCGCAGGGCGGCCTGGAGCGTGGGCAGGTCGAGGTCGCCGTCGTAGCACTCCCAGAACTCGCGGCGGGCGGTGCCGTTGAGGCGTTC
>JALZJP010000132.1 GCA_030859715.1 Chloroflexota bacterium
CACCCGGGCTGAGCTCGACCAGGCGATCACGGCGGCCCTGCTCACGATCACCAGCCAGCATGCCGCCGCCTGGTTCGCCCATTGCGGCTATGCTGCATCACGTCAACTTTTATGAGAACCGCTCTAATATGTCCAATTCGACATATAGTACGCTGGAGTCAACAGGAGAGAAACGACGATGCGGGATGCACGAGACGATCAAGAGAGCGGGCGTCGAAGCGATCGACTGTCTCGACGGATGGCCCTCCGCGGCGCTGCCGCTGGCGGGTTCGTGGCGTTGGCGGTGGCGCCGGCCGGTGACGAGGCGGCGGGCAGGGGCAGGATGCCGAGGCGCCGCAACACCAGGTCTCCGTTGCCGGTGAGCGGCGGCGTCGCTTCCATTCCCTCGGGGAAAAAGACCGCATCGCCAGTCTCTACCGCGAAGGCCTGACCGGGCGCCACGGTGGGCTGCCCGCCCGCCCGGCGCGCGCTGGATGTCGCCCGCGTCGAGGGTCGAGGCGAAGCCGCCGGCTTCGACCGCGACGAGGACCGGGCCGGGATAGGACGGCACGCCGAGCCCAGTCGACAACACAAAGCGTTCGAGCGTGACGGCGGCCCGGTCCGGCGGCAGGACGGCCGCGACGCCCTCGCCCAGCGGTTGCACCGTCAGTCCCCCGGCATCACGCGCGAAGTCCGCCGCCGGACCCGCTTCGCCCGCCCCGGCCGGCAGGATCACGGCGACCAGGGCAACGGCTGGCGCTGCCCCGTCATGGCGCAGAGTGTACGCGGTGCCCGCCGGCAAGGCGAGACGGTCGCCAGGCCCGACGCTGACGATCCCGGTCAACGGCGCCGGCTCGTCCCCACCGTCCGCCGCGAGCACAGTGGCAGGGTCATCCGCGTCGATGGTGAGATTGCCGGACTCGATCAGTACGAAGGTAGGACCAGGCCGCCCGGCTTCCGTGGTGAACCCCAGCGGCGCGAAGGTCAACCGGCTTAGTCGAATGCGGGCGGGCGCCTCCGGCAGGCGCTCGATCGCCGCCTGCAAGAGCAGCTCCCGTCCCGGCGGACGTTCCTCGCCACCGGCGGGGGTGCTCGGTGGGGCAGCGCCCTCCTCCAGGCCACGATCGATGGGTCCGGCGGCGGCACCAAGTCGTCCGCGGCGGCCACCGTGGTCCATCAGGTTGCCGGCGATGTCTTTGGCGGCGACGCCACCGGCGGCCAGGCAATCGGTGGCGACGGCATCGATCTCGATCTTCTGCTCGACGCCGACATCGATCTGGTTGTCGACGCCGACGTCGATCTGGCGGCCGATGGCGACACCTTCATCGAAGCCGATCTGAGCGCCGGCAGCCAGCGCCAGGGGGCGCAATTGGCACGGTTCGAGAGTAACGACTAGGGACAAACCACGCGGGGAGCCAAACCGGCCCCCGCGCGGACTGCACCCATGAGCGAACGAGCCTCGCGACCTTGGGCCGCGAGTCTCGTTCGCATATCGCTTGGTATCATCCGCGGGCGAGCTAGGAGCCACCTTCAGCGAGGCTCGCTCGAAGGAGACCGTGGTGAGCACGCTGGATGAACGCGCGGTCCATGAGGAAGCGGTCGCCGCCACGCCGGTCAGTCCCCTGACGCTCGATTTCCTCAACTGGCTCGGCCGTGATCCCCGAACCTACGCGGACGCGATGGAAGCATGGCGGACCAGTTGCCCGCGATTCACCATCTGGGAAGATGCGATCGCGGACGGGCTGATCCGCCTGGAGCGCGGTCGCGGGGCAACCCTGAGCGGGGCGAAGGTCGTCCTCACCCCGCGTGGCAACGCCGTGCTCCATGGCGCCAAGAGCGCGACTCGCATCAGGTGACGGAAGCCGGCGTCGCGCCGGCATCGCCCTCGAACCGCGTTCCGAACGATGGACGCGGATTCCGGATCATGACAGCGCCGGCCACGCGCCGAGCTCCTACGGCTCGGGCGCGATCAGCTCAGCGGCAATGAAGCCAAAGAACGCCGGGTCATCCGCGACCAGCACCGGATACCACACCCGGTCGGGGTCCGTCACCGGCGGACCGGTGACCATGAGCACGGTATCTTGGGAGAGGCCGGTCACGAGCAGGCCGTCGAGCGACGGTTGATCCCGGAGCCGCGCCTCGTCAACCAGGACGACCACGCGCGCATCGACCGGGATCGTCTCCGTCGTTGTCACGGTCTCGGTGACGGCCGCCAAATCGGCCGCTGCCGTGATCGCGGGCGGATTGATCGCTGCCGTATCGGCCAGCGGCACGATGCCGAGACGAAGGAGGACGACGTTCCCCTCGCCGCCGAGCGGCGCCGTCGCCGCCATCCCGCTCGGAAAGTAGATCGATTGGCCAGCCGCTAAGGCGAGCTCCGCCTCCGCCACGGGCGTGGCCGCCGCCGGCGACTCCAACAGCTCAAATGGTCCGTCCAACACGCTGCCGGTCAGCGCGCCCTCCTCGATCACGGCCAGGACGGGGCCGGCGAATGCCGGCAGCACATCCCCGGCCGTCAGCTGAAGCCGCTCCAGCACCACCCCGCTCGGGCTCGGCGGCAGCTCGGCCACGACGGTGCCGAGGAGAAACGATCGGATGCCGGCCGTCTCCTCCGCCGTCGGTAGCCCGCCGGGGTAGACGGCGCCGGGCGGGGCATCGGCGCCCGTGGGCAGAATGGTCGCCGCCAGCAGCGTGGTCTGATCCGGTCCGGGATTGCGAAACGTCATCAGCGTGCCGGCGGCGTAGGCAATGCGGTCCCCGGGCCCAAGGCTCACCTCCACCACGGACGGGACAGCCATGCTGCCGTCGTCCACGTCAGCATCCGCCCGGAGGAGCACGGCCCGACCCTCGACCTGGACGACCAGGGTGCCGGACTCGACGACGCCGAGCTCGACACCGGGGTGGGCATGCGATTTGGAGAACCCGTCCGGCTCCAGGACGATGCGCAGCAGGCGCAGAGCGACTGGCTCCGGCGAGCCGCGGTCGAACGTCGCCCGGATCAGGGTCTCCCGCCGAGGCGCGGCCTCCGCTGGGCTTGGCTCCGCCAGCGGGGTTGCCGCCTCGTCCTGGGCGCCACCGATCCGGGGCGCGACGGCAAGCAAGAGCAAAAGCGCGAGGCATGCGGCGAATGGACGTAGCATTGCTCTCCCTTCTCGCGGGTTATCGGTGACTGGTCGAACCACGCCCCTGACGGGTACGCTTCGGCGGGACACGGCCGGGACCATGACCCCGGATTGGGCCGCCCGCCCGACGGCATGTCAATCCCAGCTGGCGAGGACGTCGAACCAGCGCTTCACGAAGCGGGTGCTATCGGCTTTCATCACGACCCGCGCGTTCGCTCGCTCCAGGTTCGGGATCGGCCGCAGATCGGCGACGGTCATCCCGCGGGTCTGCGCCCCATTTAGCTCGACGTCAATCCGGGTCAGGGGAGCGGTCTCGATGAGCGAGGGATCGACCGCGATCCCCAGCGCCAGGGCATCGTGCATGGGCGAAGCCCGGCGGCTGAGTCGCGCTTCATAGGCGTTGAGATAGATGTCGCTAATCTCGTGGAGGTGGTGGCCAACCGGGGTATTGGTGTCGCGCAATTGGTCGAACATCGTCCCGCTTACCAGGGCGTGCTCGGTCACATCCAGCGGCACCAAGGTCACCTGCCAGGGCGCTTCAAGCACCATCTGCGCCGCTTCCGGATCGTGCCAGATGTTCGCCTCCGCCACCGGCGTCACGTTGCCGGGAATCAGGCAGGCGCCGCCCATGATGACGACCTCTTTATAGCGGGTGGCAATGCCGGGATCAGTGGCGAGCGCAATCGCCAGATTGGTCAGCGGTCCGACCGCGACCAGGGTCAGCTCGCCGGGCCGGTCGTAGGACAGGCGGATCATTTGCGCGACGGCGTGCTCGTCGGTGTGCTGGCCGGCCGGCGGCGGTAAAACGGCGCCACCGGTGCCTGATGGACCATGAAAAAACTTGGCGAAGATTGGCTCCTCGCCGATCAATTGTTTTCCGGCTCCCTTCGCCACCGGGATATCGGGCCGCCCGCCGATCTCGAGCAGGCGGACCGCGTTCATTGTTGCCGCGTCGATGTCGATATTGCCCCAGACGGTGCCGAGGGCGACGATCTCGACCTCCGGCGCCCGCAACCCGTAGAGGATCGCCATCGCGTCATCGACCCCGGGGTCGCAATCGAGGACGATCGGGGTTTTACGCGCTAGATGCTCCGCCGCGATCGACGTCATGCCCTTCCTCCTCCGCCTGGCCGCACCAGGCGACCATCATCACCGCCAACATCTTGGCGCCGGTGACAAGCTGGTCGATCTCGACCCGCTCATCGACCCCATGCGCGCCCGCTCCCGAGCCCGGGCCGAACAGCACCGAAGGAATGCCGGCCTCCGCGAACCAGGCGATATCCGCCACGGCGCCGAACCCGTCGATTCGGGCCGGACCGGCGACCGCGTTCACGCTTTCGACCAGCGTCAGCACGCCCGGATGATCGTCCGGCGTGTTGACCGGGGGAAAGGACACGCCGCGCAGTCCCCACTCGATCACCGGGGGATGCTGGCGCAGCCACTCGTCGGTCTGGCTGACGCGCTGAATGTACTCCTCGAACTCGGCCCGGACCTCGCTGGTCTTCTCGCTGGGTAGGTACTTTAGGCTCAATTCGAGCGAGCAATAGTCGGGCATGGTGGAGACCGCCGTCAACACATTGGCCATCCCATCCCGGCCGCCGCCGCTCCCGGCTACCATGACGCCGGGGTTAATCGTCGTGATCCCCGCCGGCAGCAACGGATGGACCTTGCGGACCGCCCAGGCCCGCTCCAGCTCCTGGACCGCCCGCAGGATGAAGGCGCCTTTCTCGAGCGCGTTGACCGCGGTGCCCCGGCCCCCGGCATGCACCGTTCGATACCGTTGGGCCGAATGACCAGCCACGCCGGTGATCGTCACCCGCAGCCACTCCAGGCCGCCCTCCACCGGGTAAATGACGAGGTTGGTCGGCTCGGTGACGACCGCGAAGTCCGGCCGGAAGCCCCGCTCAATCGTTGATCGGGTGCCCGGCCCGCCGGTCTCCTCGTCAATCACCGACTCGATCAGCAGGTCGCCCTTGAGGCCGATCCCGAGTCGGCTGAGGATTGTGGCGGCATGGATCATCGACGCCACGCCGCCTTTCATGTCGGACGCGCCGCGGCCCCAGATCATGCCATCGGCGATGGCGGCGGCGAACGGGCCGCGCGGCCAATCGTCCGGATTGCCGGCGGGCACAACGTCGATGTGGCCATTGACCGCCAGCGACCGACCGCCGCCGGCGCCCTTTACCACCCCAACCAGATCGGGCCGGCCCGGCAAGGCATCCCAGCGGTGGATCTCGCAGCCGATCGCGGCCAGTGCCCGCTCGACCCGATCCTGGACCGCGGCCTCGCCGCCATCCTCGACCCCGCTCAGCTTCGGATTCTCCGAGGGGATGCGCACCAAGTCCTGGACGAGGCCGACCAGCTCCTCCGCCGAGGAGTCCACCGCATCACCAATCCGGCGTACCAGTTCCGCCGGGGGTTGATTCCCGTGGCCCATCATCACCCTCCTTGAATCACGCCCATTCGCATCACGATGTCCGCCGCCCGGACGCGCCGGTCGGCTGGCCGCGGCATGTGTGAATTGCCCAAGTCGTCCCGTCTCCCTCAGCGGGCTCTGGGATCGAGCGCATCGCGCAAGCCGTCGCCGACCACGTTGAAGGCGAGCACGACCAGGAAGATCGCGGCGGCCGGGATCAAGACGACGTGTGGCTCGATCAGCAGGTAGTCACGGCCGGAGCTGACCATGGCGCCCCACTCCGGCGAGGGCGGCTGCGCCCCGAGGCCGACAAAGCTGAGCCCGGCCGCCGCCAGGATCAAGTAGCCGACATGCAGGCTGACGGTGACGATGATCGGCGCGAGCACGTTCGGCACGATGTGGCGCAGCATGATCTGGCGATTGGGGGCGCCGATCGTCCGGGCGGCGATGACGTACTCGGCGCGACGCAGGATCAGGACATCGGATCTGATCAGGCGGACGTAGAAGGGCACGCCGAGGATCGAGACGGCGATGATCGCGTTTTGCAAGCTGGGCCCGAGCACGGCGACGATGACGACCGCGAGCAGGATGTCGGGAAAGGAGAGCAGGACGTCGATCAGTCGCATCGCGACCCCGTCGAACCATCCGCCAACGTAGCCGGTGGCGACCCCGGCGATCAAGCCGACCGTCGCCGAGAAGGCGGCGCCAACGATCCCGATGGTGAGCGTGAGCCGGGCCCCGTGGAGGAGCCGAGACAGAATATCGCGGCCCAGTTGATCGGTCCCCAGGGGATGTCCGGGCGTCAGGATCGGCGCCGCCTTGGCCCGGGTGTCGGTCGCCAGCGGATCGTGCGGCGCCAGGACCGGCGCCAGAACGGCAACCATGACGACCGCCGCCAGGAACAGCGTGGCGAGCAGCGCCGGCCGGTCCCGCCACAGGAGACGCCACCACGCACGCTGATTGACCCGGCGCTCGGAGCCGGTCGCCATCGCCAGCGGCGGCCGCCCGACCGTCGCCGCCTGGCTCATCGTCGCCCTCCGGACCGGGGACGACTCCGGGCTGCCTTAGGCGCCATAGCGAATCCTGGGATCGATCATCGCGTAGAGGACATCAACCACGAGATTGACCAGGACGTAGGTGAGGGCGACGACGAGGACCGCGCCCTGAACGATCGGGAAATCACGCCGCAGGATGCCATCGATGATCAACTGCCCCATCCCGGGCCACGAGAAGACGACCTCGACCAGGACCGCGCCGCCGAGCAGAAACCCAACCTGAAGGCCGAGAACCGTGACCACCGGCACCAGGACGCCGCGAAACGCATGGCGGAGGATGACCGCCTGTTCCGCCAACCCCTTGGCGCGGGCAGTCCGGATGTAGTCCTCATTCAGCACGTCAAGCATGGCCGATCGCGTCAACCGAGCCAGGATCGCCGCCGGTCCCACCCCAAGCGAGACCGCCGGTAAGATCAGGTGCTGCAGCCGGTCGCCGAGCCCGCCCTCGCCGATCGAGGTCATGCCCGAGACCGGCAACCACCGCAGCTCGGCGCCAAAGATGACGATCAGGAAGAGGCCGAGGGCAAAGACCGGCACCGCGACCCCGGCGACGACGATAGCACTAATGAGGCGGTCCCAAACCGTACCCCGGAGCAAGCTCGAGAGGATGCCCGCCCCAATTCCCACCGGCACCGCGAAGAGCAGGGCGCCGAGCGCGAGCTGGACGGTCGCCCCCAGGCGCTCCATGAGCAACGGCGCGATCTCCCGGCGCTGGAAGTAGGACTCGCCGAGGTCGCCGCGCAGGGCGTTGCCGACCCAGGTCATATACTGTACCGGCAACGGCTGATCGAGCCCCATGTCCTCCCGCAGCCGCGCCACGTCCTCCTCGGTGAAGGCGATCTGACGGGTGCCCAAGATCACCATCACCGGATCACCGGGCACCAGATGGAGCATCAGAAAGACGACCACCGAGACCAGGAGGATGGTGGGGACCACCTGGCCCAGACGGCCGAGCAGATAGGTTGTCATCCGTCACCGCGCATTGTCTAAGCCGCCCGCTACTGCTGCACCCAGACCTGGCGCAGATCTAGCTCCATGTTCGGCCGAGGAACGAAGTTTTGGACCGCGTTCGAGAGGGCATAGGTTTGCTGGTGATGACAGACCGGGACGATCGGGGCATCGGCCATGATCAGCTCTTGGGCCCGCAGATAGGCTGCCGTCGCCTCCTCGGGATCGGTCGACACCCGCCCCGTCTGGTACAGCTCCTCGACCTCCTCATTGACATAGAAGCTGGTGTTGAAGCCGGGCGGGAGCGACTGCTCGCTGAGGATGCCGTTGAAGAGGCCGTCCGGCTCAATCGGGGCCCGGTTCCACGACATCACGGTCAGCTCGTTCTGGGCGTTGCGAATGGCATCCATCCAACTCACGAACTCGGTCACTTCCAGCGCGGTCTCCATCCCGACCGCGCGCAGGTTCTCCTGGATCACCGTCGCCATCTCCTCGGCCAGGAGCATGCCGGAGCCGCCGATTGAGCAGCGGAAGACCACTTGTCGATCAGCCGGCCACTCGGCCTCGGCCAGCAGCTCCATCGCCCGCTCTGGATCGTAGGCATAGAGCGACTCGACGGCCGGGTTGTACTCGGGATAGGCCGGGGAGAGCGGGCCATGGCCGGTGGTCACGGTATTTTGCAAGACGTCTTCGACGATCGCCCGTTTGTCAACCGCGAGATTGACCGCCTGCCGGACGCGGGGATCAGCGAACGCCTCTGATTCGACGTTCATCGCCAGGAACCAGATCGACCCGGTCGGCCCGCTGACGACGGAATGATCGTCCGAATCCGAAAGCCGGCCCACCATCTCCGGGCCCAGGTCCAGGGCCATGGTCACTTCGCCGGTTAGCAACGCGGTCAGGCGGGCTCCCTCTTCAGTCAAGGCGCGGAAGTAGATCTCGTCCAGGCCGGGCGTGCCACCCCAGTAGGCATCGTTGCGACGCAAGACAACCTGCTGGCCCTTGTCCCAGCGATCGAACAGGTAGGGACCGGTGCCGACCGGGTTCTCGATGAAGGCGTCGCCCAAGGTCTCGACCGCGGTGGGAGAGACAATCCAGCCGCCGCTGGTGTTGGCCAGACGCTGGACAAACTGGTTGTACGGGGTCGAGAGGACGAAGGTGACGACGTTCGGGCCATCGACCCGGACCTCCTCGACCATCGCGTAGTTGCCTTCGTCGGTCCACTGTCCGGTCGCGTAGAACGGGTTGGCCTCGTCCAATTGACGATCGAAGGAGAATTTGACGGCCGCCGCATCGCACGGCGTGCCGTCGTGGAAGGTAATGCCCTCGCGCAGCGTGAACGTCCATGCGAGACCGTCCGCCGCGCCCTCCCAGGATTCGGCCAGCCACGGCTCCAGCGCCAGGTTCTCGGGGCTCAGATGGACGAGCGGCTCCGCGATCTGGCCGACGAGGAGCGACGTGGTGTAGGCCACAATCTGGTGTGGATCGAGGTTTTCCGGCTCGCTCCCCAGATCAAAGACCAGGGTACCTCCCTGGCCCTCGGTTTGCGCCGCCGCCCACCGGGATGGCCGGGCCGCGATCGTGGTGCCCAAGAGGGGAAGCGTGACCCCGGCGGCCACGGCGCCTTGGACCAACGACCGGCGCCGGAATCGGCCATTGAGGCTTGGGGCGGGTCGCTGATTGTCCGGGTTGTGCTGCTGATCCATCGGGTTCTCCCATCTACCTACACCGCGAAGCCGCATCGTGCCCGGCGTCGAGCTGAGACCTCGAACCAACGACGTTGGTGGTCCGCGCATTATCTCCGAAATCGAGTGCCGATGGAGGGAGCGCTACCCGTCCTTTGCCGTCTTGAAGAAGTCGGCGGCCGGGATGGTGGGCCGGAGGCGGTGGCGGAGGTTGTCATCGATGGCGGTTCCCGCCGCTTCCAGAGCCAAGAAGACGGCGCCGATTACCGGCTCGAACGGGCTGTGAATCGGCTCTACCGCCGGCGCCTCTCGGTGGACCCGTTCGATCATGGTGTCGATCAGGTCACGATGCGGGTGACGAAAGACGCCGCCCGAGAGCACTAGGTGAAAGGGCTGATCGGCGATGTCCACCTGCCGCGCCGCGGCCAGGGCGTAGTCACCCAAGCGGCCCCCCAGATCACGCACGATCTCGCACGCGGTATCGTCGCCGTGACCGGCGGCGTCCAGCAACACGGGAGCCAGCAGCCCAAGCCGGCTCTCGCTGCTGGCGCTCTGACGAGCGGTTAGGAGATGGAGTAACCCCTCGACTGAGGGCTGATCGAAGAGCTTCAACGCGCGCGGGGTGAGCGAGGTTGGCGGGTCGATCCCGAGCTCGGCCCGGCAGATCGCGGCCAGCGCCAGGTGCCCCATCTCGCCGGCGCCATTGCGCCCCTGCCAAAAGCTGCTGTGCCAGCTCCGGCCGTCCGCCGCGCGGGCGCCGGTGGCGACTCCGGTGCCGCACGCCACCGCAACCCCGGTGCCGTCGGGCGACCCCGCGCGTAAGGCGCCCAGAGAATCGTTGACCAGGACTACGGTCTTTCCGTACCCTCCCTGCTCCATTGCGCTCTGGATGAGGATGAAGTCCTCCGGCCAATCGGCGCCAGCCAGGCTGAAGCCGCTGGCCGCGAGGTCCGCGACTTGAATCTCGGCGGCGACCAGCGCCCGGTCGATGGCGGCGGCGATGGAATCGAAGGCGACACTTGGCGAATCCGTCCGGTAGATGTCGCCGAAGCCAGCCCGCCCCGCCCCCAGGATCGTGCCGTCATCACGGGCAACGAGGGCGATTGTCTTTGTATTACCCCCGTCCACACCAAGTACGTATGCCATGGTTCGTGCTCACCGCTCCCTAGTTCGTCGCTCCCGGCGGACCAGCGCCCCAAGCGGCGCGATCGCAGATGATCTCGCCGGCACACCGGCGTAGGTACGATGCCGGCACCTCCGGTGTCTCCGGCCCGGACACCGCCAAGTGCAGGATAGCCCGCTTGTGTGTCCCCGGCACGATCAGCAGGATGCGCCTCGCGGCCAGAATAAGATCCAGGCCGGCGGTGATGGCCTGTCGCGGCGTTTGATCGGGGCCACCCCAATACGTGCTGTTGCTGACGACGCTCTCCAGCGTCAGCTCGACCACGCGGGTCGGCGCCTCGGGTCCGGAGGGCGGCTCGTTGAACCCCAGGTGCCCGTTCGGCCCCAGGCCCAGGATCGCCAGGTCGAAGCCGCCGGCGGCGGCAACCGCCGCCTCGTAGTCGCGGCGAACCCGCGCTTCATCAGCCACGATACTTGGCAGGCGAACCACGTTCGCCTCCGGGATCGCCAGCGGGTCAAGCACCGCGCGTTGCATCCAGCCATAGAGCAGGCGCCGGTCCCCCGCCGCCAAGTTGAGATATTCGTCGAGCTGAAAGATCCGCAAGCGTGCGGTCTTGATCCCCTCGACCCGCGCCCGGCGGGCCACGATTTCAAAGGCGCCGAGGGGGCTCGATCCGGTGGCGACCAGCAGCGCGGCATCCGGCGTAGCGGTGATGGTCTGGATGATCCGGTCGGCGGCGAGGGCACTCATCGCCGCGGCGTCATCGGTGACGGTGAGTTGCAATTGGCGTCTCCTCACTGATCGGAGTTGGTGCCGAGAGTATCAAAGCGACCGGTGAAGGCTAGGCGTCGCCCTCGCGGCCAAGCGCGGGAATGAATCCCCACGCTGAATTCACGAACCCGGCTGAAGCCGGCTGGAGCAATCATTTGGCTCCATTGCTGAGAAAGTCAGCCTCTCAGAATCACCGTGAGCGCCCTTTAGGGCGGTTTGTGAATTCAGCACGGGGGTTTAGCCCCGCGCTCGGCCACGCTGTAGCCTGGCAACCATCATGACCTAGCCTTGCAACAGCCGCTCCGGCAGATAGTCCTTGTGGGCGGTAGCCAGCTCGTCGTAGATCGCTTCCGCCACGGGCAGTGAGAAGCAGAGCGGGTTGCTGGCCAGGGCGCGGATCGCGTCCTGCCGGGTGCCGTTCCAGGCGGCATCGGCCGCCAGCAGCTGGTACTCGCCCAGCATCTTCACCAAGCCTTTGGTCGGGGCCGGCAGCTCGCCCAGGGCGAGGGGACGGATGCCGGCGGCATCCACAAAGCCGAGGGTTTCGACCACGGTATCGTCCGGCAGGTCAGCGATCGAGCCCCGGTTCGGGACGTTCACCGGCCAGACCTCTTTGCGGTCGTTGTAGATGGCGTCCATGACGTCGATCGCCAGCTCCAGCTCGTGAATGCCGCCCCGCGAGCGGCCGGGGTCGAGATCGGGGCAGTCGGTTTCCGCCTGCTGCCGATAGTGGGCCCAATAGTCCGGCACCGCGGCCATGATGTCCTGGGCGCGAGTGGTCGGCTTGGCTTGCAGCTCGGCCAAGACCTGATCCTTGAATAAGTAGTACTGAAAATACTCGGATGGGATCGAGCCCATCGCCACCGTCATCGCCAGCAGCCGCTTGTCGCGCGGGTCGACCGCGGGATCGTCCCGCTTCCGCTCCCAGGCATCGCCCACCAGCGGCAGCACGTCCTGCCCCTGATACAGGTGCCGGATGCTCCACGACCCGTGGTTGAGCCCGATCGAGACCGAATCGAGCTGGTCGGGATCGAGGTCGGCCGCTGCCGCCAAATAGCGGGGGTAGACGATCGGCCCGTCACAGAGCGAGACGACCGGGACATCGGAGTTGTCGGCGACGGCCTGGGCGACGATATTGACCGGGTTCGTGTAGTTGAAGAGATAGGCGCCGGGGCAGACCGCCTCCATGTCGGCGATGATGCCGCGCATCACGGTGATCGAGCGCAGGGCCATGAAAAAGCCGCCCGGCCCCTGCGTCTCCTGGCCGATGACGCCATGCTTGAGCGGAATGCTCTCGTCGAGATACCGGGCCTCGAACCCGCCCGGCCGGTAGCTGGAGAGAACCGCGTCGCAATCGGTCAGCCCGGCCCGGCGATCGGTGGTCGTGGTGATCGTGAGATCGATCCCATGGCAACGGGCCAGGTTGGCGGCCAGTTGCTTGACCAGGTCGAGCCGCCCCTGGTTCAAATCGATCAGGACCACCTCGGAACCGTTGAACTGCTCACCCCGCGCGATGAATGAGGCCATCGTGCCGGGACCGCGAGTGCTGCCGCCGCCAATGTAAGCCAGCTTGATACGAGCCATGCGCGCGCTCCTTCTGTCGTGACTGCCCGACCCCCGAGCCCGCGGGCCGGAGCCGCCACTTGACAAACCGGACGGCACAGCATAGTGTCCCAGCCTACTTGATTTGCCCATGTCCAGCAAACTCTGGGCATATCCGAACCGCCGTCATCACCGTGCGATCTTGCATATTAAGTCGCCCGCCCCGCGTTGAGCGGCACGGCTGGCCGGCAGATGAGATACAACAAGCGGAGCACGGTTTCGACAGCGGTTCGACGTCAGTTAGAGGAGGTTCCACGATGAGTCCACGAC
>JALZJP010000163.1 GCA_030859715.1 Chloroflexota bacterium
GTGGCCGGGGGGCCGGGCCAGGACGAAGGCGCGCCGGCCCTCGCCGTCGAGGACGGCATCGACCGCCGCCGTCGCGGCGCCAGCGGCCAGCGCGGCCACGGCGACCGAATCGGGGCGGACCACGGTGTCGCCATCGATCCAGCCGCCGCCGCTCGTCGCCGCCCGCTCAATCGCATCGAGGTAGGCCGGATCGTGGACCCGTTCGAGCTGCTCGCGGCTGGCGGCGCCAAACGAGATCTCGGGCCGGCCGCGGAGGAGATCGGCCCGGATCAGCTCGGCTTCGATCGCGGCGATCCGGCCGGCGTTTTCGGGGTGGGCGCCGGTGTCATGGCCGAGGAAGCGGGGCGACCGAAAGAGCACGGTCGGCCGGGCGGCAGGATTGGCCGCCGGCGCGGGTGGCTCGAGATGGCGGCGCGGACCGAGGTTGCTCACCCGTCGAGTATAGCGTCCAGATCGGGCGACCGGCGGTTCCGACGGCTAAGCGTCTTCCCCTTCGCCGCCGGGAGGCCGCGGCCGCCCCGGCCGGGGCAGGAACGAGGTCGGGCCGAGGCTGGAATAGACGAGCGGGCCGATCACCGGCAGCATGAGGATCATCAGCGCCCAGACCACCTTGTTGTCGCCGCGTACGCGGGGCCGTCGCCACAGATCGCGCAGGGCCCAGCCGGCGAGGCCGAACTGGGCCACGATCCAGAGCACGATCATCAGCGCCAAGAGCCAGGTTCGGTTCTCCATTGGCCGAGGTGTCCTTTGCCGCGACGCCGTGGTGGTGTAGCCTTCGCCCTCGCGTCCGTCTCAGAGTAGAACGCGCTGGCGCGGCCTGATGTGCCAGGCGGGGTAGGGTGATGGATCCGATCACATTGCGGGCCGAGGCAACGGCCGAGGCTGAGGCCGAGCTGAGCCCGTCGGAACCGGGTCATTCGCTGACCCGATTTTACGGCTATCAGCTCGTGGCCGAGATCGGGTTGACCGGCGGCATCTGGATCCTCTATTTGCAGCATCTGGGCCTGTCGCTGACCCAGATCGGGATCGCCGAGGCCGTCTTCCACCTGGCGCCGATCACGCTGGAGCTGCCATCGGGATCGTTGGCCGACGTCTTTGGCCGCAAGTGGACGCTGGCGCTCAGCTCGCTTTGTGTCGCCCTCGCCGCGTTCTTGATGCTGATGGCCGATACGCTGACGAACCCGCTCTGGCTGGTCTTCCCGGCAATGTATCTCTCCGGCGCCTCATTCGCCTTTCGCTCCGGCTCGGCCGAGGCGTTCCTCTACGACTCCCTGGCGGAGCGCGGCGGGGCCGGCACCTTCTCGAAGCTGTTGGGCCGGATCCTCTCCGCTTCCTACCTGCTGCTGGCGGTCACCACCTGGGTGGGCGCGGTGCTGGCCGATGTCAACTTCGGCTGGCCGTACGCGCTCACGGTCGCGGTCGGGCTCGGCGGCGTCTGGCTGGCGGTCGGGCTGCAGGAGCCGGTCCGCGAGCGTGTGGCCCATCGCAGCCTACGACGGACGATGGCGGAGGCGCTGACGATCGTGCGGGGACGACCCCGGTTGGCGATGCTGCTGGTCTTCACCTCCGCCCTGTGGGCCATGCTGACGCTGGTCAATCTCTATGCCCAGGCGGTGCTCTCCGAGCTCGGGCTTTCCACCTCGATGGTTGGGTTGGTGATTGGCGCCACGTTGCTGTTCACCGCGGCCGGGATGTGGTTTGCTCACCGGATCACGGACCGCGGCACCTTCCGGCTCTGGGCGGTCACCACGGCATTGCTGATCGTTGGCGCCGGTCTCGGCTTGGGCAGCGGGGTGTTGCTGCTCGCGATCGCTATCTACCTGGTGGCGGAGCTGTTCGCCGGGATCTTCGAGCCGCTGCTCTCGGCCCGGATCAATGATTCGCTGGCGGCGCCGCAACGGGCCACGATCCTCTCGATCGAGGGGCTCATGTTCTCGGTCACGATGGTCTGGGCCTTTCCTCTGGTCGGTTTGGTCGCCGACCGCGCCGGCTGGCTGGCCGCCTTCGGCGGCGCCGGCGTCGTCGTCATCATCCTCCTCACGCTCTGGCTCATCTTTGCCAGCCAAGACGAGGCGCCGCTAGACGTCTGATAGCAGCGTGGGATGCACCATGGCATAGTGGCGACGAACATGTGCATCCCGAGGTGCTCCGCTGATCCGTGCCCTTCGCCGGCATGAGCGGTGCGGCCGCAAAAGCATGGGCGGAAAAAGACGTACACTGAGCGTCTGCTCTCGCCGTTCGCGCCGGTTGGCATATCATGGCCGATGCGCTGTCGATTGACCGTTTGCCGTTTCCCCTGCCGCGGACCTCGTTGATTGGGCGAGCGGCGGTGATCGCCGGGGCGCGGGCGCTCCTCCTCGAGACGGCGGTTCCCCTGCTGACCCTGACCGGCCCCGGCGGGGTGGGCAAGACCCGGCTCGCGTTGGCCGTGGCGCGGGCGGTTGGCGACCAGTTCGCCGATGGGCTGCTCTGGGTCGATCTGGCGCCGCTCGCCGCGCCCAGCCTCGTGCCGCTGGCCGTCGCCGCCGCGATCGGGCTGCCGCCAAGTCAGGATCGACCGGTCGAGGCGGAGCTCGCCCGCGCGCTGCGGCCCCGGCAGACGTTGCTGATCCTCGACAACTGCGAGCATGTCCTGGCGGGTGTCGCCGATCTGGTGGCCGACCTCCTCGCGAGCTGTCCCGCCCTCCAGGTGCTGGCCTCCAGCCGGGCGCCGCTCCATGTCCGCGGCGAGCAAGTGTCACCGGTCGAGCCCCTCGCCCTGCCGCCGGCGGCGGATACATCGTTGGCGACCCTGGCCGAGAATGATGCCGTTTGCCTGTTCGTCGACCGGGCGCGGGCGATGCGCCGGGCCTTCGCCCTGACGGGGGCCAACGCGGCGGACGTGGCGGCGATCTGCCGGGCGCTGGATGGCCTGCCGCTCGCCATCGAGCTGGCCGCGGCCCGGATCACGATTCTCTCGCCCGCCTCGCTCCTGGCCCAGATGACCGATCGGCTCGCCGTCCTCAGCGACGGTCCGCGCGATGCCCCGACCCGTCAGCAGACGATCGCGGCGGCCATTGCTTGGTCCTACGACCTGCTGGCGCCGGACGAGCAAGCCCTCTGCCGGCGGCTGGCGGTGTTCAGCGGCGGGTTCACGCTGGACGCGGTGCGGGCCGTGGCCGCGGATTGGGGCGGCTCGTCTCGTGACATCGTGCGTGGATTGAGCGCGCTGGTCGATCACAGCCTCGTGCAACGGATCGAAGGCGAGGACGAGCCGCGGTTCACGATCCTGCAAACCATCCGGGCGTTTAGCTGGGAGCGTCTGACTGCCAGCGGCGAGCTGGCGGAGACCCGCGATCGGCACGCTGGCTATTTCCGCGAGTTGGTGAAGACGCTCGATGCTTGGGTGGCGCCCCATATGCCCGATGCCACGCGGATCCTCGATCAGTTGGAGACGGAGTATCCCAATCTGCGGGCCGCCCTGGCGTGGCAACGCGAGACCGGCGACGTCACGGGACTACTGGAGCTGGCCGGCGCCCTCCACCATTTCTGGCCGTTGCGCGGACATCGGCAGGATGGCCGGTCGTGGCTGGAGTGGGGCCTGGCGCGAGACGTTGAGATCCCGGCCTCGACTCGCGCCAGCGCCCAGCTCGCCCTGTCCGGTATCTTGCTCGATGAGCCCGATTACGATGCCGCCGCCGCTCTCTGCGAGGAGTGCCTGCGCTATTACCAGGCACACGGCGATCCGTCCGAAATCGCCCACGCCTACGAGCACGCGGCGGCCGTTGCGCTCGATGGGGCCGGGCCGGAGCTCACGCATCGGTACATTGACGAGGCGCTGGCCACGTTGGCGACGTTGGACAACTTGCCTTGGGCGCGCCGCGCCGCCAGTCACGTCCTCTGGTTTCGTGGCGTCCAGGCCAAAAATGACGGGGACCTGTCCGGGTCGGAACGGTATCTCCGGCAGGCGCTCGAGCAACAACGGATGATTGCCGTGGAATCCGGGAAGGAGTATCTGTTCGCCTCCTTGCCGCGGCTGGCGCTGGGCGCTGTGGCGCATATCCACGGAGACCTCTCCGTCGCCCTTGAGCACTACCGGGCGGCACTCGACCACGCCTGGCGATTTCAGGTGACGGGCACCGCCGCGTTCATCTTGGCCCGCATCGCCGGCATGCTGGCGGCGGCGGGGAGTTGGCAAGAAGCGGCGTGGCTCTTCGGCGTGACCGATGCCTTTAGCGATTCCATCGGCCTTTCGTTCTCGGAGAAAATCTGGCCGTTGACCCGGGCGTTCGGTCTGCCGCGGCCCTGGCAAGGACCGGAGGATTACACCGGACAGTCAGCCGGGGTGCGGGCGGAGGTGCTGGCCCGTTCACCCAACCCGCTCCCGCCGCTCCCCGATCCCGCCGCCGCCGCCGAGCTCTGGGCCGCCGGCCGGGCCGTGCCGATGGCGGAAGCGGTCGCCCATGCGCTCGCGGTCGATCTCGCCGCGCCGTCCCCGACCCGGCCCATGGCCGTCATTGCCAGGCTCCACGCCGGCCCTGCCGCGGTCGTCGCCCTGACCGGCCGCGAAAACGAGGTGTTGGCGTTGCTCTGCCAGCGTCTCACCAACGCCGAGATCGCGAAGCGGCTCTTTCTCAGCCGGCGAACGGTTGAGGATCACGTCGCTCGCCTCATGGCAAAGCTCAACGTCGCCAACCGCCGGGAAGCGGCCGCCATGGCCGCCCGCCTCGGGCTCGTCGCCCGCGAGCTGAGCCTTCCCTCCGCCTAGCCACTCCTTCGCGATCCCGTAGCCAATCCCGTAGTTCCTACGGTAGGAGCGCTCCCGCGCCAGCCCCATGATGCAGGCGTGGCGTCGCTCGTCACTCGTGGGATGCGGTGGTTACGGATCGGGCCACTGGGTATCGATCGCGTCCAGAAGGGAGCTGTATGCACGCTTGACGGAACGCGCTCTCTACTACCGTTGTCACTCCGCGCGGGCAGACCAGGTTGACGCGCGTATGACTTCGGAGCGCCATGCCCGCGCGAGCCAATCTGACAGCGAAGGAGCATTCCATGGATGCAATGCCGACTACCCGGCGACCGTAGGTGCAGGCATTCACCAGCGTGAGCCAGGCGCCGAAACCGGCTGGCGCGGGAGCGCTCCACCCGCTGGTTGGGGTGATCCCGCGATGACTCAGGCGCATCCAGGGGGCTCACTTCACATGATTCTGGTCGCCGCGACACGAGCAAGGAGACAGATCATGGCACCGTCGGAACTGTCCCGGAGACGATTGTTGAAACAGGGCGGGTCAGCCATCGCAGG
>JALZJP010000164.1 GCA_030859715.1 Chloroflexota bacterium
CCGACACCGACGACGACGGGCTCTACGACGACGACGAGGAGGAGATCTACCAGACCGACCCCGCCAAGTTCGACACCGACGGGGACGGCGTCGGCGATGGCGAGGAGGTCTTTCTCGAGACCGACCCGACCGTGGCCAACGGCGGGGACAATAGCAACGGCGACCTCGGGAACGGGGGTTCCGGTGGAGTGACGTTTGATCCGGAGACGGGCGCCGCAGATGAGGAGCTGACCGGAAGCCAGATCTTCCTCCGGTCCTGGCAGTGCGAGGGGATCGAGGAGCGGCCGGAGATCCTGAACTTCGACTCCGCCGACGGGCTGGCCGAACTGACGGATGCGTGCACCCTCTCCGAGGACATCTTCCCGTTCTTCCTAGGTGAGGTGAACGTGGTCGGGGATGGCAACGACGTCTCCATCGGCGAGGGTGTTCACCCACCGCTCCAGGTCGGCGATTCGCCCCAATACCGGGGGTGGAACGGACTCACCGCGGGCGGGTACACGATCTGGGAGACGGTCCCGGAGGGGTACGACCAGCCGCTGGTGCTCTGTGATGGCGTCTTCCGGAGCGCCGAGTTGGGCGCGAACATCTTCGAGTTGACCTCGATCAACGGCGTGGTGAATTACGACCTCGCCGAGGGCGAGTTGATGCTCTGCGACTGGTTCAATCGCCGGCAGGGCGAGGATGGTGACGGCGGAGGCGAGGGGAACGCGAACGTCGAGCCCGACGACCGGGATCGCGACGGCGTCAGCGACATCGAAGAGACCGAGCTGTACGGGACCGAGCCGGACGACGACGATACCGACGACGACCGGGTGGTCGACGGCGACGAGATCCGCTTCGGTCTGGACCCGCTCAGCGCCGACACCGACCGGGATGGATACACCGATGGGGAGGAGCTCTACGACACCAGAACCGATCCGCTGGTATCGGACCCAGGCGGTGACCTGTTAGACCCAGTGGGAGACGAGGACGGTGACTCTCTGTTGAACGGCGAGGAGGTCGCCGTGCACGGCACCGACCCGCGCAACGTCGATTCCGATGGCGACCGCTTGGATGACGCCCTGGAGGTCACCGTCTACGGCACCAACCCGACCATCGACGACACCGACGGCGATGGCTTCAGCGACGCGGAGGAGGTGGACGCCGGGACGGATCCACTCGACCAGAACCAGTAGGGGGACGAGGGCGGATTGCGGGCGGTCGTGGCACGGGCTACGTGCGGTCGACCCGCTAGGCCGATTTAGGCCGGCCGGCGCAGTGCGTCGTAATTGGTCCCGTCGTGAACGAAGGTGCCGGAGCTGCTCGACGTCACCCCGCCTCTCGCCGCCGAGCCGGGGCTGGTTCGCGGTCCCGCGCGCTCGCGGGGGCGATGCGCCTGGCTCGCGCACCTGCTCACGCTCACCCCGCTCGATCGCCTCGGCTGGGACACCTTGAACGAAGTGCCTGATTGATCGAGGACGGACCAGATCTGAGGCGCACGTTGCCGCCCAACTTCGCCGACCGTTGGCCCGGATCGCAAAGGAGTACCAACATGGATGCCACCACGTTCGACCGCATCGTCGCCGCCATGGCTCGTGGCCAGACGCGTCGCTCGACCCTTCGTCTGCTCGCCGGTGGACTGCTGGGCGGACTCGTAACCCAGCGCGAGGCGCCACGAACCCTCGCTGCCCAGGGTGCCGACCGTGACGGCGATGGTCTCTTCGACGAGGACGAGGAGACCGTCTACGAGACCGATCCCGACGACCCGGACACGGACGGCGACGGCGCGAGCGATGGCGAGGAGGTGTATTACGAGTCCGATCCCCTCGACCGGAACGATCGCCCGCGGCGGGAAGACACCGACGGGGACGGCCTCCACGACGCGGATGAGGTCAACCTCTACGACACGGACCCCAACGATCCCGACACCGACGAGGACGGCATCGACGACGGCGAGGAGGTCTACGACGGCACCGATCCCACCCTGCTGACCTGCCCGGCGGGGTTGAGTCCGTGCGGCGACCGCTGCATCGGGGGAGAAGGTGCCCCTTGTGCCGGCCGGCCCCTCGAATTCTGTTGCTCTGGCGCCTGCGACTACCTTGTCGGCGACGGCACCTGTGCCTCCTGCGATGGGTGGTACTGCCAGACCGCGGCCGACTGCTGTCCCGGTACGCCCTGTCGGCAGAACCGGTGTGGCGGCTGCTTGCATCGTGGCGTCGTCTGCACCCCCGACGGGCCACCCTGCTGCAATAGCGACTGCCACGCCCAAGGTGGGCCGAACGCCTCCTGCCTGTCGGATGCCGGTGGCCGGTGCAAGCACGACGTGGACTGTGCCACGTGCTATTTCGACCTCGATGGCTCGTGCCGTGACGCCTGCGTCGATGGCATCTGCCAGCGGTAAGGGCGACCGATCCGTGTCAGGACCGCTGGCGACATCAGCGGTGACGCCAGCGGTCCCAAGTCCACGACTAAAGATACCTAGTTTTCCCCATGTATCCATGGTTCGCCGTCGCTAGATTGGAGTGAGGGAAGCGTCCGGGCTTCCCGTTGCGACGGCCTCGCACGAAAGGACGTACCACGCCATGAACAGTCGCTTCAGCCACCGGTTCCGATTGCTCGGGCTCATGCTCCTGACCTCGCTGCTGGTGCTTACCGCACTGCCCGCCCACGGCCTGCCCGTGGCCGCACAGGGGGCCGATCGGGATGGTGACGGATTGTTCGACGACGACGAAACGGAGGTCTACCAGACCGACCCGGACCTGGCCGATACGGACGGGGACGGGGTCAGCGATGGGGACGAGGTCTTTTTCAATACCGATCCCCTGGTTGCCAATGAGCCGACCACGCGGACCGACACCGACGATGACGGTCTCTATGACGACGACGAAGAACAGATTTACAACACCGATTCCCTCACGTTCGATTCCGACGGTGACGGTGTCGGCGACGGGGAGGAGGTCTTCCTCGATACCGACCCGACCGTGGCCGACGGCGGCAATCCCGGCGGTGGCGACAACGGCGCCGTCCTCGATGCCAACTGCCTGGACCCGGAAGAAACCCAGTACCTGGAGCTGCTCAGCGATCTGCGGCGGGAGCAGGGCGCGCCACCAGTGCGGGTCTCCGGCACCCTGACCATGGCCGCGGAAGCCCACAGCCAGGATATGGTCACCCGCAACTACTTCGATCACATCAACCCCGATGGCCAAGGCATCCAGGACCGGATCCTCGCGGCTGGCTATGTCGAGGGAAATCCGTCTCGGTTCGCCGAAAACATCAACCGGCCGCAGACGACGGGCCGCGAGGTCTTCGACTCGTGGGCGGCCAGCGCCGACCATCTCAGCACCATGGTCGACCCCGAGTTGGTCGCGATCGGCATCGCCCGGGTCGAGGTGCCGGGCTCGACCCTCGGCTGGTACTGGACGACCACCCACACCAACCTCTTCGACGTCGCGCCGGACTGTTAGCGTCGGTCAGCTCGGTAGCTGGCCCCGCCAAGGTAGTTTGCGTCACCATCGAACGGAGGTGCTTGCACGAACAGTATCCGCTTCGATCACCTCAGGCGTCGCATGTCCCAACTGCTCTCCCGGCGCCGCGTGATCACCGCCATACCAGCGGCCGGTGTCGGCATGCTTCTCGCGGGCGCGCGGCTGCCCGCGGGCGCGCGGCAGCCTGTAGCGGCAGCGGGCGGCTACCCCTATCTGACAGGAGCCTCGGCGGAACAGGTTGGTCCGACCAATCAGGGATTTGGAACGGTTCGCGTCTCGTGGACCTTCGGCGACACCATTCCTGATGGCATTCAAATCCTGCAACCAGTTCCCCCTAGCCCGCCGATTCTCTGGGAGGTCGCGATCGACACCGCCGCGCAGACGCCGGAATCCCACGTTCTTCAGGCGGTGGCCTTCCCCGCCCAAATCAATGTCTGTCCGCGCGTCGTCGAAAACGGGATCACGCTGGATCGCATGGCGGACGCAGATGGCAGCGAACCCCTGTATTGGGAGGCTTTCTGCATCGGGCTGCCCGTCTTGTCCGCCGCCGTCGGCCCCGAACCCGAGACCACCAACCCGCCCCAGAACGACCTCATCCCGTTTAATCTCACCGTCGAGGTTCGGAAGGGGGAGTTCACCGTCTTCTGGGACGCCCCATCGGCGGTGGATCACTTCAACGCTAGGATCGAACCCTCGGTGGCGGCGTTTCAAGACCAGATCGAGCTCGCCGGCGGGGATCGGTCTTTCACCCAGTCGGGGGCGCAAGCTGGGGTGACGTATCAGTTCTCCCTCCAGGGCTGCACCTCGGCGGGCATCTGGGGCTCGAGTTGTTCCGACTGGGTGAGCATCCCCATCGAGATTCGCCCCGACATGGGGTTTGACCCCTGGCGCCCGTGGTTCCAGATTCACCGTGATGCGGTCTTCAACCAGATCACGCCGGTCACCGCGGTGGCGCGGATACCGGAAAACATCGCCCTCTTCAAGGTTGGCTTCGACGGTGTCGTCTGGTCGACCTATTGGGAGCCTGATGCCGAGGGCTGGCGACGCTGGTTTCCGCTCTTCCCCGAGTTCGTGTTTGCTCAGGAAGCGCCGATTACTGCCGTGTCGCGGAGCCCGGACCACCTGGACCTGTATACGACCGGGTTGGATGGGGCCATCTTGTCAGCGTGGTGGGCCAGCGATGGCGGGGGCTGGCGACCATGGTTTCCGATCTTCCCCGAGTTTAAGTTCCGGCAGGATCGCGCGGTCGCCGCGGTGTCGCGGCGATCGAATCACATCGACCTCTTTCGCGTCGGCTTCGACGGCGCCATCTTGAATGCCTGGTGGGAATCTGATGGCAAGAGCTGGCGGCCTTGGTTCCCGATTTTCCCCGAGAACAAGTTTCCGCCCGAGGCTCGGGTGACCGCCCTTGCTCGCACTCCCGGCAACGTCGAAGTGTACGTCATGGGATACGATGGCGCGGTCTGGTCAGCGTGGTGGTCAGAGGATGGCGGAGGCTGGCGACGCTGGTTTTCGATCTTCCCCGAGACGAAGTTCGCCTATGATCAGGAGATCGTCGCCGTTTCGCGCGACTCCAAGAGCGTCAACTTGTTTACAGTCGGCCTTGATGGCGCCATCTGGACAGCGTGGTGGTCAGACGATGGCGGGGGGTGGCGCCCGTGGTCTCAGCTTTTCCCGGAGACGCGCTTTGCGCCCAGCTCCCGCATCACCGCGGTGAGGCGGGGAGAAGGAATACACCTCTTCATCACCGGGCTCGACAACGCGGTGTGGTCGACCTCGTGGGCGCCGAATAGCGGGGGCTGGAGCCCGTGGTTCTCGATTCATCCGGAGATCGTCTTCGATCAGCAGCATCCGGTAGCGGGGCTGTCTCGGATCTGGAACCAGGTCGACGTCTTCAAGGTTGGCTTCGACGGCGCCGTGTGGTCGACCTTTTGGGCGCCATAGGGCCAGATCAGGTGCGCGGGACAGTGAGCACCGGGGAACGCCGACGAGGAACTCGACGTTGCCCGCCGCCGTCCCGCGCACCCGGCGCTGATCTGCTCCGGCATCGTGATCGTCGCCAGCAAGTCGCGGAGGATAACGAGGTGGCGCCGGCACAGTGGTAGTCGGATATAGCAGATCGCGGCATGCGGGCACCTCTTGGCTCGGGCATCGGCTCAGCACCGTACCCATTCCAGAGAGGTGTCCCGCTGCCATCTCATAAGTACTTTGGGCTCAATCAGCGCTGGCCCACGACTAGTTGGTCCCATTTGGGTCTGGCTGGATCCAGGCCAACTCGTCCCGCGGGTCGCGGCCCATCAAGTCGCGGATCGCGCTGAGCGCCGATTTTCCGGCAAAGAGAATGGCATGGAGCTGCTCGGTGATCGGCAGCTCGACGCCGTGCCGGCGACCAAGCTCGGCGGCGGTCTCGGTGGCGAAGACGCCCTCGGCCACCTGGCCCAGCTCGTCCAGGATGTCAGCCAGGTGTCGTCCCTTTGCCAGCTCGCGGCCCAGGCGATAGTTGCGACTGAGCGGGCTGGCGCAGGTCGCCACCAGGTCGCCCAAGCCGGCCAGGCCGGCGAAGGTCAGCGGGTTGGCGCCGGCGGCGACTCCAAGCCGGCCGATCTCGGCAATACCTCGTGTCATAAAGCCAGCCTTCGCATTGTCCCCGGCATCCAGGCCATCCGCCATCCCAGCCCCGATCGCGATGATATTCTTGAGCGCGCCGCCCATCTCCACCCCCACCATATCCAGGCTCGTGTAGCACCGGAATTGTGGGCTCATCAGGTGGTCCCGGCCGCGGGCAGCGGCCGCTTGGGGGCCGGCCACCACGCTCGCCGCCGGCAACCCGCGGGCGATCTCAACCGCCAAGTTGGGCCCAGACAGCGCACAGATGCGATCCCGGGCTTCCGGCCCCAACTCGTCCCCGAGCACCTCGCTCATCCGCTTCAGGCTACCCCGTTCCAGACCTTTCGCCGCGCTGACGACCGTCGCCTTTCCCACAAACGGCGCCAGCTCTCGCGCGGTCGCGCGCATGGCCTGGCTTGGCACGGCCAACAGGAGCATGGAGGCTCCAGCGCACGCCGTCGCCAGGTCGGACGAGATGACGATCGCCGGCGGCAGCTCCGCCTCCGGCAGGTAGCGGGCGTTGCGGCGAGTCCGCGCGATCGCCGCCGCTCGCCCAGGTTCCCGCACATACAACGTCGCCGCTTGACCCGCCCTGGCCGCGAGGAGGCTCAGCGTTGTGCCCCAACTGCCCGCGCCGACAACGGTCACCTTGCCCGGCGCCTGTGCCATACTCATTGCTCCAGTCCTTCGTCTGAATCGAGCCGCGCGGCCGGTCCGGGACACCCAGCGTACCGCGGGTTAGTTTCCACCAAGAGCGGGCGGCGCGAGCATGCGGTACGGTTGAACCCGTTAACGGGCCCATGCGCCGATAGGAGACCAGCAGCAATGGCGGACCAGCCAATGTTCTCGGGAGAGCTTGACGCGGTGGCAATTCAGCGCATTATTCCCCATCGCTACCCGTTTCTCCTGGTCGACCGGATCACCGAGCTCGAGCCGGGGAAGCGGGCGGTCGGCCTCAAGAACGTCACCATCGGCGAGCCCTTCTTCGCCGGCCACTTTCCCGGCTATCCGGTGATGCCCGGCGTGCTGATCGTCGAGGCCTTGGCCCAGGTTGGCGCCGTTGCCCTGCTGACGACCGCTGCGTTCAAGGGCAAGTTGGCCCTCTTCGCCGGGATCGACAAGGTCCGCTTCCGGCGGCAAGTGATGCCGGGCGATGCGCTCGTGCTGACCGTCGAGCTGGGCCAGATCAGGCGCACCATCGGCACCGGCACCGGGGTGGCGACGGTCAACGGCGATGTCGCCTGTCGCGGCGAGCTGATGTTCGGCCTCATCCCGGCACCGGACAGCTTGTAGAACGCCCGCCGTCACCTCGATCCAGCCGACCGCGGGTCGAGGTTTCGGTGTGATTGCCGATGACGGCGTACAATTGCGCGTCGGGTACGGGTCGTACCCTCCGGCTCGGTGGCCGGACCGTGTCGATGAAGACTGGCAGGCAGGGAGTCGATGGCCGCATCGGGTCGGGTCGTGGGGCTGGTACTGATCGTTGCCGGGGTGGTGATCGGTATCGGGGTCGGCGCCTGGTTGTACCTCGGCCTCCAAGAAGGCAACCTTCAGGGCTCGGGCGCCGTCTTTGGCCTCGTCCTGCTCTTCGGCGTCCTCGTGCTGCCGCTGATCGGCGGCGGCGTCTACTTTCTCCTCCGGGGCCAATCCGAAGCCAAGGAGTTGGCTCAGGTTCAAGAACAGCGCCGGCTGCTCGATATCATCTCCACCCAAGGCCAGGTCTCGATCGCGGACCTGGTGATGGAGATGCGGTCAACTCGCGACCGGGTCCAAGACGATCTCTATTCGCTGGTCGGCCGTGGGTTGTTCAGCGGTTACGTTGATTGGAACAAGGGCGTGCTCTATTCGGTCGAGGCGTCCCAGCTCCAGGGTCGGCACACCTGCCCAAATTGTGGCGGCCAGGTTGAGCTTGCCGGTAAAGGGCTCATCAAGTGCCCATTCTGCGGGGCCGAGATCTTCTTGCAAGGCTGAGCGAAGGAGGAACGTATGTCCAGCAACCTCGGGGACCAAATCGAGCGCCAGATAGGCGGCTTGCTTGACCGGATCCCCGGATACCGCGGCTATCGCTCCAAGGAGGATCGCCGCGACGCCGACCGTCGCGTCCGCGATCACGTCGTCACCGCCTACACGGCCGAGGCAAACCGGGTGGCGCGGGTGGCCGCTCAACTGGCGGACCAACGCCGCCTGTCCGAGATCGGTCCGGTCGATGACTTTGCCCAGGCGCTGCGTCATTTCATCGACCGGGTCCGGACCGCGACCTATGGCTATGGCGGCCTGATGGGTGATCGCGACGTCGATGCCACCGCGTTGGACCAACTCCGGCTCTTTGATGAGGGTCTCCTTTCCGGCATCGATGAGCTACAGGGTCCGATCACCGACCTCGAAGCCGCGCTCGCCGGTCAGGGAAACCTCGCGGCGCCTGCTCGCGCCGGCACCGCCGTCGTCCGCGCCCTGCTCGCGCGCTTCGATTTGCGCGGCGAAGTGGTCGAAACCGGGCAAGCGGCGTCTCGGGAAAGCGTGCTGCGGGTGCTGGAACCGGTCGCTGCCTCCGCCACGCCGGCGGCCTATGCGCTGAGCACCGGCGATGCGCTGGCGATCCTCGGCGACGATTTCCTCGTTCGCGGCCGGATTTTGGTCGACGCCGGCCAATCGTCGTTCCGCCTGTTTCAACTCTCTGACGAGGCCGGGGGCGAATGGCTCTTCGCCCCGCTCGACCCCGCCGTCGGCCTCTCGCGGATGACGCCGGTCTCGGCGCCCGCCGTGGGCGCTTCGCCTGTCATTGGTGGAGTGACGTATGCTCGTCTGCTCGCCGGCTCCGGCGACGGCGAGATCATCGGCGTCGGCGGCTCCTCGGGCGCGCGGCCGGTCCGGTTTGAGACGTTCGGCGGGGCCGACGATCCGGCCCGGGTCGCCTTGATGCTCGATTGGGGCGCCGAGCGGCAAGCCTTCGCCGGCCGCGCCGTTCATCCAAATGACGTGGAAATCTTTGGCCGCCCGAGTGAGCGGCTGAACTAGGGATCATCGTCTCGTCGCGACTGGAAATACGCCGGGCGGTTTGATCCCGGCTGACAAGGAGACATCCAATGGGTGTTATGGACCGGCTCTCGCGCTTGATTCGCGCCAACGTCAACGACATGATCGATCAGGCGGAAGACCCGGAGAAGATGATCGATCAGATCCTGCGCGACATGCAGGAGAACATGACCACCGCCCGCTCCCAGGTGGCGGCGATGATCGCCCAGGAAAAGGAGCTTGAGGCCGATCTCAACGAGAACACGCGACTCGCTGACGAGTGGAGCCGTAAGGCGCAGCGAGCGGTCGACGCCGGTAAGGACGATCTCGCCCGCGAAGCGCTGCGCCGGAAGCGGGACACTGAAGAGAACTCCCGGGTCTACGCCGACCAGCACCAGGTCCAGGAAGGCGCCGTCAGCAAGCTCAAGGACCAACTACGGCAACTGGAGTCGAAGTACCAATCGACCCTCAGCCAGCGCGACTCGATGATCGCCCGCCAGCGACGGGCCAAGGCCCAGACCCAGGTCGCGCAGTCGATCACGGTCTTCTCCCCGCTCGATCCCTCATCCGAGCTTGACCGGATGGAACGCCGGATCCGGGGCGACGAGGCCCAGGCCGCGGCTGCCCTGGAATTGGGCGAGACCGGCTACGATGCCCAATTCAAAGAGTTGGAGATGGATGTCGATGTCGAGGACGAGCTGGAGGAGCTGAAGCGGCTGGCCGGACGGGGCACGACCCGCGAAATCTCCGCCGAAAGTACGTCCCCCAGCTCGTAACCGTGCCGTCTGCCGCCGGAGATCTCGCCTGTAAACGGGCTGAGACCTCCGGCAGTGCGAATCCGTGGAGGACGATATGGCGATCCTTGACCTGATCGAGCATCCCGACGAGTACGCGAACGAGATGGTGCATCGAGTGCCGGAATCCGGCTCCGGAGAGTTCCGGCTCGGCTCACAGCTCGTGGTGCGCGAGAGCCAGCGCGCGGTCTTCTTCCGGGACGGGAAGTCGCTTGACGTCTTCGGTCCCGGCCGGCACACGATCTCGACCAACAATATCCCCCTGCTGACCGGGCTGCTCGGCCTCCCCTTCGGCGGCGACTCGCCGTTCCGGGCCGAGGTCTACTTTGTCTCGATGCGAGAGTTCACCGATCTCAAATGGGGTACCGCCCAACCCGCCGTCTACCGCGATACCGAGCTCGGGATGATCCGCCTGCGCGCCTTCGGCACCTACTCGATGCGGGTGAACGATCCCCAGCTCTTCGTCAACCAGATTGTTGGCAGCCGCGGCAGCTACTCCACCGGGGCCATCGAGGACTTTTTGCGCAGCATCATCCTCACCGAGTTCAACGACATCCTGGGCTCGCTCCAGACCTCGATCCTCGACATCCAGGGGATGACGGGCGAGATCGCGACCACGACCCGGAACGCGCTCGGCAGCGACTTCGAGCGGCTCGGCCTGGCCCTGACCAGCTTCCAGATCTCGGCCGTGACGCCGCCGGAAGAAGTGCAACAGCGGATCGACGAGCGGTCCGGCATGTCCGTCCTGGGCAACATGCAGGAGTACATGCAGTTCAAGACCGCCCAGGCCATCGGCGACGCCGCCAACAACCCCGGCACCGCCGGCGACGCCACGGCTGCCGGCGTCGGCCTCGGCGCCGGGCTCGGCCTGGGTCAAGCGATGGCCCAGTCGATGCGCGACACCATGAACTCGCCCGCCGCCGCGCCGGCGCCAGCCCCCGCCACCACCGGGACGAAGACCTGCCCGAACTGCCAAGCGGCCAATCCCGCTGACGCGAAATTCTGTTCGAACTGCGGTCACCAACTCGGGTAGCCATTTGGAATGCTCCCCGCGCTGGCCGGTGTGCTATGCCCGCGGGCGTCACTTGCGATCGCCGCATGCGCGACGCCGGAAGCTAAAGACTTCCGGCTGAATCTCGGGAAGCATCCTAAAGGAAGCTACTATCGGCGTTGAGCCAGCGAACGCGACGAAAGACGGGGCGTCTCAGCTTCCTTTAGGATGCTTTCGATAGGTCAGCCGGAAGTCTTTAGCTTCCGGCGAGATGAGGACGGCGATCGCCCCTGACACCGCGCAAATCATTGCGGCCACCGCTCGCCGCTCCCCTCCGGCATTTTTCGAATAGGCAACTTTCTCGCGTCCGTACGCCAAAATCGTTCGTCAATAGTCGCCTAAAATGGTATCATTGGGGCTGTACAGGCATCGACGTTGATCGCGTGCGTAAGGGGTGATCCAGGGTGGAAATCGGCAACGTTCGGCTTGCCAGCATCGAATCGGAGATGCAGCAGTCGTACCTCGACTATGCGATGAGCGTCATCGTTCAGCGCGCCCTGCCTGACGCTCGCGATGGTCTCAAGCCGGTCCACCGGCGCGTCCTCTACGCGATGGCGGAGATGGGGTTGCGCAGCAACACCCGGCACCGCAAAAGCGCCGGTATCGTGGGTGAAGTGCTCAAGAGCTATCACCCGCATAGCGACACCGCGGCCTACGACACACTGGTCCGGATGGCCCAGCCCTTCAACCTTCGCTACCCGCTGGTGGACGGCCAGGGTAACTTCGGCTCCGTCGACGGCGACGGCGCGGCGGCAATGCGCTACACCGAGGCCCGCCTGACCGCGATCGCCGATGAGTTGCTCGCTGATCTGGACAAGCAGACGGTCAACTTCCGGCCCAACTACGACGCCTCGACCCAGGAGCCGACCGTCCTCCCCGCCCGCCTGCCCAATCTGCTGATCAACGGCAGCGCCGGGATCGCGGTCGGGATGGCGACCAACATTCCGCCCCACAACCTTAACGAGATCTGCGACGCCATCTCCCACCTGATTGATCACCCCGAGGCAAACGTCGAGGATCTGGCCGAGATCGTCAAAGGTCCAGACTTCCCGACCGGCGGCACCATTCTCGGCCGCGAAGGGATCAAGGCCGCCTACGCCACCGGCCGCGGCCGGGTGGTGATCCGGGCCAAGGCCTTCGTCGAAGAGTCGGCGCGGGGCAACCGCTATCAGATTGTTGTCACCGAGCTGCCGTACCAGGTCAACAAAGCTGTTCTCCTGGAGCGGATCGCCGAGCTTGTCAAGGACGGCAAGCTCGACGGCATCAGTGACCTGCGGGACGAGTCGGACCGGACCGGCATGCGCGCCATCATCGAGCTTAAGCGCGACGCGCAGCCGATGAAGGTGCTGAACAACCTGTTCAAGCACACCGCCTTGCAACAGGCATTTGGCGTCAACATGCTGGCGCTGGTCGAGGGCGGAACCCAGCCCCGGGTGCTCACCCTCAAGCGAGCGTTGCAGGAGTACATCGCGCACCGGCAGGAAGTTATCACCCGGCGCACCCAATACGAGCTGGAGCGCGCCCGGCGCCGGGCTCACATCCTCGAAGGGCTCAAGATCGCCCTCGATAATATCGACGCCGTCATCGCCACCATCCGCCGCTCGCAGACCACCGAGACCGCTCGCAAGAACTTGATGTCCGGGTTCACGCTGAGTGAGCTCCAGGCAAACGCGATTCTCGACATGCGTCTGGCGCGCCTGGCCGCGTTGGAACGGCGAAAGATCGACAACGAGCTGAAGGAAGTTCTGGCCGAGATCAGTCGCCTGGAAACGCTGCTGGCGAACCCCGACATGATCCTGAGCCTGATCCGGGAGGACATGGCGTTCCTGAAAGAAAAGTATGGGGACGAGCGCCGGACCAGGATCCAGGATATCTCCGGCGCCCTCAGCGAAGAGGATCTCATTCCCGAAGTCGACGTCCTGGTCACGCTCACCGAGCGTGGCTATGTCAAGCGGATCGCCGATGGCGTCTACCGCACCCAGCACCGGGGCGGCAAGGGCATCACCGGCGTCACGATGCGGGATGAAGATGCGATCCGCCACATCCTTTCCGCCAACACCATGGACTCACTGCTGGTCTTCACCAACCGGGGCCGGGTGTACCACGTCAAAGTTCACGAGCTGCCCGATTCCGGCCGCACGGCCAAGGGCGTGCCCGTGATCAACTTGATCAATATCCAGCCCAACGAGATCGTCACCACGATGCTCAAGGTCAAGGATTTCACCTCCGCCACGCACCTGTTCTTCACGACCCGGCTGGGCCGGGTGAAGCGCACCACGCTCGATCAGTTCCAATCGGTGCGGGCTAGCGGTCTGATCGCGATCGGACTGGATGAGGGTGATGAGCTGGCCTGGGTCCGCATGACCAGCGGCGATAGCGAGATCCTGCTGGTGACCGAGCAAGGTCAGGCAATCCGGTTCAAGGAATCGGACGTCCGGACCATGGGCCGGCAGGCGGCGGGCGTGATCGGCATTCGCCTGGCGCCAAACGACCGCGTCCTCGCCTCGGAAGCGGCCCTGGAGGATCACGACCTGTTCATCGTGACCGCCAAGGGCCTGGGCAAGAAGTCGAAGGTATCCCATTACCGGCTGATTGGGCGCGGCGGCAAGGGCGTCACGGCGATGAAGCTGACGCCTCGAACCGGCCTCATCGTGGCCGCCGGCATGGTTCATCCGGGGCACTCGGTGATGATGATGAGCACCGCCGGCAAGGTGATCCGCATCCCCGCCGCCCAGATTCCAACCATCGGCCGGGCCACGCAAGGGGTGACGCTGATGCGGATGGACGACAACGAGGTCGTGGCCACCATGACTATCGTCGAGGACAAAGACGATGGACCCGAGATTGGCATGCCCGAGCTCAACGGCCACGCCGTGGAGTTGACCGGGGAAACGGGTTCCGGTCAGGAGACCGCGCTGCGGCAGAATGGGAAGGCGGACCGGAACGGGCCGGGTCCAGGTCCCGCGGCTGGTCCCTAGCCATTTGCACGGTCCGCGCGAAGCGGTTGACGATCAAGGCGGCGATCGGGACCATAGCGGCGGCGACCACGGTGATTGCCAGCATCAGGACCGCCAGCATGGGCACGATGAATCCTCGGCCCGGTGCCATCACCGGGCCGAACCCAAGCAACCACAGCGCGGCGAACTGGACACCAACGGCGGCCAATCCGACGAGTGGCCGGGGCCGCCTCGGGAGCAGCCAGCCAACCGCGATCGCAACCGCCGCCAGCCCCCAGGCTTCGGCGAGCGCGATCAGGGCTGAGCGCTCGCCCAGATCTCCCGGCACCCCAAGCACCGCCGGCATCAGGAGCAGGGCTGGGGTTAGCAGGATCGAGGCGTTCTCCGGCGCGTTGGCGGCCAGCGCCGCGGCGAGCAGCATCAGGCCGCACAGCGCCGCAATTGACCCCAACGACGCCACAATCAGCAGCGCGGCTGATCCATTCGAGAATGACGTGTATGGCACGCGTGAGCTGGCGGCCTGGATCGCCAGCGTCGGCAACAGCGTCAACGTACAGGCGAGCAAGACGAGCCAGACCCGAAACCAGGACCACTGCTCACTCTCGCGAGCAATGAAGAGCCCGCACACCTGCACCGCGACCACGAAGAGCAGCCCAAGCGGCAACCCGGTCACCGGTCCTGGCAGGTCCAGGGTAGCCGCGAGCAGCGCGATGATCGCCACGATCGCGGCTGGTGAGGCAACCCCCAGGGCCGAGGCAACCGCGCTCCGCGCCCCGCTGGCCGCTGGTCGCGTCCGGCGCCGCGGTTGTCTCGACCGCGTCGCGCCGTTTCGATTCCCAGGCTGATCCGGACTATTCTGCCCCACCGGGATCGCCGTCCCCCCGTCTCGCCCGCCGGTTGCCTGTCCTCAACTCGCCGCCATCCGCCCGGCAATCGTTCGCCGGAGGTCGCCGATTGGGACTTGGCGTCGCTGCCGCGCCCGGAAGGCGGACACGGACTCAATCCCACAGAGCTCCAGCATGGCCAGCGTCTCGGGCAAACCGGCGCCGATCGTTTCCGCCACGTGCGAATCGGACCCGGTCGTGATGAGCTGGCCGCCGGCCTCGACGTACCAGCGGACAATGGCCGGACCCGGCATGCTCGTTTTCGGTGTCTGCCGCAATCCCGAGGTGTTGATCTCAAACGAGACAGCGTGCTCGATCAACGAGGCAAAGATTGGCTCCAACCGCGAGCGGTAGGCGATCGGATCATATGTGCCGTGGGTTGCCGCTGGCGCGTATCGCTTTGGTAAATCGAGGTGGCCGATCGTGTCGAACCAGCCGGTCTCCACCGCGAGCTTCACCTGGCGATAGTAGGGAAGGAAGATGTCATCCAGGTCGCGGCCGCGAAAATACCGGGGGAAGATAAGCTCGCCCGAATCGGTGTAGTGGACGGAGCCAATGATGAAATCGTAGCGCGCGCCGTACCGGTTGATAAACCGCTCAACCCGCGGCGCGATGCGATCGTTGAAATCGACCTCGACCCCGGCCAGCACCGTCAGTTGATC
>JALZJP010000188.1 GCA_030859715.1 Chloroflexota bacterium
GGGGACGGTGGTGTGTTCCTCGCCTGGCGCGATGGGGAAGGGCGGCCTCCTCCCGCTCCGCGTCCGGCATCTGGCCCCCTTGTCACCGGCTTGCTGCTTCGCCCGGCCGCGTTCGGGCAGCGTCCACGGCATTGCCGCGGCCGTGGCCCGCGCTCCATCGCGCAATCAAGTGCCAACGCGCATCCGCTGCCCAAACCAAACGTTTCGCTTGACGCTGTGAACTGCCTCCGCTAGCATACGGACCATTCGCTGGTTGGACCAGTCGGGCCAGTTGGCCCGAGGGCTGGAGTTGAATAGGATGATGTCCATCCGTTCGTGCGTGTCCCCGACCGTGGGCAGGCGCGTCCGCGTGGTTGGCCGTGCATCGTGAGGGGAGGGGGATCCCGCGCGGACGAGTTGTCCAGAGTTGAACGTGGTCACGAGTCGTCGGTCGCGGCGGTTGCCGCCGAAGGAGCATGAGATGATGCAACGAATGCCGAAGGTCCAGCTTCCCTCCAATCCTCTGTCGCGGCGGCGGTTGGTCGGGACAGCAGCCGTTGCGGCGGCCGCGGCCGGGATGCACCAGGTGCCGGTGGTGGGCGCCCAGGACGGCGTCGAGGTGACCTGGACCTCGTGGGGCAACACCGGCGAAGTGGCCAACCTGCGGGAGTTCACCGAGGCGTTCAACGCGTCGCAGTCCGAAATTGTGGCCGTCTACAATCCGGTGCCGACCGATGGCTACGACGCCAGGCTGCTGACCACGTTGAACGGCGGCACCGCGCCCGATCTCTTTTACGTGGGAGACGGCCAGGTTTCCTTGCTCATCGAGAACGAAGTCGTGGCCGATCTCACCGAGCTGCTGTCGAGCGAGGCCAGCCAGTCCCGGCCCGAGCAGTTCGCGGGGGATCTCTGGGGCCCGGCGGAAACGCCGGATGGCCGCCTCTACGGCGTCCCGGTGGACTGCAATCCGCTGGTCCTCTGGTACAACAAGACCATCCTCCAGGAAGCCGGCTTTACCGACATGCCGGCGGACATCTACGAGGCCGGAAACTGGAACTGGGACACCTTTCAGTCAATGCTCGATGCGGTGACCGAGACGGGGAAGCGAGGTCTGGTACTGGCGGACTGGTGGGCGCTCCGCTACAGTTGGGTCACCAACAACGGCGGCGCCATCTACGCCGATGGCCGGTTCGTGGCGAACGAAGATCCGCTCTCGATGGAAGCCTTCCAGTGGCTCGCCGACAACATCGCGGCCGAGAAGATCCTCTTCTCCGGCAGCCTGCCCGAGGGCCAGGGCGATGACGCCATGTTCATGTCGGGCCAATTGGCCTTCGTCTCCCTGGGCCGCTGGGGGCTGCCGCTTTTCCGCCAAAACGACAATCTGGATTACGACATCGTCCCCTACCCGACCAACACCGGAAACACGATCGAGCCCTCCGGCGTGGCGGTCGCCTATTGGATGATGAATGCGGCGCTGTCCAATCCGGACCAGGCGTTCACCTTCTACACGCATTTCGTCTCCCCGGACGGGCAGGCGGCGCGGCTCGACACGGGCGGCAACGCGGTGCCTTCCATCGAGGGGGTCGAGGAAGTGGTGCTCTCCGACGACGAGCCAGAGCACAAGCAATACTTCCTGGATGCCCGCGACATCGGCTACGGCCCGCTTCGCGAAGAAGCCGGCACCCCGGGCCTCTCGACCAGAATCAACGACCTGTTCTCCACCCTCTGGTTGGATGGGGGCGATGTCCAGGCCGCCCTGGATGAGGTGGCGACCACCGCGAACACCATGATCGAGGAGAACGCCGGCTAGAGCCCTTGGGTGGCGCTGACGAGCGGATATCCGCGGGTCAGGGGGAGACGCGATGCGTCTCCTCCGAGGGGGCAGCGAAGATGGCTACCTCGGTCGTCCAGCCGAGTCCCGGTGACGTGGTCGGGCACCGGGCAAGGCGTGGTCTGCTGGCGTCCCGCCGGCAGCGGCGCGACGCCCTGTGGGGGCTGTTCTTCATCGCCCCCCAGGTGCTCGGCCTGGTCGTGTTTTCCCTCATTCCCGTGGTCTACGCGTTCGCCTTGAGCGTCATGGAATGGGATGGACTGGGCCCCCGGGAGTTCATCGGGCTGATGAATTTCAGCGACCAGTTCGCGAATCCCGAGTTCCATGACGCCCTGATCCACACCTTTTTCTACACCGTGATCGCCGTGCCCGGCAGCGTGATCTTGTCACTGCTGCTGGCCCTGGCGCTCAACCATGTCAGAGGGAAGACGATCTACCGCACGATCTTCTTTCTGCCCGCCATTACCAGCTCGGTGGCCATCTCGATGGTCTGGCTGTGGATGCTCAATGGCGACTTCGGGCTGATTAACCTGTTCCTGCGGCAACAGTTTGGGCTCGATCCGCCGAACTGGCTGGTGAATACCACCTGGGTCATTCCCGCGGTGGCCCTGGTGGCGATTTGGGCCGGGCTCGGGTTCAACATGGTGATCTTCCTCGCCGGGCTCCAGGGCATTTCCCCCACCTATCTCGAGGCCGCCCAGGTCGATGGGGCGTCGGCGTGGTGGCAGTTCTGGAACATCACCTTGCCCCTGCTCTCCCCCACCACGTTTTTTGTCACCATCATCTCCATCATCGCCTCCTTCCAGGTGTTCGACCTGATCTACGTGATGACCGGCGGCGGGCCGGGATCGGCCAGCACGACGATGGTGTTCCATATCTATGATCTGGCCTTCGTCAACTTCACCTTCGGCGTCAGCGCGGCGACGGCGGTGGTCCTCTTTGCCCTCATCATGGCGCTGACGTTGCTGCAATTCTGGGGGCAGCGGCGCTGGGTGCATTACGACGCCTGAGGCGGCGTCCGCCGGGCGAGGGCGAGGTCCAACGGGGAGGAATCGTGACAACTCTCCGGGGTAAACTCCGGAGCTTCTCAGGAAACGCCGGCCATCGCCCGCGTTGGCTCCTGACAGCGGTGCCCCCGCTGAAGAATATTCCGGGCCGCATTAACGTCGCGATCCCCAACGTAGCCGCAGGAGGCGCAGTGATACATCCGATCTGCCAGACCAATCGGAACCGGAGGCAAGCACCCGCAGTCGCTACAGGCTTGGGTCGTATCCCGGGGATCAACCGCAACAACCTGGATGCCGGCGCCTTCCGCCTTACGTCCCAGAATGCTGAGGAACTGCCCCCACCCCGCATCGTGCGTGGGCTTCGCCAGCCGAGAGCGGGCAATGCCGCGCACGTTCAATTGCTCGACACAGATCATCCCAGAGTGTTCGGTCAGCGCCTTCGCCGTCTTGTGGTGGAAGTCGCGACGCTGGTTCGCCACCTTCGCGTGGCACCTGGCCACCCGAGCCTTGACCTTGCGTCGCCGCTTGCTTCCCCGCCTGCAACGAGCCAGCGCCCGTTGGGCACGTCGCAGCTTGCGTTGGTTGTGTCGATAGAGCCGGGGTGCTGGCACCGTCTCCCCGTCCGACGTGACGAGAAACGACGTGAGTCCCAGGTCAACGCCGATTGCCGGCCCGCCGCCAACGATTGCCGGCGCCGCTCCCAGGTCGCAGGAAACGATGACGAACCAACGGTCAGATTCCCGCTTGAAGGAAACCGTTTTGATCGTGCCCTCGGTCAGCCGGTGGGCTTTGACCTTGACCGATCCGATACCCTGAAACGTGACCCGCTCACCAGTGAATTTGCAGCCATCGCCATGCGACGGAAACTCCACGGTATCGAATCGGTCGCGACCCTTGAATCGCGGATAGCCAGGCGACTCCCCCGATTTCAGGCGACGGAAAAAGGCCCGGAAGGCCCGGTCAAGCCGGCGCAATGTCGCCTGACAGGAGGAGAAGTTGCACGCCGCCATCCCAGCATCGTCTTGGCGAATCTCCTTCAACTCGGCGGACTGGTCGCCGTAGGAGATCGACACGCCACGCTGCCAAGACCAACGCCGGTGTTCCAAGGCCGCGTTGTACAACGCCCGGTGCGATTCCAGGATCGCCGCCATCGCGGCGGCCTGGGTGCGATTCGGGTACAGGCGATAACGAAAGGATCGGCGCATCTAGACGCCCTTCTGCGCTTCGATGTAACGGCGGATCGTTTCGTCACTGACCACGCCAGCGGTCCCGACATAGTAGGAGGCTGTCCAGAGCGACGGCAGCCGACTCCGCAACGCGGGGAACTCGGCTCGCAGCGTGTGGCTCGTGGCGCCCTTCAGCCGGTGCATGATCTGATAGATCGCGATCGTGGGCGGGAAGTGCGCGAACAGGTGAACGTGGTCGGGCCGAACGACCAACTCGACCACATCGCCGTCCAATCCCGAAACCAGTTCATGCAGCAACTCGATCAACCTGTCCGCGATTGGTCCTTCCAGGACCGGACGCCGGTACTTCGGGCACCAGACCAGGTGATAGGTGATTTGGTAAACGGCGTGGCGCGTTCGCTTCCGTTCCATAAACGAATTATACAGCGGTTGGTCGTCCTTCTTCTAACAGAAAGGAGAACGCCGGCATGCCCCTCCGCCCTGCAAGACGGAGTCCCCTGCCGGTAATTCCTATGGCAATCTCGGCTTCCACCACGCGCCAGCGGGCGGCGACCACCGTCGCCGGCAAATCGTGGCCGCGCCGGCACCTGGGCACGGCGTTACTCCATCTGGTGCTGATCCTCGGCGCCCTGACCATGCTCGTGCCGTTCCTGTGGATGATCGGCACCTCCCTGAAGAGCTTTTCCCAGGTCTTCACCATCCCGCCAACCTGGATTCCCGATCCCGCCGTCTGGTCAAACTACCCGGATTCGTTCAACGCGCTGCCGTTCGGCCGCGCCTACTGGAACAGCTTCTACATCGCCGCGGTCGTCGTCACCAGCCAGCTCCTGACCTGTTCCATGGCCGGCTATGCCTTCGCCCGGATCAAATTCCCCTTCCGCGAACCGGTCTTCATCCTGTTTCTGGCCACGCTGATGATTCCGCAACAGGTCACCATCATCCCGACCTATCTCATCATGCGGGACCTCGGCTGGCTCGATACGCACTGGTCCCTGATCGTTCCGTACGGCCTCTTCAGCGCCTTCGGCGTCTTTCTCTTGCGACAGTTCATCAAGGGCTTGCCGGAAGAGCTGGAAGAAGCGGCCATTCTCGACGGTGCCAGCCGCTGGCGAATCTACTGGCAGATCGTGCTGCCGCTGATCAAGGCGCCGCTGGCGGCGCTGGCGATCTTCAGCTTCCTGGCGCAGTGGAACAATTTCTTCACGCCCAATATCTTCCTCAGCACGCCGGACATGTTCACGATTCCGCTGCTGCTGAACCAGTTCCGCGGTCTCTATGTGACCGATTGGACCCTGATGATGGCGGCCGCCGCGATCGCCGTCATCCCGGTGTTGATCGTCTATCTCATCGGGCAGCGCTACATCATCGAGGGGGTGGCGCTCACGGGCTTGAAACGATGATGGCGCGTGTGCCCGGCATCGCGGCGTCGCGATCCCGCCGGACCGCCCGGGAACGCCGATGAACGGCACGGCAACGATCCGATCTCGGGACGGTTTGGCGGACTTGCTGGCGCGACGGATCTCGGCGGGCGAGGTGCGGCCTGGTGACCTCCTGCCGTCCGAGCGGCTTCTGGCCGAACAGTTCGGCTTGAGCCGATCGATGGTACGGGAAGCGTTGCGTACGCTGGCGGAGCGCCGGCTGATCGAGGTCGTCCCCGGCCGCGGCTCGATTGTCCGCGAAGCGACGATCGCCGACGCGGTCGAGCGGTTGCTCGAGGTCTTCGATCACCGCCGGGTGACCCCGCGGCAGCTCATCGAAGCCAGGTCCATGATCGAGACGACGGCCGCCGCGCTGGCCGCGGAGCGAGCCGGCGCGGCCGACATCGAGGCGATCGGCCACGCCCACCGCAACTGCGATCAGGCCGATTCGGTGTTGGCGCGGGTCCGCTGGGATCTGGCGTTCCATCTCGCCATCGTCCGCGCGGCCGGCAACCCATTGGTCGAAACCATGTTCCAGGCCATCCAGCCGTATATCGTCGAGCTGCTCTTCCGGAGCCTGACCGACCCCAACGTCACGGCCAAAGGCTTGGCGTTCCACGCCCGGATTGTCGATGCCATCGCCGGACACGATGCGGCGGCCGCCGCCCGGGAGATGAGTAGCCATCTCTCGTTGGGCATTACGCTGTTTGGCGCGGACCTCGATCGCAATCTGAACCTGGTGGCTCAGGACGCCCTGAAGACACTGGCCGGCAGGAGCGTGACGTGCGAGGACGTCTTGCGGCTGTCGCGGGAATCGAGGCTTGGGTGCGAGGCTGGCTTGCCGTGAAATGTGGGTGCGCGCCGGGGACGGAACGGCCGTCCCCAATCACCGCCGGGTGGAGTCGTGATGGTTCGTGATCGGCCGGGAGCCACGCCATAATGGCAGGGGATGTTGGCCAACTCATCCTGTGGGACCGCGCTCGCCGCTTGGGGATCGAGTTGGACGGCACATCCGGCCTCCCTCGCGCGGTGCTGGCGCATCTGGCCGATGAGCGGCGGCTCCGCTATGCCCTCCGGTGGACCGCCACCCTCATCACCGAGGGTGACGAGGCCGAGCGCCAGCCATTCGGCCTTGCCTACGCGAACACTCTTGACCACTCCGAATTCAGGTTGGCCGCCCGCACCGTTATCCACGATTTCACCGGGTACGATGAGGTCTTTACCGTCTCGACCGCGGTCACGGGATGGGATGTCGGCTGGGAATACCGGTTCCGGGGAAGCTCCCCCCGCCTCGAGGTTCAGGTCATCGTGGCGCCTGCCGCGGGCCGCGACCGAGCAACCCTGCGGAACCTCCAATTCCAGATCGAGCTGGCGCCGGACGATCTGGCGGGATGGCGGGTGCAGGCCCCCGGCTCCCCGCTGCGGGCAGACGTCCCGGCGGCTGCCATCACGGACCGCGTTCCCGTCACCGAGCCGGCCTTCAGTGGGTCCGGTATCGTCGTGGTCGAGCGGCCGGACGAACGCGCCGCCGTGCTGATCTGGCCCTTCTCACGAACAGAGCACGCCGTCAATCACCTGCAATCCGTTGCTGGCGCGGTCCGGCTGACGATCGACACCGGTCTGGCGGGACGTCTCGACCCCGGCGAACGGCTGCGGTACGGCAGCGTGGAGATCGACGTCTTTGGCGCGACCTGGGCCGAGCTCCGTCCCACGGCTCACGCGTGGCTCGCCACGCTTGGGGTCGCCAAACCGGGCGACACCGCCGGGTGGATTCCTGGCGCCACGATCTTCGAGGTGCAGATCGGGACATCGGTGTTCTGGCGGGGGTTCGAGTACAGCCCCTATCCGACGATGCGAGACCTTTTTGACGATCTCGGGCGCATTGCCAGCCTTGGCTTCGATTGCATTCAGATCATGCCGCGCCAACCCTTTCCCAGTTACAACGTGTATGACTACGCCGACATCACGATGTCGTACGGGGACGAGAACGATCTCAAGCTCGTCGTCGAAACCTGTCATGCCCTAGGCATGAAAGTCATCCTCGATATCCTCATGCACGGGGTGATCGATGCCGACATCATCCACCGGGCGGCGGCTCGGGTTCGCCACGGCCCCTATTTCGCGCGCCTCGAGGAGGGGACGGACATCCTGCCGGACCCCGAGTACCTGGCCTATCAGGGACAGGATTACCTGGTCGCCTGGAGCCGGCACATTCTCGACTTCGAGCCGCACTGGGCCGGCGGTTCCCCCGGCGTGCATCCGCTGACGGTCGAGCATCCCGAATGGTTCGTCCGCGGCTCCGCCGGCGAGATCATCGGCGTCTACACCAAGGCGTTCGACAACGCCAATCCCGACTGGCAGGCGTATTTCACGGAATCGGCGCTCAATCTGGTGCGCCGGCTGGACATCGACGGCTTCCGCTTCGATGCTCCCACCTACAACGAGGTGCCCAACTGGTCGCCGGCAACCGAGCACCGGGCCAGCGCCTCCCAACTCGGCAGCGTCGAGTATTTCGCCCGCTTGCGGCCGCAACTCAAGGCCCTCAAACCGGAGGCGATGCTCTACACCGAGCCCTCCGGCACGCTCTTCCGGCAGACGATGGACATGACCTACAACTACGACGAGCACTGGCTCATCCATGCGGTGCTCAGACCGGAGCTCGCCCGGCGCCAGAACCCGCTCGGCATTCGCCATGCCCGCGACCTGGCCGCCTGGTTCCGCGACAAGGAAGCGGTCGTGCCGAACGGCGCCATCACGGCGCGCCATATCGACTCGCATGACACCTTCTGGTGGCCGCTGCCCGGCTTCAAGTGGCGTCGCCAGCAATATGGCGTGCCGGCAACGCGGGCGCTGCTGGCGACGTGGTCGCTAATCGGCGGTGTCTTCATGACCTTCGTCGGCGGCGAGACCGAGCTCGAAGCCGACCTCCGCCGCCTCCACCGGCTCCGCGCGGAGCACCCGGAAATCAAGCTTGGCGCCGCCAACTATGCATGCCTCCGGGCCGGCGATGACCGGATCTTCGCCGTGGCGCGCGTCTACGAAGGCCAAGTGTCGTTGGTGCTGGTCAATCTGTCCGACGCCGACGTCGGCACGACCATCTCCTTCGATGTCTCGATCATGCCGCCGGCCGGCAGGGAATACCGACTGGACGACATCTGGAACGACGTCACGCTTGGACATCCATCCGGCTATGCGTGGACCGCTGATCAGTTGGCATCATGTACCGTCGACTTCGCGCCTTATCAGGCGCGGGTGCTCACGCTTCGCCCGGCGCCGCGCCATGCCTGAACGGCGCGACAACCAGGTTCCGACCAAATCGAGAGGGTCTTTTTATGCACGACGACGCCCCCGCTTCTCCCGTGCGCGAACACGTCGGCGCGGCAGGACGCGAAACGATCTGGGCCATCGAAACCGAGGCATTGGAGTTGACCTGGCACCGTACGGCTTCGGGTGAGGTCCGGCTGACGTCGTTGCGAACGGCGGGGCACGAATGGATCGCGGCGTCGGTGCCGCTCTTTTCGTTCGGGGATGACCCATCCGCGGCGGCCACCTTCCGCGACGTCAGCGCGCGGGTTGACCGCAACCGTTTGCGGCTCCAGGGGATCCTGGCGCCGTCGGGATTGACGGTTGCCATCGCCTGGACGGTCCATGAGGCAGCATCGCTCGTCGTGGCCGAGATCGAGGTGACCAACGAGACCGACCATGCCATCGAGCTCGGCAGTATCGCCTCTCTGCAACTCGCCATCGTGCCAGACGGTGCGGCGCGGCTCGGCGTGCTGGCCGGAGGCCGATGGGACGAGGCGATGCCGCCTCGAGGCTATCAGTTGCAGACGTTTGATCTGGACCAGATTGCCGGAACGCGATCGTTCGGCGCCGCCGACGATGGCCGGTCGTCCGGGGACCACGTACCCTGGTTCGCCCTGATTACACCAAACGGCGGCCTCTTGGCCTCACTCATTTGGTCGGGCCGCTGGCAATTCACCGTCCAGAAACAATCCGAGGCGGTTTGGCTCAGGCTGGGACTTTCGGATTTCGCGCATCTGCTCGCACCGGGTGAACGGCTGGCGTTGCCGGGGGTGGTGCTGTCGGGCTACGCGGGCGAGTTGGACGACGGCGCCAACGCTTGGCGGGACTGGATCGTGGCCCATTGGATGCCCGCGGTGCCGGAGAACTGGCCGTGGGTCCAATACAATCACTGGTATGCCTACTTCGGAGATATCGATGCCGATCGTCTCAGCCAGGAGGCGCGATACGCGGCTGAAGTGGGATGTGAAGTATTCGTCATCGATGACGGGTGGTTTCGGGGACGACGCCCGGAGTCGTATGCCGCGGGCTGGGGCGACTGGGTGGAAGACCGCGCCAAGTTTCCACGGGGCCTGCATGCCTTCGGCGCCGGCCCGCGTCAGCTCGGCCTGAAGTTCGGGCTGTGGGTCGAGCCCGAGCGCGCGGATCAAACCGGCGAGCTGGTGCGAGCCCATCCCGATTGGGTGGCGACGCGGCAGGGGGAGCCGATCGTCCGTCGCGCCGAGGCGGGGATCGAGGGGGTCCATCTCTGTCTTGGCAACCCGCGGGTGCAGCGGTGGATGACTGCCGAGATGATCCGGGTGGTTCAGGAATACGGCGTCGATTGGCTCAAGTGGGATTACAACATTGGGTATGGGCTCGGCTGCGACGCGGACGACCATGGGCATCAGACGACGGATGGGCACTACGCCCACACGCTCGGTCTCTACCGCGTGCTCGACGACCTGCGCACGGCTTGCCCCGAGCTGGTCATCGAAAATTGCGCCAGTGGCGGCCATCGCGTCGATCTCGGCACCCTCCGGCACACCCACACGAACTGGCTCTCCGACTATACCCATCGGGCCGCCAGCTGCCGTCAGCATGTCCAGGGGGCCGGGTTGTTTCTGCCGTTGCCGCACCTGAACTCCTGGGTCCTGGACGATCGCGATCCGGCCGAATGCCGTAGTCGCATGGGCGGGGCGTTCGGTCTCTCGTCACGTTTGGGCCACTGGTCGGACGGCGAGCGTGACCGCTTCCGGCAGGCGGTTGCCGAGTACAAGCGGCTCCGGCCGTTCCTGGCTGGACGGCGGTTCTTGCTGACCGGGCCGCTGCATCAAAGCTGGGATATCTGGCAGTTCGTGGCCCCAGCGGGCGAAGACTTCGCCCTGCTTGCGTTCCGCGAATCCGGTGCGGTGGCCGAAATTCGCGTTACGCCTCGGGTACGCTTTCCCGATCGGATGCATCTCGTCGAGCCCACCGGATCGAGTCCTGGCGCCAGCGTATCCGGCACGGAGCTGGCCGCCGACGGCCTCTCCATTCACCTCCCCGACGCTCGAGGCAGCGAAATCATCTGGGTCACGACCGTCCGGTGACTCCTCGGTTCGCGACGGGGACAGTCGATCCCGCCGGGAGCGCGCCGCTTTGCCGGAGTTATCGCCCGGCTTCAGTATGTCCGCGAAACTCCTCCGGCAGTTCGTCCCCCGCACACGGCGGTTCACCTCCCGATCGCCGCAAGAATCGGAGGGTAGCCTCTACGTCGCCGTGCCCACGCCGGTCGGCAAAGAATTGCTCGGCCGTCTGCATAGCGGACAGCTTTTCAGCCGCCGCGAGCACCAAGAACTGATTCATGCTGACACCGTCTCGCGCTGCCAACTCCTTGATTGCTGCTTTGAGTGAGACCGGCAACCGCAGGGGAAACGTCTCGGTTTGCGTCTTCATCACCTAATCCTCCGTAGTACCTCGCCCGGCCGCAAGACCTCAACGCCGAAGATCGCTGGAGCCTGACCAAAATCCCGTTGATTAAACGTGACGATGGCGTCTGCCCGGCCATTCACCGCGGCTTCCAAGACCATCTCGTCCTTTGGATCTCGTAATTGAGGACGCCATTGGAAGTAGATTTGTACTGGAATGGCAATGTCGACCAATGAGCCTAGCATTCTGCCAATTGTTTCCTCACTTGTTCCCGAAGCTTCTCGGTGGTCCGGTCGCAAGCAAACGGCCTGATATTCTAAGAAGAGGGCAATGCTGAGCAGCAAGGTCGCTTTATGCAGGAGCAACGCATCGATGAGATCGCTTGAAGCACCGCTTGAGCTTCGGATAGCCGCTACCAAGACGTTCGTGTCCAAGACCAGCCTCATGACCTGTATGGTATCACCCGCGATGTCGCACCGCAATCCTTCGTGGTCATGTTCGACACCGTTTTCATCAGCGATGAAGGCGCTTCTTGGCTGGCGCCACCTCAACGCTCGACGCTACGGTATGGCCGTGCGGTATCTTGCTTCCGATCCCGGAGGAAGCGGGTCAGTCAGGAGGGTGGGACGTGACGTCAGTGGTACCGGACACTCTCAGCGTCGATCCCGGTGACGACAGCGCGGAGTTGCGGCGCCGCCATCGCGACAGCCTCTTTCCCAGCGTCGGCCTCTTCTACGAGGAGCCGATTGAGCTGCGGCGGGGGGAAGGACAGTTCGTCTACGACGGGGCCGGCCGCCAGTACTTGGATTTCTTCGGCGGCATCGCTACCGTTTCCAGCGGCCACGCCATCCCCGAGATCAACGATCCGATCAAGGCCCAGCTCGACCGCATCACCCACACCTCGACCCTGTTCCTGATCCGCTCCCAGATCGAGCTGGCGGAACGGATCAAGGCGATGACCCCGTCCCACCTGAGCAAAGTGTTCTTTACTAACAGCGGCACCGAGGCGAATGAGGCCGCCTTCTTGATCACGACCCTGAACCGCGATTCAAACGAGATCGTGGCCCTGCGCCATTCCTATCATGGCCGCTCCTTCGCCACGATCAACGCCTCCGGCCAGACTCCCTGGCGCTCCTCCACCCTCTCGCCGCTGCATGTGCATTATGTCGGCAACCCCTACTGCTACCGGTGCCCCTGGGAGAAGACGTACCCGAGCTGCGATCTCCTCTGCGCCCGCGATGTGGGGGCGGTGATCGAGACGACCACCAGCGGCAACCCGGCCGCCTTCATCGCGGAGCCGATCCAAGGCGTCGGCGGCTTCATCACGCCGCCGCCGGAATACTTTCAGGAGGTTCAGGCGATCCTGCGGCGGCACGGCATCCCGTTTATCGCCGACGAGGTGCAAACCGGGTGGGGCCGGCTCGGCGCCGCCGATTTCGGCTTCCAGGCGTATGGCGTGGAGCCGGATGTGGTGGTCTTCGCCAAGGGCTTGGCGAACGGCATCCCGATCGGCGGCCTGATCGCCACCGACGAGCTGGCGACCGCGATCCGCTCGCTCAGCCTCTCGACCTTCGGCGGCAACCCGATCGCGACCACGGCGGCGCTGGCCAACCTCAACTACATCGCCACCCACAACCTGCGGGACAACGCGCGGCGCACCGGCGGGTACCTGATCGAGCGCTTGTGGGAGCTGGCGTCACGGCACCAGGCAATCGGCGATGTGCGGGGCATAGGCTTGCTCGTGGCCGTTGAGTTGGTGCGCGACCGGCGGAGCAAAGAGCCGGCGCCGGACCTCACCTTGCGCGTGCAGGATGCGGCGAAGGACCGCGGTCTGATTGTTGGCCGGGGCGGGCTGCATGGCAATGTGCTCCGGATCTGCCCACCGCTGATCGTCACCGCGGCCGACGTCGATGACGCGACGACGATCCTGGACGCCGCGTTCAGCGTGGCCAGGCGCTGACCAAGCCGCGGGGACAGCTCCCAATGGTCGTGGCGGGGAACGTCGTGGTGTTCAACCCGGGCTGTATTCGAGTCGCGCGGCCGGGTTTCCGCTCAGACCATCTGCTCGATGTCGCCGGGAGCGCCCGGCCGGCTTGGCCCGGCTTGGCGGAACCGGCGTTGGGTGGTGCCGATGGTGACCGTGGCCCAGGTCATGAGGACGATGAAGAGGGTGATCCCCAGGCAGTAGGCGGCCACGGCAGCGTAGCCGCCGGCCTGGCCGGGATCGAGGAAGGGGTAGGGATACCACCCGGCCAGGGGGCCGCGGAGCAACGAGTAGACCACGAAGAGGAGCGGATACCAGAGCCACGGCAGCGCCCGCCGCACCGTCAATCGCGTGCGCGGGGGAGCGATCAGCCAGTCGGCGACCAGCACGATCGGCATCACCCGGTGGACAACGGTATCGGCCCAGACCACGTTCGTGTCCAATTGCTCGGTGTAGCCGACCAGCAGCAGGCCGTAGACGACCCCGGTCGTCGCCATGTACACCACCGCCGCGCCCCGGAGCAGATCGGCCAGCCCCGGCCGCCAGCGATCGCCGAGGCCAAGGGCGCCGGCCAGGAGCACGGCCACGGCGAAGAGATTGCTCTGGATGGTAAAGAAGCTGAAAAAGTTCGCGATGTCGAAACCGGGCACCCACCGGCTATTGTGGATGAGCAGAAAGATGATCGTCCCCACCGTGAGGAGGGCAAAGAACACGCGATACGCGGCAATCCACATTGGCCTGTCCATCGCCAGGATCATAGCATGCGGCCGGGGATCGAACGGCGCCCGGCCAAGAGGGGATGTTCAGCCCGGGCGCCGTCCTCTTGTCGCCGACACGGCGATCGGGCTCGATCCGGCAGGCCGTATATGATAGTGACCGCGAACTGCCCGGCGCCACGTCGGTCATCGGCCACGAGCTGACGTCAGCGACTCCGGGATAAATCCCGTGAGCTTGTCCCTGGCGCTACGAAGGAGGAGTGCCTTGAAAAAACTGTTGCTCCCCGGAATCTTCGCATCCGAGACATTAGCCGTTGATCCAGGTTTCACGCTGGTTAGCCTGGCGGCCGTTGGGCTGGCTGACAGCGGGGGCGTCACCCCCACAACCTTCGCCCAGGCGAGACGTATAGACCTTGGGCGACCGGCGAAACTTGACTTCATTGTACCATTTTTGGCAAAACGACACCCAATTCCTCTCCGCCCTGAAGGACGGAGCATCCTTGGGAGGTTTCTGTGAACCGGACCCGAACGCGGTCCACGCGGCAAGGATCGTGCAATCCACGCCACCCGGAAAACCAATGCCGGGTGAGGCGGAAACGGCCGGGGTCGCCGGTACGAGGTGTTCGTCAATGCGTCACGAGCCGCTAGTCCAGGGGGCGCCAAGCGTCGCCCCACGCTTGGAGCGTCCCGACCGTACTGTCTCCATCGGGCGTGATGGGCGTGGCGCATGAGCCGACCACCGACCGCGCTGGTCACCGGCGGCGCCGGTTTGATCGGCTCCCATATCGTCGACCAGGCGCTCGCCGCGGGGTGGCAGGTCCGCATTCTCGACAACCTCCAGCGCCAGACGCACCGGGAGGGCAAGCCGGCCTGGGTGCCGGCGGCGGCCGAGTTTCTGCGGGGCGATGTCCGGCACCGGCGGGACTGGGAACGCGCCCTGGACGGCGTCGATGTCGTCTTCCACCAGGCCGCCTATGGCGGCTACATGCCGGAGATCGCCAAATTCATCGCGGCCAACGGGGTCGGCACCGCCCTCATGCTGGAGACGATCCGGGACCGGCGGCTGCCCGTGCGCAAGGTCGTGGCGGCCTCCTCCCAGGCCGTCTACAACGAAGGCGCCTACGCCTGCCCGGAGCATGGCCATTTCTACGGCACGACGCGGCCGATCGCCCAATTGGAGCGCGGCGACTACACCATGCATTGTCCGCGCTGCGGCGCGGCGGCAACCCCGGCCCCGACCGACGAAGCGGCGCCGACCGGGGGTGAGAACGTCTACGCCATTAGCAAGATGGTGCAGGAGCGGCTGGTCATCGCTTGGAGCCGGGCGACCGGCATCCCGGCCGTCGCCCTCCGCTATTCCTGTACCTACGGGCCGCGCCAATCGCTGTTCAACCCCTACACCGGGGTGATCGCCATCTTCTGTACCCGGCTGGTGAACAACCTGCCGCCCGTCGTCTACGAGGATGGCGGCCAGAGCCGGGATCTAATCTATGTCGAGGATGTGGCGCGGGCCAACCTCCTCGTCGCGGACGATGATCGGGCGGATGGCCGCGTCTTCAACGTGGGCACGGGGCAGGCGGCGGCGATCGCGGATTTGGCCCGGTTGCTGGCGCGGCGGTTGGGCAAGGAGATCGCGCCGTCGATCCCGGGCGAGTTTCGACCGGGCGAGATGCGGGCCCTGATCTCGGACACCTCGGCCCTGGCGGCCCTGGGCTTCCAGCCGCGCACGGAGCTATCCACCGGGATCGACCGCTATCTCGACTGGGTGGGGCAGCAAGGCGCGATCGCCGACTACTTCGCGGCGGCGGAACGGCTGCTCCGCCGCCGGCGGGTGGTCAAACGGTCGGCGGCGCGATGAGCGGACCCGTCCCCAAGCCGACGATCGCGGTCATCGTTCCCGCCCTCAACGAGGAAGATGTGATCGCCGGCCAGGTGGCCGAGATCCTGGCCGTGGCGGCGCGGCCGGACCTGCCGGCCACCATTGCCCATGTCATCGTGGTCGATAACGGCAGCACCGATCAGACCGCGGCGCGGGCGGCGGCGGCCGGGGCCGAGGTCGTCCCGGAGCCGCGCCGGGGCTATGGCCGGGCCTGCCTGTCCGGGGTCGAAGCGGCCACGGACGTCGACCTGATCGTGCTGATGGACGGGGATCGCAGCGACCAGCCGGCCGAGCTGGACCGCCTGCTGGCGCCGTTGCTGGCGGACGAGGCGGACCTGGTGATCGGGTCGCGGTTGCTCGGCAACCCGGAACCGGGCTCCTTGACCCCGCAGCAGCGATTCGGCAATCGCGTCGCGGCCATTTTGCTGCGCCTGTTGTTTGGCGTCCGCGTCACCGACATCGGCCCGTTCCGGGTGATCCGGCGGCGTCGGTTGCTGGCCCTGGGGATGCGGGAGATGACCTACGGCTGGTCGGTGGAGATGATCGCCCGCGGCGCCAAGCGGGGGTTGCGGATAAGAGAAGTGCCGGTGTCGTACCGGAAGCGGGCCGGCGGCGAGTCGAAGGTGAGCGGCACCCTGCGCGGCTCGATCCGGGCCGGGGGCCGGATCACGGCGACCATCTTTCGCTGCCGGTGGGGCGGGTGATGACGTCGAGCAGCGACGTTCCGCGCTGGCGATCATGGCTCACGGGCTGGCGCGGGCATTGGCCGGTGCTGCTGGTCTTCGTCGCCTTCGCGGCGGCGGCCGTGGTCGTACCGACGCTGGCGCCGGTGGCGACGACCGATGATTGGGGGTACGCCCGGTCGGCCCAGCTCCTGGTCCAGGAGCAACGGCTGGTGGTCTTCCCGGTGGTGGCGGCGACGGCGGTGTTCCAGGTCGTCTGGGGGGCTTTGTTCGGCTGGCTGTTTGGGCCGCTGCTCGGCGTCTTCCGGCTCTCGACGGTGGTGATGGTGGCCATCGGCGCGGTCGCCCTCTATGGGCTCTGCCGCGAGCTGGGGATCGACCGCCAGCGGAGCGCCCTGGGCACCGCCGCCTACCTCTTCAACCCGTTGCTCTTCGTCCTCGCCTTTACGTTTATGACCGATCCCCACTTCGTCTCGCTGCTCCTGATCGCCGCGTGGGGGTACGCCCGCGGCTTGCGGCCGGACGCGGCAGCGCCCTGGTGGGTCATCGCCGGCTCGGGCGCGGCGGGGCTGGCGTTGCTCACCCGGCAACAGGGGGTGCTCATCCCGCTGGCGGTAGTCGTCTACCTCCTCGTCGCCCGGCGGCTCCGATTCAATCTCCCGAGTACGAGACTGTTCCTCCAGGTGGTCGCGCTGCCCCTTGCCATCTTTGCCGGGTATGCACTCTGGTTGCGCTTTGGCAACGATGTCCCCGACGTGCAGGCCGCCTTCCTACGCGAGCTGGTCGACGAGGGCTGGGCCGGCACCTGGTGGCTGATCGAGCGCCTGACCGTGGTCGAGGTGGTCTACCTCGGCTTCTTCACGCTACCGATCGTGGTCGCGGCGCTGGTCGCCGGCCGCGGCTGGCGGGACCGGATCCCGGAACGGGGCTGGCCGCTCTTCCTGGTCTGGACCGCGGTCCTGACGGTGGGGGTCACCGGCCTCTGGGTGCGCGGGATGCGGATGCCCTATATCGGGCAGTTCCTCGGCGCCGGGGGGCCGGGACCGCCCGATGTGCTCGGGTCGCGGCCGCGCTTGCTCACCGCTGACACGCGGGGCGTGATCACGATTGTCTGTGTGGCCGCCTCGCTCGCCCTGGCCGTGATCGCCGCTCGCGCCATCGGCGCCAGGGCGAGCCCGGAGCGGGCCACGGCCGGTCTGGTACTTTCCATCGCCCTTTGGCAGGTGATCGGCATCTTCCCGCCGTCGTATCACTACATCGGCTGGACCGCGGGCTCGCTCGACCGCTACCTGCTGCCGCTGATCCCGCTCGCGATCTGTCTCACCCTCTGGGCGCTGCGCGAGCGGCCGCTGTTCGCCCCCGCCGGGTGGATCGTCGTCGCCCTGTTCGCCATCTTCGCCACCGCCGGGACGCGGGACTACCTGGTGTATATGAAGAGCGTCTGGGGGATTGCCTACGAGGCGGTCGCGGCCGGCGTCCCGCTCGATCAGCTCGACGCCGGGGCCGCCTGGGACGGCTACTTTCTCTACGAGTATTCGCTGGCCAACCTCGATCGCGGCCGCACCCGCGGCGGCCCATGGTGGGTCTATTTCTATGGCCGGGCCACCGATTCGACCTATGTCATCTCCAGCACCAGGCAACGGGGCTTTTTCCCGGTCTGGAAACGGGAGTATGCGACCTGGCTCAACCCGGAGCCGACCTTCCTCTATCTCCAGCGCCGGCCGTTCCGGCCCTGGCCGCCAACCGGGACGGGCACCATCCTGGACACGGTTCCGGTGCGCCCCGCCGCCCCCGGCCTCGACCGATCGGAGTGACACGATGGATCAATCGCCCGCCGCTCCCCGTTCAACCGATCTCTTCCTGTTCGTCGCTCGCCAGCCGACCCCCGGCGTAGCGAAGACCCGGCTCGGCACCGAGATCGGGATGGCGCCAGCGGCCACATTGTATGAGGCGTTCCTGGTTGATCTGAGCGCGGAATTCACCCCGCGCCAGCCAGACGACGCGGCTTACGACTTCGGCTGGGCGCACAGCCCGGCGGCAATCGATTTTCCCGCGATCTTGGTCGGCCTCGGCTGCGAGCCGCCGCCGTCGCACGTCCGGCTGGTCGGCCAGACCGGGGCGGGGCTGGCGGCGCGCCTGGCCAACCTGTTTGCCTGGGCGGCGGGCCAAGGCTACCGGCGCACCGTGATCATGGCGACCGATTCGCCCCACCTGCCCCGCGCCGTGGCGACGGCGGCGTTCGCCGGGCTGGACGAGCATGAGGTCGTGCTGGGCCGCACGCTGGACGGCGGTTACTACCTGATCGGGCTGACCGGTCTCCACGACGTTCTCGCCGGGGCGCCCCTGAGCACCGGCCAGGAAGCGGACGCCCTCGTCGCCCGCGCCCATGATCTCGGCCTGCGAGTCGCCGAGTTGACCCCCAGTTTCGACGTCGATGAGCGGGCAGATCTCCACCGCCTGCACGCCGCCCTAGCCCCGGCCGGCCAGGCCGCCCCCGCCACCTGGGCGGCCCTGCACCGCCTCGATTTGCTCGCCGATCGCGGTCGCGGCGGCCGTCCATAGACTCGAACGACCGATACCCAAGCCGGGCTCACCGTCACCGAGTTTCGCGAGCTGCTGAAGGGGTAACTCAATGAACCAGCTTACGATCGTGGTTGCTCCCGACGAAAGCGGGGGCTTCGTCGTCGCCGTGCCGGCTCTCCCCGGATGCGTCACGCATGGTGACACGCTCGGCACCGCCATCGACAATGCCCGTCTGGCAATTACCCTCTACCTGAACGGCGAGACGGCCGCCAGCCTGACTGCCGCCGGCGTCCGCTCGGAGATCATCGCCACCATCCTGGACGCGGTCCCAGCCGAGTCGGACCAACGATCAATCAATCCCGCGCCCCACGGCAGAGCCCCAACCGGACAGCCCCCGTATTCCCGGAAGAGGCTCGATCGACGCCACTGGTGTCAAAGGTCGCCCGGGTTCGCTTCGGTGGCGTTCTCCCGGTTCGCCAGGAGCTCGCGAGCCGCCGCATGAATGGGCCCCCATGGCATCTTCCCACCGGTGTCCTGGGGTGGCACGAGAACCCGCCGTGTGATGCTTGCGGCCTGACGGAGAAATGTAGTCGACGACGCCACGCTCGCCGCGGCGAAATGACCCCCTCGATGACGGTTGTTAACGCTGCACTCGGATGGCGAAATCCGCTTCGGTAGGCATGTAACTTGCTTTATTGCGAGCGGACGCCGCCTGATGGGGCGGTGAGATGTCGCGATGCTTACCATGGTCCGCGAGCAATCTTCAGGCCGCCACGGTCGTCGGTGGCCGTGCCGTTCGGCATGGGCGTGGGAGCATGGTGGGATCGTTGGCGACGAATTCGATCAGAAAGGTGCCTTGGTTTATGACGTATCACGATGACACGAAGTCCGATCGGTTCACGCTGGGCGCGACAAGCCGGCGGAACCTGCTGGCGGGCGGGACCGCGCTCGCCGCCGGCGGGCTGCTCTCCGTGGCCGGCCTGCCGGGGCTCGGGGCGCGCCCGGCCCGTGCCCAGGACGGGACGCCGGCGCCAGGCGGAACACCCGAGCCGCTGCCCAGCGCGGTGCCGATCGACCCTCAGATGCAAGAAGTGCTTGACGAACTGGCGGCGCTGACCGCTATCCCGATCGAGTCGCAGAACCCGTTCAACGCCCGCCAACTGCCACTGCCGGCGGACGCCGTGGTCTCCCTCCTCTCGAAGCGGGGCGAGCCGGCCCAGGAGCTGGTCGGCGGCGTCACCCACGAGTTGGTCTCCACGCCAAACGGCGATCTGGTGACGCGCGTCTACACGCCGGAGGGCGAGGGGCCGTTCCCGATCCTGGTCTACTTCCATGGCGGCGGCTGGGTCATCGCCAATCTCAATACCTACGATTCGTCCTGCCGGGCTCTCTGCAACGCCGCGCAAGCGGTCGTGGTCTCCGTGGCCTACCGGCAGGCGCCGGAGAACCCCTTCCCGGCGGCGGCGGATGATGCCTACTTCGCGTTCCAGGCCATCGCCCAAACCGCGCCGTTGTTCGGCGGCGATGCGGATCGGGTCGCGGTCGCCGGCGAGAGCGCGGGCGGCAATCTGGCCACCGTGACCTCGATGATTGCCCGCGATCAGGGCGGCATCATGCCGGTCCACCAACTGCTGGTCTATCCGGTGACCACCTTCCTGCCGGAGGGCGAGGCCGCCGAGTCGATCGTGGAGCACGCCACGGCGCAGCCGCTGGGCCGGCCATTGCTGGAGTGGTTCGGTGAGTTCTACATCCCGAGCGAGGCGGACCGGCAGAACCCGTATGCCTCGCCGCTGCTGGCGGACGACCTGAGCGGTCTGCCGCCGGCGACGGTGATCCTGGCCGAGATCGATCCATTGCGCAGCCAGGGCGAGCTGTACGCGGCGGCGCTCGAAGCGGCCGGCGTCGATGTCGAGCTGACGACCTACCAGGGCGTCACCCACGAGTTCTTCGGCATGGGCGCGGTCGTCGACATCGCCAATGACGCGGTGATGCAAGCGGCCGGCCGCCTGCAAGCCGCCTTCTCGGACACCGGCACCCCGACGCCGTAAGATCAGCGGCGTCGATCAGCGCCTGATCCAAGGCCGTGTTGGCGGCTAATCCAACAGACACACCGGATGCCAGCCAAGATGGCTGGCATCCGGTGTGTCTGTGCCTGAGAGATCGGCCCAGGCAATGATGCGCCCTTCATCTGGTTGGGTTACGTACGATGGCTCAGGATATTGATGACATTGCCACTGGGGTCACGGACAAAGAACCGGCGCCCGCCCCGTGGCTCATCGGTCAGCGGGTACACAATCTCTGTCCCGGCTGCAAGCGCCAGCCGATACTGGTGGCTGCTGTCATCGACCTCGATGGAGGCACTCGGGACCACGGGCGCGGTCGCATCGTGGGTCATCAGGCTGACTTGGACGTCCGGCCGGTCCGCGGCGGCGAGCGTGACGATCCAGCCGTGATCCATCACGATGCGCGGGCCGATCACCCGTGTGTAGAAATCTTTCATCAGGTCCATGTCCGTCGTGGTCAGGTTCGGCACCACCCGTCGAATACTCACGTCAGTTCCCTCCTCATGCCCATGGATCACTCGAATGTGTGGTCGCCGCCTCGCATTCGGCCGTGGACTTCCAGGCGACGACACGAACGCGGGTATCCCGCACCCCGTCAATGTGTGGGCCTGATGCCTCGGCGCGGTCTCACGGCAATCCCGGCTCGGCGAGGACTTCGGCGACGCGGTCGGCGAGCTCGTGGGGGGAGAAGGGCTTGACCAGGTAGAGGCGGGCGCCGCTGGCGAGGCCGGCTTCGATCTCGCTGCCCTGGCCCTTGGCCGAGAGCAAGATGATCGGGATGGCGGCGGTCTCCGGCTCCAGCCCGAGCTGCCGCGTCACGGCCAGGCCGGTCAGGCCGGGCATCATCACGTCGAGCACCGCCAGGTCCGGCCGTTCCCGGCGGATCAGGGCCAGGGCGACGACACCGTCGTCGGCTTCCACGACCGTGTAGCCCCGGCGGCGCAGGGTGAAGGCGATCAACTGCCGGATATTCGGTTCGTCGTCTGCGATCAGGATCGTCCCGCTCACGCGTCCTCCCGGTTCAACATCGTCGCGATCGCCGCGACGATCTCGTCGGCCGCCCGCGGCTTCCGCCAGCGGGAGCGTCGAACGGAGTCCTACCTTCTCTATCATATAGGGAATAGCCGCCGCATCGGAGGGTCGTTAATAGTATGAGGCGCTCGGCCGATATCGGGCCCGAGCCGGCTAATCCCGTGGCAAGAGAACGGGAATGAGGGCCGGACCCGGTGCCACCGCGCCAACACCCTGCCCCGAATCGGGGCGGCGATCGCGCGGCGGGCCATGGACGGCGACGCCCACGCCGCGCGGGGTCCGCGAATCAGCGGATCAGCGGAGTGGGAACCGATGCCCAGGAGTCAGGAGGCGACCTGACCAACGGCCAGCAGCGAGGTCCGCACCATGAAGAAGTCCGGCAAGGCAACGACATCGTCTGGAGATTCCGGGTCGAACAGGGCGGTGAACCGAGCCTGATCCACCGGGGCGAGATAGTCGCGGACCCGGCCCTCGAACCAGCGGAGAAACCACTCCCGGAGGGCGGTCTCCCGGGCCGGCGGCAGGGGCGAGCGATCGACATCGGTGAAGGCCCGCAGCCGAATGTCCGTCAGCTTCGCTTCTCGCGCCAGGCGGGTGAGGTGACGCCCGGTGTAGCCGTCGAAAAAGTAGTCCAGCGTGCCGCCGTACTGTTCCGCCGCGGCGCGGGCGGCCGCCGTCCGCAGCCGTTGCTCGAACGCCGGTTCCCACGGCAGGAGCGGGAACGACCCGCTCTCGTCGCCGTCGAGGACGGCAACGAACCCGCCGGGCCGGACCACTCGCGTCAGCTCGGCCAGGGCCGCCGCCGGCCGCTCGATGTGATGCAGGACCGACGACATCCAGACCCCATCGAGCTCATGATCGGCGAACGGGAGCGCCAGGAGATCGCCCGCCTCAAGCCAGACAGACCCGGCCTGGATCAGCTCGTTGTGGCGGGCCGCCGCCGCTTCGAGGCTGTCGCGATCCTGATCGAAGCCGATCACCTCGCCACCCGGGGCGACCGCGGCGGCCAGCAGCCCGAGCGGCCCGCCGTCGCCACATCCCGCATCGAGCAGCCGCATCCCCGCCGCCAGCGGCAATGAGGCAATCGCCGCGACCACGCTTGGCCGCGGCGGCTGGAGGTCGGAGACGGTCGGGGACGATGGAGTATCGGTCATTGGCGGACGGCTCCTTGTGAATCATGGCGGACGCGCACGGACAGGGGGCGGGATCAGGTGTTGAACAACACTGATAAAACGTCTCAAGTCTCGCATACGTGCTGCCCAACCGGCCTGATCGCCGCCGAAACACGTTGCTCCGCGCCGCGTTAACATCGATGAGCATCAGGAGTGGAAGATAGGGGCGCCATGCCGAGCATCGGGAATCGAACGAAGCAGGCGGCCTCGGTCGCCGGGATGGATGTCGCCGTGGGAGGTCGCTCGTCTTTGCACCGGACCCTGAGGAGGGCGCCTGCCGTGCCATCACGACGCGGCCGCGGGCGAAGCGTGGCGGCGTTCGCGGGCGCTCTGGTGCTGCTAAGCCTGGCGGGAGCCGCGATCACGGGCGGCTGGGACACGGACGGTCTGGCCCACCAGCGGCTCGCGGCTCGCCCGGCGCTGCTCACCGGAACGCCCACGCCGCTGATCGCTCCAGTCCGGCTGCGCGGCGCGGAGGCCGATGTCGACGCGGTCATCCAGGCGCTCGATACCCCGGCCGACGTGGTGTCCTCGAATGTCGGTGGACCGTGGATCGTCGTTTGGCATCAGGAGACTGGTCGTCTCGGCGTTCCTGGCAACGTCGTGCTGGGCGGCCATCTCGACTATTACACGAGCGGTCCGGCGGTCTTCTGGACCCTGCACGAATTGGCCCCCGGCGACGTGATTGAGATCACCGGTGATGATGGCGGCATTTACTCCTACGAGGTCGATTGGGTTCAGGTCTACGCGCTCGACGGGCTGACCGCCGAGGTGACGCGCGCGATCGTCGGGCCGACCCCAAATCAGACCGTGACCCTGATCACCGAAGCCGGCGAGTTCAACGCCGCCGCATCAGCCTACGATTCCCGGACCGTCGTCCGCGGCCACCGCATCGCCCGTCCCGCCACGGTTCCGGCGACACCCGAGGCCGGGGACTCTGGTTAGTCCGCCGCCGGCGCCAGGCGCTCGGCGAGGTAGCGCAGGCTCAGCGGGTAGCGGTACTCGATGCCGCCGTGCTTGGCGTCGAACAGCTCAAAATACAGGTCGGTGACGCCGATGCCGGCCAAGGCCCGGCGGAAAGCCTCGGCCCCGAGATCGAGGAAGTATTCGTCCCGGTTGCCGGCATCGATGTAGATTGCCCGCATCCCGCGCAGGGCATCGGCGTAGCGCGGCGCCATCCGCACCGGGTCCCGCGCCAGCCAGCGCCGCCAGACATCCGGGATCAGCTCGCCGGTCTCGATCGTGAACGGCAGCAGTACCTCGCCGCCCGGCTCGGCCGAGTAGCAGGCGGCCATGCAGTAGACATTGAGCAGGGTCGCATCGGACGGTTTCAGCATCGACGGCCGGCCGCGGAAATCGCTCCAGAACGCCTCGAACGATCCTCCGTGCGTATCGCGCAGGGCGCGCGCCGCTTCCCGGAAGTCGGGCTGGTAGCAGACCTCGAACAGGGCATCGCCGGCGTGGGTGGCAAGGCCGCCGAAGAGATCGGGCCGCAGCATCGGCGTGATCATCGCCCCGTAGCCGCCGCTCGACTTGCCGGCGATGCCGCGGTGGGCCGGCGCCTTCAGCGTCCGGTAGGCGGTATCGACCCAAGGCACCACCTCGTCACAGAGATAGGTGTGGTACTGGCCCGTCGCCGGCGAGTTGAGGAACTGGCTGCCGCCCAGCGAGGTCCAGCAATCGACCCAGACCAGGAGCACCGGGGGGATCTCGCCACTGGCGATCAGCTCGCCGGCCAGCTCCGGGAAGTTACGGCGAAAGGCGGTCCGGTTCCGCCACATGTCGAGCTGCCCGGTCAAGCCCTGGATCAGGTAGATGACCGGATAGCGACGGTCCGGTTCCTCGTCGTACCCCGGCGGCAGCGACACCCAGAGCGGCCGTGCGGCCGGATCGCCAAGGGGATTGTGGCGCAACACCTCGCTGGTAAAGACATGCTCGTCCATCCGGCCCTGGTAGGTAAATGACCATGGGTGCATCGGATTCTTCCCTCCGGCTTCGTCTCGCCGCTCGCGCTGCCGGCGATCATGCCACGGCCGGTCCCGCTGTGCCTCGGTGTCGATCGGGCGTGGGCGATCGACAAGGCGTCACCGTTGGCTGTCCACGGGGCCGGCTTAACGTATACACAGGAATGAAGATTAAACGAGTAGGAGAAACCGTATTCACCGTAGAGGGTGGGGATCGTGGGGATAAGCCGAAAAACCGGCGAATTGGAGCCAATAATCGGGGCTGAGGAGTTGTGGATAAGTTATCCACCAGTCCCCAATTCGCTAAGCGTGATCGATTGGACGACCTGTGCCAGTCCACGCACAGGCCGGGGGCCATGCACCGGTAGCGGTGCCGCTATCCCCGTCCGGGCACCGAACGGCAGACGGTTGTCCCCAATCCAGGACGGTTATCCACCGGGAACGGAAACTTATCCACAGTCGAACCGGTGTTCGGTGCCGGTTGGGCACAGCCTGCCAGAGAGCGGTGACGACGCTGCTTCATGTTGAATGGGCTGATCCTGGCGCCACTACGCACCGTTAGCCGGGTATCGTATACTCCGCGCAGTACGTTGGCGCCCGGCGTTCGACGTCGGGTGAGGATGTAAACAGAAACGAAGAACCATAAGGGGGTAGCAGAAACGCATGCGGGTAGAAATTCGCGATTCGGAAGGGTTTGAACAGCTCCTTCGCCGCTTCAACAAGACCATTGAGCGATCCGGGATTATCCGTGAGCACCGGCGCGGCCTGCGCTTCATCAGCGTCCAGGAAGAGAACCGGGCCAAGCGCCGCAAGGCCGAGCGCCGCCGCCGTCGCAACGCGGCCTAACCGGCGAGGGCCAGCTTGGGGTTCGTCGGCGGGAATCAGTCTCGCGGACATGGGTGCGACGTTTGCCCGGCCTCGATTCGCCAGTACATGACGCCGGACGGGCGTATTCCCGTACCGGCGTTTGTTGTTCCCACAAACTCATGTCACGGGCCGAGCGTGTAACCGGGGAGAGAGCCGCCCATGTGGACACCGCAGGACGAAGCTGACTACGACGGCATGAAGGGAAGCGACGTCGTGTCCGCCGCCGACGTCGAGCTGGGAACCGTGATCGAGGTGCTGCATCCGCGGCCCGACCACCTGCCCGGCATGGGCGGCTATTTGCTGCTGGTCCGGCCGGGCAGCGGCAGCCCGCTGGCGGCCGAGACGTACGTGCCGGATGCTGCGATCAGCGGCGTGGCGGCGGGCCGGGTGACGCTGGCTCAAACCGCGGCCGAGCTTCCCGCCCAGCCCTGGGCGACGGAACAGGGCTAACCGGCGGTGGCGACCTTTGCCACGGTCCAAGCGATCATGGCCGCCTTGCCCGACGCGGTGGAAGGCGTCTCCTTCCGCACGCCGTCGTTCACGGTGCGCAAGAAATTCATCTGCCGGCTCCGCGAACCGGACGTCCTGGTCGTGAAGGTGGAAGACCTGCTGCTGCGTGACGGCCTCCTCCACGCGAAGCCGGCGGTCTACTTCATCACCCCTCACTACGCGGACTACCCCGCCGTCCTGGTCCGCCTCTCGCACATCAGCGACGCCGAGCTGGAAGACATCTTGACCGACGCCTGGTTCGCCGCGGCCCCGAAGCGGCTGGCAAAGGACTTTGCCGAGCGGCACGAGAGCCCATCATAGGGCGGCCAGGATTGGATCATCGGGGAAGCCCATCTGGACCGTACAGCCATTCGCCGCGTGCGAGTGTCAATGACCGCGGGGATGCTTTTTGCCGCATTCGCTGACCGCCTTTCACGAGTAATTTGCGGATGCGTTCCTGTTCCTCTACGGACAAGGGATCAGGTGTAGCGGCACTCACCCGCATCGGCTCATCCAGAATCGGTACGATTTGCCCGGCCCGTGTCCCTGGAATGGCCACCCGGCCATCAGGTCCTACGATGACCCTCATCGGATACATGGAGCAATATCCTTCGCGCGCTCAGCCGTTCGCTGCCAACCGTGCCACATACGCGGGTGGCAGCTCCCAGTACTTGGCGGCGGCGAGGATGGCGGCGGCGTCGCCGGTGGGGTGGCCGTCGTTGTGGACCAGGGCCGTAAAGGTCCGGCCGTCGTCAGTGGTGACGTCGCGGGCCCCCCCC
>JALZJP010000095.1 GCA_030859715.1 Chloroflexota bacterium
GGGGTGTCGTGTCCGGAAACACGACACCCCGCTTCGTCGTTGTTTGAGATCGAAGCGGTTCGGTTCGTACCCGCGACCAAGCTCGGGGATAAATCCCCAAGCTGAACTCACAAACCCGGCTAAAGCCGGCTGACAGCAATCGGTTGGCTTCTTGGCAGGCAAAAATCTCACCTTCGAGACGACCGTGAGCGCCCTTCAGGGCGGTTTGTGATTTCAGCTCGGCGGCTTCAGCCCCGAGCTTGGTAACGACTCCACCAGCTAAGCAGCCCGGCGCCAGATTCTATGCACCGGGCTGTTGTGAGAATCGCCGCTACCTCTGATTGTGTCCTACAGGGCGCGCACCTGGGCCGGAGCCGGACTGAGCAACGCCAGCTCCTCCGTCTCGTCCTCGTCGGCGGCGCCGTCGAACGCCATCCGGCCGGATAGCTCGGGCGAGGCGGCTTTGATCCGGTTCAGGATGTCGTCAAACACATCGGGGTTGTGCTTGAGGAACTCTTTGGCGTTCTCCCGTCCCTGGCCCAGCCGGTCCTCACCCAGGTAGAACCAGGCGCCGCTCTTGCGGACGATGCCCAGGTCGGTCCCGACATCGAGCACGCTGCCGGAGGCCGAGATCCCCTCGTTGTACATGATGTCGAACTCGGCCTGGCGGAACGGCGGCGCCAGCTTGTTCTTGACCACCTTCACCCGCACCCGGGAGCCGATCGAGTCCGACCCGCTCTTGAGGGTCTCGATCCGGCGAATATCCATCCGGATCGAGGAGTAGAATTTCAGGGCGTTGCCGCCGGAGGTCGTCTCCGGGCTGCCGAACATGACGCCGATCTTCATCCGCAACTGATTGATGAAGATGACGCAGGTCTTCGAGCGGCTGATCGCCCCGGTCAGCTTGCGCAGGGCCTGGCTCATCAGCCGGGCCTGGAGGCCAACGTGGGTATCACCCATGTCGCCCTCGATCTCGGCCTTCGGCACCAAGGCAGCCACCGAGTCGATCACGACCACGTCGAGCGCCCCGGAGCGAACCAGGGTTTCCGTGATCTCGAGCCCTTGCTCGCCGGTGTCCGGCTGCGAGATCAGCAGCTCCTCCAGGTTGACGCCGAGCTTGGCGGCATAAATCGGGTCCAGGGCATGTTCGGCATCGATGATCGCCGCCATCCCGCCCTGTTTCTGCGCCTCGGCCACGATATGCAAGGCCAGGGTCGTCTTGCCCGACGATTCCGGGCCGTAGATCTCGACGACCCGGCCGCGCGGCACGCCGCCGATGCCGAGGCTGAGATCCAGCGCGATGCTGCCGGTCGAGATGGTCTCGATGTGCTGCGGCGCGGCATCGCCCGTCATCTTCATGATCGAGCCCTTGCCAAACTGGCGCTCAATCTGGGCGATCGCGAGGTCTACCGAGCGTTCGCGTTCCGTCATTGCTGGTCTGTCCTTCCGGCTTCGCATCGGTCCGTTCGCGACGAGCCGTGATTCGGCTCGCGATCGGCCCCCGGCAAGCGCATACGCGGACCTACATCCCGCTCCACCAGCATAGATCAAGTGTTCTATCCTGGTCTCGAATTGTACCGAAATTCGCCGTTTTCGTCAATCTCCCGCTGACATTTTTGCGGGTGTCCAACTACGGCCGGCACACTGAATGGTACCAGGACGGGGCAGTCCTGACATGGGGCGCGGTTCCCGTTTCTGGTCGTATCGTTGCGGTGGTTTGCACGCGAAACGCGGGTGGCGCCGGACGAGGGGGAGCACTTCGCTGTTCGCGGTCACTCGTGGGATCAGTAACAGGCTCAACATGCACGTGCTCGTGTTCGTGCTCGTGTTCGTGCTCAATCATTGTTCCCGACTAAGCGGCACCAGATTTGCGCAAGGAAACGTCGATTGCCAGTGGGCTTGAGCAATGTGGTGAGCAAGAGTGCAGTGAACCAGCGATTTGGATCGCCCGTACGAACATTCTGGCGGAGGTGGTCAATTCTTGGCCTCCTCATCACGAGCGCCTTCCTCGCCCATGACGCCGGAATGGCCAGCATGGCTGCTGACGGCGGTGCGTTATTTGCTCCCGGTCGCTTCGCGGACGGCGATCCGCGGGTTAACCATATCGTCCGCCATGATGACACTGAGCGGACCGAGGGAGATCACTCATCGCACCCGCATTGCCTGGGCGCGGAATGTTCAGCCCAGAGTAATTGTGGTTTGAGGCGTGAATCGGTGCCGCCTGTCACCGACCCTCATGCTGTCGATGTCCAATCGATTATGTCCGGTCCTGAGTTAATCCTTGCCAGGACTGGCTCTACTCGAGCAGGCCCGTCCACCGATGCGATGCATCTCTCCGCTCGTGATCGGCGCACTAGGTTCCAGGTCTTCCTGATCTGAGTTTGTTCACAACGCCGGCATCAAGAACGACCCACATACGCTCCCGCGGGCAGGCCATTGCCATGACCGCGACCGAACACAGGAGGTTTCACAATGCTGAGCTCACGCAAGAGCGTCATGCTATTCATCGCGACTATCGTCGCGCCCCCCCTCATGCTGTTGATCCCTGCCGAGGCGATGGGCCAGGAGACAACTCCCGGTACTGTTTTTTCGTGCGCAAGCGTACCCGCCGATGCTGCCAGCACGCCCGCCATGGACCACGGCATGATGGATGAGACGGAGACGGCAAGCCCGGCGGGCGGCATGGAGATGGACATGGACATTGATGTCCTCTACATCGACATGATGATTCCCCATCATGCCAGCATCATCGCGCTGGCGGAAGCGGCGTTGCCCACGCTGACCGACGAGCGACTCCAACAGATCGCGCAAACCATCATTGACACCCAGAGCGCGGAAATCGAGGAGCTGGGCAACCTTCGCGCGGAGCGGGCCGGCAGTGCCATGCCGATGCCGATGGATGACACGAGCATAGGGATGATGATGGAAACGATGCCCGGCATGGGATCGATGGAGGAGATGGCAACCCAAATGGACCCGGCGGCTCAGGTCACCGCCTTCTGTGAGGCGGACAATCCCGATCTCGCCTTCATCGACCTCACCGTTCCCCATCACGAGTCGGCGATCGCGGCCTCGGAGGCGGTGCTCGACCAATCCCGCGACGACGAGCTCCGGGCCTTCGCGGAGCGAGTGATTGCCGATCAGCAAGCCGAAATTGAGGTGCTGATGCAGGTCAAGGATGAACTGACTGGCTCCTAAGCGCCATAACACGGGGCCGCCCGTGTGCGGCCCCGTTCAGTACCGGAACTTCGCGGATCATCGACCCACGTTCAAATGGAGATGCCTACTATGAGTTATGCCGAGCAGATGATCGCTGCCCACCCGACGCCGCCAACGGTCGATCAGTCCGCCCTGGCCGAGTGCATCCAGGCGTGCTTCGATTGCGCCCAAGCCTGTACCGCCTGCGCCGACGCCTGTCTCGGCGAGCAGGATCGGGAGATGCTGCTCCGGTGCATCCGGCTCAACCTCGATTGCGCTGACCTCTGTGCCGCGACCGGTCGCATCTTGTCCCGCCAAACCGTGCTTGAGCCGCGGATGCAGCAAGCGGCCCTTGAAGCCTGCGCCACCGCCTGCCGCCTGTGCGGGGATGAGTGCGCGACGCATGCCGAGCATGGCATGGAGCACTGCCGGATCTGCGCCGATTCCTGCCGCTGGTGCGAGCAAGCCTGCATCCAGATGCTCAGCCAAGTGGCCGCGTAAGCGCCCACATCGCACCGGCTAGCCGACGTTCGCTTGCCGAGAGAGGGGCCAGACCGGCCCCTCTCGACATTGTTCCCGTTCGGGCGCTAGCCGGGGGGCGCCGTTCAGGGGACAATACCCGTGCCGGCGCCCGAGCCGGCATCACACCTGGTCTCTGGGAGAGTGTCATGCCGCCCGTCGAATTCCCCGCGTTTATTAGCGAGTGGTACGATGCGCTCACCGCCGAACCACTGGCCGAGGCCATCGGCGATCCGGCCCGCGTCGGCTTCTTCTCCACCGATATGATCGTCGGCTTCTGCAGCGAGGGCGCCCTCGCTTCGGACCGGGTGGGCGCAATCGTACCGGCCGTGGTCGATCTCTGCCGGCGGACCCACGCGCTCGGCGTCCGCCACTTCGTCTTCACCCAAGACAGTCACCAGCCGGACGCCCCGGAGTTTGACGCCTGGCCGGTGCACTGTGTCCGCGGCACCGCCGAAGCCGAGATGATCCCGGAGCTACGGACGCTGCCGTTTGCCGATCTGTTCACGGTTTTCGAGAAGAATTCGCTCCACCCCGCGCTTGGCACCGGCTTCAACGCCTGGTTGGACCACCACCCTGACGTCCAAACGGCGATCGTGGTCGGCAACTGCACCGATCTTTGCGTCTACCAGCTCGCCTTGCATCTGCGCCTGCATCACAATGCCCACAACACGCCGAACATCCGGGTCATCGTCCCCGCTGACGCGGTTGACACCTATGACCTGCCGCCGGCGGCGGCGCGAGCGATTGGCGCCATGCCGCATCCCGGCGAATTCTTCCATCAGGTTTTCCTATACCATATGGCAATGAACGGCATTCAGATCGCGCGAGCCCTCTCATAGCCGGCGCGGGCGACACCAGCGGCCGGGGGCTGACCGCATCCAGTGGACGAAGGAGCAGCGATCGGATGTGGTCCCGCGCATCGTCGTCGACGGGGCTTGCCGTCGATCTCTACCATATCGACTCGGCCTACGTTAGTTGGCGCACGATGCAGAACGGCGTCGCCACCTTCGATCTCTACACGCGGTCCAACCCGTTCGGCGGCGCCTACCAATTGGTGGCCGGGCTGGAGCAAGCCCTGGAGTTCGTGACGAACTTTCGCTACACCCAGGACGATCTCGACTACCTGGCGACGATCAAGCCCTATGACCCCGCCTTCTTGCACGACCTGGGCCGGTTGCGTTTCACCGGCGACATGCTGGCAATGGCGGAAGGATCGATCGCCTTCGCCCCGGAACCGCTGCTGCAAGTGACCGCGCCGTTTCGCGAAGCCCTCTTGCTGGAAGCCGGCCTCCTCCACGCGATCGGCCGCGCCACGCTCATCGCGACCAAAGCGTCGCGGGTGGTCCATGCCGCGCGGGGCCGGCCCATCGCCGAATTTTCGCTGCGGCGGGCGGCGGAGCCGTTCGTGGTCGCCCGCTCGGCGGCGATCGCCGGTTGCCAGTCGACCTCATTCCTCGAAGCGGCCCGCGCCTACGGCCTGCGCAGCACCGCCACCGTCCCTCACGCCCTGATTCAGGCCTTCCCGACCGAGGAGGCCGCCTTCCGCGCCGTCGCCGCCACGCTCAACCAGTACACCCTGCTGCTGGATACCTACGAGGTCCGGCGCTCGGTGAAGACCGCGGTCGCGGTGGCGCGGGAGGCGCGGACGGAGTGGGGTCACGCTCTGCTCGCGGTCCGACTGGATAGTGGCGACCTGACCGGCAACAGCCATTATGTCCGCCAGGTGCTGGACGAGGCGGGGCTGCCGGAGGTGCAAATCCTCGCCAGCGGCGACATGGACGAGTTCACGATCGATCTCCTGCTGCGGCAACAGGCGCCGATCGACGGCTTCGGCGTCGGCACCAGCATCGGCGTCGCCGCCGGCTCCATCGAGCACGGGATCGAAGGCGGCGCCCTGGGCGCCGTCTACAAGCTCGTCTGGTACGTGGAGCGCCCCGATAGCAACAACAGCGCCCGGATCAAGCTGGCCCGCGCCAAGAGCACCTGGCCCGGCCGCAAGCAGGTCTACCGGTTCGGCCCCTTTGTCGAAGACCTGATTCAAGGGGAACATGAACCGGCTCCCGCCGGCGCCGTCCCCCTCCTGCAGCCGGTGATGCGAGACGGCGCCATCGTCCCCGGCGCCATCCGCCCGATCCCGGAGATCCAGGAGCTGGCCGCGGCCTCCTTCGCCGCCCTGCCCGCCCCCTACCAGGCCATCGAGCAAGCGCCGATCTACCCCGTGCGCTGGAGCGAGAGCCTGATCGCCATGCGCCAGACGGCCTCCGAGGTCGCCTGGCAGGGCTGAGTCGTGGTACGAGATTCCGGAGAATGCTGCCACCATCCGAACCGATGTTCCCCGTCACGCTGGACTGGAAGTCCGCGCTGAGCATCACGAAGTCCTTCCAGGACTGAACACGAGGAGTTTCCTGTAGGCGCGGTTGGTTGCCTTAATATGTACTCCATATCACGTACCGGACGTTTCGTTCTCAGTCCCGGAGGGACTTCGTGGTGCTCAGCGCGGACATCCAGTCCAGCGCCGTGACCGCGCCGCTACGATTCCCTCACCTTTCACCCATAATCCGCATTACGACCTACGCCCTACGACTTCCCTAGCCCGCGCCGCTGGATCTCCGGCAGGACCGCCCAGGGCGCCAGCGGTGGTTCCGGTAGCCGCGGCAAGACCTCGCCCTCGATCAGGGTTTGGGTGCTGATCAGCCGCTGGCTGCCCTGGCGCGGGCTCATGTGGATGTCGTGGAACGTGTAATCGCCCGCCTCGAGCCGGAACAGGGCGATATCGGCCACGCTGCCGAGCTTGAGCGTCCCCAGGTCCGGCCGCCGCATGGCCGCCGCCGGACGGCTGGTGGCCCGTTCGATCACGTCCGGCAGGCTCATCCCGAGATTGAGGAATTTGGAGAGCGTCGTCGGCATGTCGTACATCGGGCCCTGGATGCTGGTCTGGTGAATATCGGTGCTGATCACATCCGGCATGATGCCCGCCGCCAGCATCCCCTCCGCCACCTCATACGAGAACGACCCCGTGCCATGGCCGATGTCGAGGATCAATCCCTGCTCATGGAGCCGTCGAATATCGAGGTTCGGCGTGCCATCCGCGCCGAGCACGCGCATATTTTGACCCGTGAAGCAGTGGGTCAGGATGTCGCCGGGCCGTAGGTAGGTGATGACCTCATCCAGGACCGGCGGTCCCGCCCCGATGTGCGTCATCAACGGCAGGCCGACCCGGTCCGCCAGCTCACGGGCGCGGGCCAGCGGCGCGATGCCGACGCCGCGGGTCGTATTCGTGTCGATCCGCGCCTTGATGCCGAGAATGAGGTCGCGGTTCAACTCGACGATCATGGTCGCCAGATCGAGATCCCAGTAGTCCGGGTTCGAGAACTCCCAGGTCGGCGCGATCAGGCCAATGGACGACAAGTTGAGCAGGGCGAAGACGCGAGACCGGCTCGCCTCCGCCACATAGCGGCGGAAACCGGGGAAGGAATAGGCGCCGGCGCTGCCGACGTCGAGCCAGGTGGTGACCCCGCTGCGGGCGGCGACCGGATCGGGCTCGATCCCCCAATAGGTGACGCCCCAATAGACGTGGGTGTGCAGATCGACCAGGCCCGGCGTCACGATCTGCCCGCCGGCGTCGATGACCCGCTCCGCGAGCTGCCGATCCAGGTCCGGCTCGACGCTGGCCACCCGGCCGTTCTTGAACCCGATGTCGAGCCGGCCGGTGAACCCGGCCGCCGGATCGATCACCTCGCCGCCGGCGATGATCGTATCGAACCAGATGCTTTGCGCTTCCGTCACTCCGTCCTCCCCTCCCGCCGTTGGTTCACGCCCGTCCTGGCTTGATGCGCGGAGCGACCACGAGACTGCCGCGCGGGCGATGGCTCGGGTCCCCCGCTGAACAAGGTTGTCACGCTGGTCGCGGACTCGGCCCAAGGAGCGGGCAATGGGCTAGTGACCGACCGATCCGACCGCGCGTCAGTCTACGAAGCGGTCAGCCCGCGGTCAACACGAACCCGGCTGGATCGGGCTGGCTAGGGGGCGTCCGCCGGGGCCTCCCCACGGACGAACCGGTAGGCGATCACCCCGGCGGCGGCGCCGAGCATCGGACCGGCAATGTAGAGCCACTGGTCGCTCCAGGTCCAGCCGGCGATCGCGGGGGCGAGCGAGCGGGCCGGGTTCATGCTGGCGCCGGAGATTGGCCCGGCGAACAGGGCCTCCAGGCCGACCGTGCCCCCGATCGCGATCGCCGCCGCCTGGCCCACGGCCCGCGTATCGGTGGCGACCGAGGTAATCACGAACATGAGGATGAAGGTTAGTACAATCTCCAGGACGAATGATTGGACCGCCGGACCGGCCGGCAGGGTCGCCCCCAGGTTCGCGACGTCGCCGAAGAGCGCCCGCAGGATCAGGCTGGCGACGAGGCCGCCGGCGAGCTGGGCGGCCCAATATTGGGGCACGAGCGGCCACGGGAAATGCCGCCCAATGGCGAAGGCGAGGGTCACCGCCGGGTTGAAATGGGCGCCGGAGATGTGGCCCGTGGCATAGATCATCACCATGATGACCAGGCCGAAGGTCAATCCGATCCCAACGTGACTGACACCGCCCCCGGTCACTTGGTTGATGACGACGGCGCCGGTCCCGGCAAAGACGAGGGCGAAGGTGCCGACCGCCTCGGCAAGGAGCTTATGCGCCTGCACTGACTGCCGTCCTCCGATACTGAGCCCGCGGGCTGACGCCCCCGGTGATCTCGTGGGAGCGATCCCGCCTCCCGTCCCCGCCAGGCGCCGATTCAGGGAAGCTCCTCGCCAAGCATCTGGTCAAGCTCGGCCTGATTGGAGGCATAGATTGACTCCGCGATCGGCACGTAGCCGACCGCGGTCACGACGTCGCTCGCCGAGGCCAGATGGTAGCGCATGAACTCCCGCACCTCGGGCCGCGCCAGCGCCGCCTCGCTGACATAGACAAAGAGCGGCCGTGAGAGGGGCTCGTAGGAGCGATCGCCGATCGTTTCCAGGGTTGGGATAACGCAGCCGGCGCCGGCGTCGATCGCGACCGCCCGCGGCCGGTCTTGGGTCTCGGCATAGTAGGCGTACCCGAAGTAGCCGGGCGCGTGCGGGTCGCTGGCCACACCCTCCACCAGGACCAGATCGTTCTCGCTCGGCGTGTAATCGGTGCGCGAAGCACCCTCCTCGCCGACGATTACTTCGGTGAAGTAATCGAAGGTACCGGAGGCCGAGCCGGGGCCATAGAGATCGATCGCTTCGTTCGGCCAGTCCGGGTTCAAGTCGCTCCAAACCCGCTCCGGCGAATCGGGTTCCCAAAGCTGCCGCAATTGGTCAACGGTGAGACAATCAAGATAGTCGTTCACGGGATTGACGACGACCGTGATGCCGTCAAAGCCGATCTCAAACGCGTGATAGGTGACGCCGGCCGCGGCGCAGTCCGCTGCCTCGTCCGGCTCGATCGGGTGCGAGGCATTCTGGACATCCGTCTCGCCGGCGCAGAATCGCTCGAAGCCGCCGCCGGTGCCGGAGATCTCGACCTCGACCTGCACCGCGGGCGCCACGTCCGCGAACCGCTCCGCGACCTCGACCGTGATCGGCCACACGGTCGAGGAGCCATCGGCGACAACCCGGCCACCCAGGCTTGCCGGGTCGGTGCCCGGCGCGTACGGCGCAATGGCGGCCGGCGTCGCCTCTTGCCCCGCGGTTGAACCGCCAAGCGTGAGGGCGAGCGCCAGGATCACGACGAATGCCCACGACAACCGGACGAGTGCCGGCGACGGCCCCGGCTCGCTCCGTTGATAACCCGCCACCGACATCGTGCCACCACCTGGAGCGCGCTCGCTGAACGTCGTGTCGCCAGCGGTGCCGCTGGACGCCGAACAGTGTATCAATGGACATTGATATACATGTTAACGTGAGCTTCACAATGGCGCCGGCAAGTTTCACGCCTCCCAATCAAGCATTTGGACCGAGAGCATGTCGCCCGCCGCCGCGACCGCCATCGTTTCGGGCACCACCAGGAGGCCGTTCGCCCGGGTCAAGGCGGTTAAACTCCCCGCTCCGCGCGACCCGCTCGGGGTCGCCACAAATCCGTCCGCGTCTGCCTCGACCCGCACCGGCACGAACTGCCGCCGGCCGCCGTGGTTCTCCACCTGGCGAACCAGCCGGGCACGGAAGGTCGGCCGCATGAGCTCGCGGTGGCCGAGCATGGCGCGAATCGCCGGCCGGGCGAACTGTTCGAAGGCCACCGCGGCGGCGATCGGATTGCCGGGCAGGCCGAGGAGCGGCAGGCCGGATAGCTCGCCAAAGGCAAGCGGCTTGCCGGGCTTCATCCGCACCTGCCAGAGATCGATCCGCCCCTCCAAGCGCAAGACGTCCTTGACCACGTCGTAATCACCGACCGAGACGCCGCCGGTGGTGATCAGCAGATCGGCGCCACGGGCGGCGCCCAGCTTTGCCCGGAGGTCCGCCGTGGTGTCGCCCGCGACGCCGAGGACGCGCGGCTCACCGCCGCATTGACGCACCATCGCCGCCACCATCGGCGTATTGCTATTGCGAATTTGGCCCGGCCCGGCCTCCTGCCCAGGATCGACCAGCTCGTCACCGGTGGCGAGGATCGCGACCCGCGGCCGGCGATGCACCGAGACATGAGTCCGATTCAGCGCCGCCAGCAGCCCAATCTCGGCGGACCGCGGACAGGCGCCCCGCGCCAGCACCGTCTCGCCCAGCTTCACCTCTTCGCCAGCCGGCCGCACATTCTCGCCCGGCTCGACGGCGCGAACAATCCCGATGCGTTGACCCGCCCGGGCCCGGCCGTTCGCGATGCGTGTCTCGTCCGTGTCCTCGAACCGAATCACGGCGTCCGCCCCGGCCGGAATTGGCGCCCCGGTCATGATCCGGATCGCGCACCCAACTTCAACGGACGCGCCCGACGGGTGGCCGGCACCCGCCTCGCCAACCACCGCGAGTGACACCGGATTCTCCGGCGTCGCGCCGCCGGTGTCGATGCCACAAACCGCGAACCCGTCCATCGCCGCGTTCGCGAACGGGGGCAGCGCATACCCGGCAATCACCTCCACCGCGAGGACGAGACCGAGCGCCTCGGCGATGGGCACCCGCACCGTCTCCAGCGGCCCGAAGGCGGCCACCACGCGCTCGCGAGCAAGGTCCACATCGAGCAAGCGCGAGGCATCTTCACAATCGCGGGTACTCAGCCGGACGGGGGCAAGCTGGGCCATCGCGGACTCCCTGTTCTCGGTGCGGGCGCGGGAACCAGCGGGATGCGGCGCCGCACCCCGGCTCGCGCGCCGCAACCTCGCCGATCGCTAGTTTACCGTCCGCGGCGGCAGATTTCGCGGCAGGAACGACATCCGCTCGGCCAAGTCGGTGGACCCGATTCGGGTGAGCCTCGCTCGCGCCAGCTTGAACGGCGTCACCGGGTTGACCGGGTGCATGAAGCGCGGCGCCACGTTGTTGCACCACTGGTCCGGATAGGCGAAGTTCGTCCAGAGCACGGAGGGCGGCACGATGTCGGAGACATAGGCGACGGCGGTCAGCGAGCCGGTATCGTACTCCCCGTCCTCCTGGCGGGCGACCCGGTCGCTGGAGAGGCTGACCAGGTCCGAGCTGACGACGCCGAGCGCCGCCGCGTCGTCCGGGTGAATCTCGACGATGTTGCTCGGCCAGCGCGTCGTTACCTCCGGCTTGCGGAGGTCGGTGTACATCGTCTGCCAGATCTCCTCGATCCGGCCGTTGCTGAGCCAGAACTCGCCATCGGCCAGATCGGGCTTGAGGTGATCCCAGATCGCCTCGGCGGTGTCCCAGCCGACGGTGAGGAACATCGGCCTCCCGCTGACCGTGTCGAATGCGCCAGTGCCGTGGATACGCGGCGTGCCGATGACGTTCCCGTCGGCGTCGAGCCTGGCCGGGAGCTGCACCCCGTTGGTGCCGAGCTCGCGCATGATGTCGTGGGCCGTGGTGCCTTGCCGCTCGGCGGCGATGACGACCGCCTCATGCGAGGTGTGGTTGGCCGATTCATCCTGCAGCTCGTCCGCCAGCGCGGTCACGTCGTAGTCCGAGGGCAGACCAGCGGCCGCGACGAAGATCTCGTTCTCGTCCGCCCAATCGTAGCCGGTAAAGCCCATTTTCTTGGCGACCTCGGCGATGACCCACCAGTCAGGCTTCGCTTCGCCCGGCGGGTCCATGAAACGATCGGAGATCCGGAGCCGGCGCTCGCCGTTCCAGCGGCACCCCGGCATCTCCCCCCAGGTCGCGGCCGGCAGGACGAGGTCGGCCGAGCGGGTGGTGAGGTTCGGGAAGATATCCTGGGCGAACAGGAGCATCCCCTCGCTGTCGATCCGCTCCTTGAAGTTGGCGATGATCTCGGCGGTGTCGACCGTTTGCGGACCGGGGATGACCGCCTGCTTGGCGAGGATCATCTCCCGCGACCACGCCGCCGAGTTCGTCATCCCCAGCGGATTGGCGCCGATGACGTGGTAGATCTTGACCTCGCCATCCGCCATATGCTGGTCGATGTAGTTGGGAATCTTGTTCCCCTCGTAGGTGTCGGTCGCCAGATCGAGCGGGTAGTCGGCGCCGCCGGCATAGCCTTCCTGGTGCCCACCGGCGCGGGTGATGCCACGTCCGGGAGCGCCGGTTGAGCCGGTCAGCAGGGCCAGGTTGCCGAGGGAGCCGATCGTCTCGTAGTTAATGCTCCAGGTGGCGCCCTTCTCGAAGGTCATGAGCGTCTTGCGCGGGGTACCGTCGTCGTTCGGCCGGGCAATGAGCTCGGCCGCCCGTTCGATCTTCCCGGCCGGGACGCCGGTGATACGTGCCGCGTTCTCCAGGGTGTAGGCGTCCATGCCCTCGATGTACGTCTTGTAGTCATCGAAGGTCGCCGCCCACTTCCGGCGCCGCCACGCTTCTTCCATGTCCAGGTCAGCCGCCGTCGCGGTGTTGGCAATGAAATCACGGTCTTCCCAGCCCCGCTCCAGGATGTGGCGGGCGATCGCCCCGGCCAGCACCACGTCGGTGCCGGGAATGAGCTGCAGATGCACTCCCCCCACGGTGTCCTCGGCATAGGCCGCGGTGAAGGTGCGACGCGGATCGACGGCGACCAGCGGCGCCGCCGTCGGCACGATGTGCTCAGCGAAGTAGACATCCTGGCATTCATAGAGGTTGGCGCCCCAGGCGACGACCGTCTGCGCCTCCAGCCCGTCCTCGTAGGCGGTCCCCCAACTGTCCAGGCCGATGTCGCTGAGCGCGGTCGTCTCCCCGCCCATCGAGGCGCGGTTGTGGATCGCGCCGTTGGGGGTGCCGATGTCACCGAAGTAGAACTTCGTGATCGGGTAGGTATTCTCGTAGTACTGGTAGGCATAGAAGCGGATCGCCATTGCCGGCCCGCCGTGGTTCTCCTTGGCATAGGCGATCGTCTCGGCCATGATCTCGATCGCGGCCTCCCACGGGATCGGCTGCTGGGCGCCGCCGACCTTCACCAGGGGGAAGGCCAGGCGGTCATAGGTGGGGCCATAGGGGGACCAGATACCGCGGGCGTTGGAGCCGCCGCGAGGCGAGAAATCGCCCCGGTTGACGACGCACTCGCGATCCGGCACGATGACCACGTTGTAGTCTCTGCCGTCGTTACGGCGGATCAGGTTGTACATCGACGGTGCGATCCACTGCCCGGACAGCGGCCCCACCGGGTAGTCGGCGCCGAGCGCGTTGCCGGCGGCGTCCGGCGTGCCGTCCGCCGCGGCAGTCGGCCAGACGTAGCTCTTGTAGCCGCAACCGGCGATGCAATATTGGCAGCTCATCGTCTTGACTTCAGCATCGGGCGGCGGCAACGGCACCGAATCGGTGCTACGAGGGCTGTTCTGCATCGTTAGTTCCCTCCCGTGAGATCGACCAGATTGGCCGGCCAGCCGTAGATCAGGCCGTACATCCCGGTCGCGCTGATCTGGCCGGCGTCGTCGAGGTCGAGCACGACTTGGGGCAGCGGTTGCGTCGCTTTCCCCATGATCAGCATCCCGCTCTTGGCCAGATCAAAGGTCGAGAAGTGGAGCGGGCAGGGCCCGAGGACCGCCAGCTCCGGATCGTAGACGTTGTCGAGCGGGGCGCCCATGTGGGCGCAGAAGGCGCTGTAGGCGACGATGTCGCCGTCCGGCCCCATCCCTTCCTCCGCCGCTTTGCCGAGTTTGACCAACATGTTGCGTTGCCCAGCTTGTGGGTAGTCAAAGAACACCGGCTCGCCCTCGATCAACTCGTCGAGCATGGCGACCGCGACATTCGGATAATCAGGATAGGCCAGCACCACCTTCTCGGCCTGGGCGGCGGCGCCGGCCGGCCGCCGTCCGACCGCGCCAACGATGACCGCGCCGCCGCTCAGGACGGCGCCGCTCGCTAATCCAGAGAGCCGCAAGAACGCTCTCCGATCAACCGATTGCTCCATCACCATGCCGCTTCCTCCTCGCCGTCGCGCCGATCGGACCGGCGCCCCGCCGGACGGCCGCCTGGCCGCCGCCCCGTTGTGTTGATCCACGCTCCGCGTTGCCCCGGCCACGAATCGTCAGGCCGGAGCGGCAAGTGGCGGTGGGTGGTGAACGAGAGCCGGGATGAGGGGCAAGGACCACGCCGTCCTCCAACAAGCCGCCGTGCATATAAGCGGACATTGATTTTCACTTCGCAGTATAGAGGGTGGATAGTCCCTGTCAACGGCCAGCGGTTGATTATTCAGGGTTTAGCGCATTCGTGGAAAACAGCGTCAACAAGAGGCGCTAAAGGTCGCCGCAATCGTCCCCGGGACCGCCGCAAGCGCCGTGGGCTGGATCGGCCGGCATCGCGACGCAGCGCCGGCTGGAGCCGTAAGCGGCGCTCGGCGGCAACGACACGGTGCCGAGGATATCAACGACCGGTGCGGTTAGATGCTGCCAGGCCGCGGGATCGAGCGAGTAGTAGATCCACTGCGCCTCACGCCGGGCTTGGACCAGCCCGGCCTCCCGCAGCTTGCGGAGATGGTAGGAAATGAGCGACTGTGGCAACCCGAGCTCGTCGATCAGGTCACAGACACAGGTCTCGCTCTTGGTCAGGACCGCGAGGATCCGGAGCCGGTTGCGATCACTCAGGAACTTGAGCGTCTCGACGGCCAAATCGAGGGCGGCCGCATCCTGTACCGCGAGCATGTTCCATCCTTGGTTCCGGGACTCCGAGCGTACTGGGCGCGCCTCACCGTTGTCCATCATAAACGGTCGCGGCCCGCGGATGCACCCCGCCAACGCCGGCTTCGACCGTCGATCCCACTTGACAGCCCGCGAACGCCGCGTTTAAGTGCGACGAGCACGGTGCCGCGGGAACGGAGGACGATCGGGATGGATGTGTACCAGCGCCTCGGCCTGAAGCCAATCATCAACTGCGCCGCGACCTACACCAAACTCGGCGGCTCAATCATGGAACCCCATGTCGCCCAAGCCATGGCCGACGCCGCCGGCTGCTTCATCGACCTCAGCCAGTTGCAGACCGCGGTCGGCAACCGCCTGGCCGAGATCACGCGTAACGAGGCCGCCTACGTCTGCAACGGCGCCGCCGCCGGTCTTGCCCTCGCCACCGCCGCCTGCATCACCGGCGACGACATTTCCGCCATGATGCGTCTCCCCGCCGACCTCTCCGGCCTCAAGAACGAGATCATCATCCACCGCGCCCAGCGCAACTATTACGACTTCGCGATCCGCCAGACCGGCGCCCGGCTGATCGAGATCGGCCACGCGATGGAGACCACGCCGCTGGACCTCGACGCCGCCTTCAGCGACCGCACGGCGGCGGTCTTCTACTTCGCCGGGAAACACCTCAACCTCAAGACGCTGCCGCTCGCCACGGTGGTCGAATTGGCGCGCGCCCGCGGCGTCCCGGTCGTCGTCGACGCGGCGGCGCAGATCCCGCCGGTCTCGAACCTCTGGCACTTCACGCGGGAAGCCGGGGCCGACCTCGCCATCTTCAGCGGCGGCAAGGGCATTCGCGGCCCACAAAACAGCGGCCTCATCCTCGGCCGGGCCGATCTGATCCACGCGATTTCGCTCAATGGCCCGCCGGTCCAGCGAATCGGCCGCCCGATGAAGGTCGCCAAAGAGCCGATGATCGGGCTGCTGGTCGCGGTCGAAACCCTCCTCCAACAGGACATGGCGACGCTGATCGCCGGTTGGACGGCGCGGGCCGAAGGCTGGCACGAGACCTGGCGGGCGATCGCGCCACCGGGGATTGAGCTCGCGATCGATCCGTGGGGCGAGGCGGGCCAACCGATCGCCCGCGTCATTATCCACTTCGGGCCGGCGGCGCCGCTCGACCGCGACGGCTTCATCGACGCCCTCCGCACCGGCGAGCGCCCGATCGAAGTCGTTGTCCACGGCGAGCACAGCGTCGCCCTCAGCGCCGAGCTGCTCCAACCCGGCGAAGCCGAAATCGCCGACACCCGCGTCCAGTCAGTCTTGGCCGGCGCCACGACCAAACCCAACGGAATCGCGTCCGCGGGCGGGGGTGCCCTTTGGGCCACTGGAAGTCCGCGCTGAGCATCACGAAGTCCTTCCAGGACTGAAAACGGTCAGCGCGCCAATACGCACAAATGATCGCGCGAACTGAGAAACCTACAAAGCGCCATGACCCTGCGGGCCAGCCATGACGACGTAAGAGGTGCCATTTTCGGAGGTAATCCGGGTAATCGCTTCGGGATCGTCCGGGCGTCCGCTCTCAGTCCCGGCGGGACTTCGTGATGCTCAGCGCGGACTTCCAGTCCAGCGCCCGTCGCCGCGAAGCCGCCCCATGCACCCCGATGCCGAATCAATCGTTCTTCTGAGCGGGGAGGGGCGGCACCGGCCGTTGCGGCAATGGCGTCGGTGATTTCACCACATAATTCGGTATGCTGGTCGGCAGCGGTGGGCGACTTCCCGTTGGCTTCGCCCTGTTCTTTGCATCGGCCATCGTCACGTCTCTTCTATCGATGTTCACGGGCCAGACCGATCTTCGCCACCAAGTATATCGTCACAGGCGGCGCGATCGGCGACATCTGGGCGAAAGCGCCGATCCACGTCCCTTGGCAAACCCTGACGCCGCGGCAACGCGCCTTGCTCCGTCAGGGGATCGCGCTGATAGGTACGGTCGCGCGGGCTATGCGGATTGCACATCCGGAAGGAACGCGAGCACCACCGCCGAGGGGCGGCCGTCGGCGCCGGTGTCGGTCAACGACGGTACGGCGGCCTGCACCCAGGTCCGCTCCCCGATCGTGTGCTGAATCTCATACCAAACCTGATACCCGTTGGCGCTCGTTTCCGCCGACGCCTCGGGGCCGGCCGCGACGTTCAGGAGGCGGAACCGATCACCCGGCCGCACCGGCAGGCTGCCGCTCACCTCGGCCCCGGGCTCGGTGGCCGGCGCCGACCACAGGTCGACCGCCACCGGCGCCAGTTCGGCGACGACGACCTCCGCCCGCGGCGGCACCCCGCCGGCGAAGGCGCGGCCGTTAATCACATGCGACGGGTTTCGCCAGCCGATCGCGGTCGGATGCTCCGGCGCCGACGTCGGCCAGTAACCCGGACCAGGCGGGCAATTGACACCGCAATGCACCCCGTGGCTCGGGTTTTGGCCATTCACCACGGGGTTGATGAAAAAGTTCCGCATCTCGAAATGGAGATGGCTCGGCACTCGGCGGCCAAGCTGGGTCAGCACGGTGCCGATGAACTGGCCCCGGTCAACAACCTGACCCAGCTCAACCGCGACCGCGTAGTCGAGATGCCCATACATCGAGAAGAGATCGGGCGCGTGTTCTACGATGACGACCAAGCCGGGATAGTCGTACCCGGCGAAGACGACCTCCCCCGCTCCCACCGTGTAGACTCGCGAGCCGCCGGTCTCGGCGCCGTTGGTCCGATACCAGTCCTCGGCGGTATGCAGCCAACCGGTTTGGACGATCGTATTTTCGCAGGCGTAGCCGTGACGCACGATCAGGCCGTCACCTAGGGCCTGCCCCGGAATCCCCATCGGATAGCTGAACGCTGGTCCACGCGATTGGGCCGCTGCCGGCGTATATCGCGCGGCGAGGGCGAGGCCGGCCATCCCCTGCAGCAGGGTCCGGCGGCTCAGCGGGCGAATCAGTCTGGGCGCGGCCCGGCCGGTCGTGGCACAGCCATGACACGCGTACGTCAGCACGGGTTCGGGCCGCCGGTGGCGGTTCGGCATAGGAAGATGCTCTCTTTCTGGTGCGAGCGGGCCGAAATGAATCGCTGCTACCTTCTCTACGTATCTTGGCACGTCCGTGGACACTGATACCACTCGGGCCCAGGCTGGGCTGTAGTCACACCTACCGATCGTGCCTGAACGCGGGCTAACCACGACCCGGTTGACCCTGTCGTGTCGCTCATGGGTTCTGGTTTGGCGGGGGCGTGCTATCCTGGAGGCGTCCATCCCAGGCGGGCTGGCACCAACCCGCGACCACAAGGGGCAACGCGATGCGTGACGAAAACAATCGAGTCCGGAGAATACCACGCTCATCCGCCGAAATGGTCGCGGAGCAATGCCGCCACTTGTGTATGACCGCCTCAACCGGCCAGAAGTACCTCGACGATGTCGCCGCCGGCCGGGCGGTCGAAGATCGCACCCGCGTCGCCGCCGCGAAAGCCGCCTACGCCCGCCTCCACACTTGCGTCTGCCCCGGCTAGGGCGAAGCCAACGATTCACGTGTGCTTAGATCGAGCCTACCCATGAGCCAAGGGTCTGGCGGCCAGTACCGGCTTGGCAATGCAAACCGAGCGAATGGACGAGGCTTCCGCAATAAGGCGAGAGGAGTTGACACATGTGGAGCAAAGACGAGCTAGACGGACTCCAGGATCCCGAAGCTTGGGATGAAGGCGAGGTTCGGCCCCCCGTGAAGTCGCCGCGGGCGATTGTCTCGGTCGCGTTTGCCCGCGAGGACTTCGAGCGGATAGCGGAATACGCCACGCGACGCGGAATGAAGACGTCGGAATTCATTCGCCGGGCGGCACTTGAGACAGTGGTGCCGCGGCGACACGAGCCGGCGATGATTATCGTTACCGGCAGCGTTCATACGGTACACCCTGCGATGGAGAGTCCGCGTCCGAAGATCGAGGTGACCACCTCGCGGCCTTCCCTGGTGTTTGCGATGGCATGACTCCTCGCCTGGCGGACTATGACTCGTCGGCGGGATCGTCGGGGATCGCGCCGAGCTGGCGGCGGAGGCCGAGCGCGTCCCAGCCGTCGAAGCCCTCCACGACCATCCCGTCCTCGATCCGGTCCAGGCTCATGCCGGAGACCGCGACCCGGCGCCCGGTGGCGGGGATGCCCATGAACTCGCCCTGGTGCGTCCCGGTCAGAGTCCACCGGGTCAGCACCTTGTCGCCCTCACCGATCAGGTCGTCAATCGCGAAGTGGAGATCGGGAAAGGCGGCCCGCCACTTCTTCCACTGCCGCCGGAACCCCTCCCGGCCCGAGCCAAAGTCGGGGTCGTTGCCGGCCGCGAATTCCGGGATATAGCGGTCGATCGCCGCTTCCCGCCCCTCGTTCCAGATCTCCTGGAAGAAGCGTCGCGCCAACGTCTTGTTCACCTCGACCGACATCGCATCCCATCCTGTTCCAAAGCCCGCGCCCTCCTCGCTCGGCCGTGACGCCGCGGATGCGCTACGATCTCCGCCTTGGCAATTGACGATCGCACCTTGCACAATTGCCCCCGAGGTGTCGAGCGCGGCGCCGGCCGAAGCTATCCGTCGTTCCGGCCGCGACGCGTATCAGTGTATCCGGCCGGCGGCCTTCGCCGTCCGGCACCGGAGACGAGGAGCAGCGGTGGCGCAGGCGACGAAACTTGGCCCGCTCGACGCCGCGAAATCAACGGCGCGCTATTCCAGAACCGACCGTATCGTCCTTCGCGGCATCGTGGCGGCCAGTTGGGTCACCTGGGCGGTGCCGTGGCCGATCTGGCATGTGCTCTCCTCCGCCACCGGCATGTACTTCATGCTGCGCCAAAAGCCGCGCCACATAGCCCTGACCAACATCCGGCATGTGCGTCACCAAGACCCGCCGCCGGGACCGGTCGCCTGGTACATCGGCGCCCAGCAGATCGCCACCCACGCCAAGACCATCATCGGTACCCTGCAATCGGGGGTCCGCCTGCCCGATCCGATCAAACGATTGGACATGAACGGGACCGAGAACATCGCGCCCGCGCTCAATCAACGCGGCATCATCATCGTCGCTCCCCACGCCGGGCCCTACCCCACGCTCGGCCTGATGGCGAACGACTGGCTGCGGGAGCAAGGTTTTCGCGGCGAGCTGGCGATCGTGGCCCGGCTCTTCCGTCCCTTTCGCTCCGGCGCCCTGATGGACTGGTTTATCGACTGCTTCGCCAAGGCCGGAGCGCGGATCATCCCGGTCGATCAGTCACCTTTGCGGATGGCAGCCCAGCTCCGCGGCGTCCTCGACGCGAAGGGCATCGTCGTCCTCTTCGTCGACGAGCCAACCCCCACCCCGTCAATCGAGATCCCGTTCTTCGACAGTCTGATTAAACTCCCGGCCGGACCGGTCCGGTTGGCCCAGGCCACCGGCAGCGTCATCGTTCCCTGTGTCGTCACCTTCGGCAAAGGGCGCCGGGTCACGGTCGATCTTGAGCCCGCGATTGAGCCGATCGGCACCCCGACCGCGATGCTGACCGCCATTGCCCAAGCGCTCGAACCGCTGATTGATGAGCATCTGGACCAATGGGCGATGCTGACCCCGATCTGGCTCACCGACAACCAGCGGCCGCCGGCCGGCTCTAGCTACGCCGATCTCCATTTGCACACCATCGGCAGCGACGGCCTGCTGGAGGTCGATGCCTGGGTCCGGGAGGCGGCGGCCTCGTCGGTGGCCGTGCTGGCGGTCACCGATCACGACCACCACGCGACCATCCGCGACTGGCACCAGGCCGACCGGGAACGAGGCCGGCACGTCATTCCCGGGGTCGAGATCACCGCTCGCGGCCGCATCGTGCATGTCGGCGTGCTCTTCCCGGAGGAGGTGCCGGGCACGATCCCCGCTCCCGGCACCCCGCTGCTCGAGATCGTGCGCTGGGCGCGGACCGTTCGCGGTAGCATCGTCGTCCTCGTCCATCCGTTGCCGTTCCTCTGGCGCGGCCAACTGCGACGGCTCGCCGCCGCCGGCTTGCTGCCCGACGCGATCGAAACGCTCTTCCCGTTCGTTGGCTGGCGGACCCAGGCCATCGAACGCGCCGCCGACGCCTACGGCCTGGCCAAGCTGGGCGGCAGCGACGCCCACCTGATGCCAAGCCAGCTTGGCCGGTACGTCACCCGGTTTCCCGGCGAGACCACCGATGATCTGATCACCGCCATCCGCGACCGCACGACCTCGGCGGTCGCCCGCGCTCCCCGGGCCAAGGTGCCGACTCAGGTGTATGGCCTGCAATCGATCTATAGCTGGCTGCTACCGTTCCAGCGCTTGCCGTTCGTCAAGCCCGCCCGCCGCAAGCTCCTGCACCGGGCGCGAGCGGTCATCGCCAGTCACGCGACCGAAGCCGGGTTGGACACTGCCCTTCGGACGAAAGCCAAATGAATGCGTTGTGATCGCGTCCAGGCATCGTCCTCAGTCCTGAAGGGACTTCGTGATGTTCAGCGCGGAATTCATTCCAGCGCGACGCGGGCGCGACACTCCGCGTCCCCCACTTTTCGCCCGTGATCCGTATCACTCGGTCCGTATCTCTCGCACCAAGACTGCAATCTCTGCCTCGTCACGCTCATACAACGCCTCCGGCGGCGGCAGGGAGACTTGCGTCACCCCGATCTCGGCTAACCGCCGCAGCCGGCCGCGGACCCGCGCCAGCGGCCCCGCGATCGCCAGGCGCTCCATCAGCCCGGTCGGAATGATCGCCCGCGCCGCCGCGAAGTCGGCATACCGGCGCAACGCGGCAAACCCGCCGGCATCGTTCAGCGCGTCGTCGGTGCGCATCACCCGGCGCAACTCATGGACGATCGCGGCGACGTCGAAGCCCGAGGTCCGCACCAACCGGTCCATCCCGGGCAAGGTGTTGATGATCGCCAGCGCGTTCTTTTGCCGTTCCAGCCAGGGCGCCGGGTCGTCCAGCACCATGACGTGGGTCCGCAGCATGAACGCGAGGGATCCAGGATCGCGGCCGGCGGCGGTCGCCGCCGCCTTCGCTTCCCCGATTAGCTCGATCAGCGCGTCGTCCGAGGTGAGATTATTGAAAATGACGCCATCCGCCAGCCGCCCCGCCAGGGCGATCGCCCTCGGTCCCGCCGCCGCCAGGTAGATCGAGGGCGCCTCCCGCACCGGATGAATCGATCGCTCCCAGCCCCTGACCCGGAACTGGTCACCCGGTCGCGAGGACGCTACATGCGCCGGCGACCACCACTGCCGGAGCAGGCCGATCGTCTCTTCCAACGCGGCCAACGGGCTGCCAACCGTCGTCCCCGCTGCTCGTTCGTACCATTCCGGCTGGCCCCGGCCCAGCCCCAGCATCGCCCGGCCGCCGCTCAACCGATCGAGCGTCGCCACCGAGGCGGCGATCAAGTTCGGGGCTCGCAAATACGGGCTGGTCACGCTGGTGCCGAGCGTGGCCCGGCAAGTAGAGACAGCGATTGCCCCCAGCAGCCCAAAGGCATCCCACCCGTCCGGGTCCTCCGAAACCGTGATCAGGTCGACCCCGGCCGCGTCCGCCTTGCGCGCCAGGTCGATCGTGCGCCGGGCGACGTCAACTGGATTGCCGGCCCGGGTCCATGATTGATGGGCGAAATCGAGGCTGAATCGCACCCGGTCCTCCGGCTACTGGAAATGAACGATGGATCAAGGGCAGGATCGACGCGATCGCCATGGTGGTGTCGCCCGGCGAGGCAGCAACGGCGTTCGCGCTCGGCGAGCGGTTCCGCTCCCTTCGGCTCGCGTCACCAATCGCGGTCCGGTGCTTGGATCGCCGCCCGACGGCTCGTCTGGGCATGCGCTCACTTCGCCCGGTAGTAGAGGAGGATGCCGCCATGCCGTTCGTCGCCGTGGCGCACCACCACGCCTTCGCCGCCCGTGTGCAGCGCGAACGGATCGCCCCGATCCAGGGCGTCCGCCGCTTCTTTCGGCACGACCCGGGCAAACAGGTCGTGCCGCGGGCATTCCCAGACGCCCGCGTGCTCCGCCAGCGGTTTCATCCGGTGCCGGTCCCGGGGATGGGTGCGCCCAATCTCGCACAATGGATTCGGGCCTGACGATTGTGGCTGCGACTGCATAGCGACCCGACCGCTCCTCTCCCGTGTCCGTGCCGTGGTCAACACGGCTGCTCACCTGGAGGAAGTATGCCACTCCGCGCCATTGCTTAAGCGCGGAGCCGGTACCTACCCGCCGCCCGGAATATCGCGCTCGACGATGCGACCGCTGCTGCCACTGCCCACGAGGAGCGTCCAATCAACCCCGAGCGCCTCCGCCGACCGTCTCGCCCGTGGGCTAATCGCGGGTCGCCGCGGACGAACCATCGGGCCGGACGTCATCGGTATCTCGGCGGGCTCCAACGCGGCAACCACGGCTGGCGCGAGCGCCAGCCGCGCTGAGACCACACGGCCGGCGCCGGCGACCGCGAACACTTCGCCCGGTGCGACGATCCAGGCCAGCATGGCGCCAACCTCGACGTCCTCCCCCACGGCCGGCGCCTCCGGCGGAATGCGAAGGACGCCGCTATCGAGCGCCTCGACCTCCGTCACCGCCTTCTCGGTCTCGACCAGAAAGAGAAACTCCCCGGCCTCAACCGGATCGCCGTCCCGCTTCAGCCACTCGACCACCCGGCCGACCTCCATCGTCCAGCCGAGCCGGGGCATCACGACTTCGCTAGGCAACGCACCTCTCCTTTCCGCGGTCGCGGGGAACCGTTCAGCTTGGCGTTCACTCCGCGACCAGATCGCGCATCGCCCGCGCGATCTGACCGGCATGGGGGACGACCGCGGCTTCCAGGACCGGGCTGTACGGCACCGGCGTATGCAGCCCGGTCAAGCGGCGGATCGGGGCATCGAGGTCGTCGAAGGCGCGCTCCGTCACCAAGGCCGAGATCTCGCTCGCCATCCCGGCCGGCCCGAAATCCTCGTCCACGATCAGCAACCGCCCCGTCTTCCGCACCGACCACAGGATCGTGTCGATATCGAGCGGCGCCACGGTCCGGGGGTCGATGACTTCGACCGAAATACCGTCCGCCGCCAGCGTTGCGGCCGCGTCCAGCGCCCGTGACACCATCAAGGCAAAGGCAACGACCGTCAAGTCGATGCCTTGCCGCCGCACGGTCGCCTGACCGAACGGGATCAGCTCATCGGCGTCCGCCTCCGGCACCTCGCCTTTCACATTGAGCAGTGACTTGTGCTCGAGGAACAGCACCGGGTCATCGGAGCGGATCGCGCTCTTGAGCAGACCCTTCGCGTCCCGCGGGGTCGTCGGCACGACCACCCGCCAGCCGGGCAAGTGGGCAAAGATGGGGTAGTAATTGCCGGAGTGATGCGTCGCCGCCGCGCCGCCGACGCCAATACAGCCGCGCAGCACGATCGGCATCGGCAGCCGGCCGCTGCTCATATATTGAATTTTCGCCGTCTGGTTCGCCATCTCGCCGAAGGCGTCCAGGATAAAGTCGAAGAACATGAAGTCGACGACCGGCCGGGTGCCGGTCATCGCCGCCCCCGTACACATGCCGACGAAGCCGCGCTCGACGATCGGCGTATCCCGCAACCGCTCCGCGCCGTACTTCTCGTACAGACCCAGCGTCGTGTTGAAATTGCCGCCCCTGGCGCCAATCCCCTCGCCGACGACGAACACGGTCGGGTCGCGAGCCATTTCCTCGTCCAGCCCCTCCCGCGCGGCGTTGGTGTAGGTCATCTCTCGCATCAGGCGCTCCCTGGTATCGGATCCGCATCAACGGGCATGATCGCGGCCGCTGAAGATGTAGTTCGTCGCTGTCGCCGGGTCGGGGTAGGCGCTCTCGGTGGCAAAGCTCAGCGCCTCGGCCACGATCGCCTGGATCTCGGCCTCAATCGCCGCGAAATCCTCCTCGGCGGCGAGATCGCGGGCGATCATCGTGGAGCGCATCGAGACGATCGGATCGCGGCCCCGCCAGGCCGCGATCTCCTCGGCCGTCCGGTAGCCGCCGTCGCGCATCCCCTCGGCATGCGGCCGGGTCCGGTAGGTCCGGCATTCGATGAGCGTCGGCCCGAGCCCCCGCCGGGCCCGGCCGACCGCCGCCGCCGCCACTTCATAGACGCCGATGACGTCGTTGCCATCGACCGCGACGCCGGGAATGCCGTAAGCACGGGCCCGTTCCGCCACGTCGGTATTGCGCGTGGCGTACTCGAAGGCGACCTCGGTGGCGTACATGTTGTTCTCACAGACGAAGACCACCGGCAGGTCCCAGATCGCGGCCAGGTTGATCCCCTCGTGGAAGGCGCCGTTGCTGACCGCGCCATCGCCGAAGAAGCAGACGCTGACCTTGTCCGTCTTGAGCAGCTTGAAGCTGTAGCCGGCGCCGGTCGCCTGCAGGATGTTCGGGCCGACGATGCCGGTCGTCCCCATCAGCCCAACTTCCGGCGCGAACAGGTGCATGCTGCCGCCCCGCCCCCGCGAGCAGCCCGTCACCTTGCCAAACAGCTCGGCAATCACCTCCTGCGGCGGCACCCCCTTCGCCAGGGCGTGGCCATGCCCCCGGTGCGTGCTGAAGACCACGTCGTCCGGCCGCAGGTGGGCACAGACGCCGACCGCGACCGCCTCCTGGCCGATGTAGGTGTGGCAGGCGCCCGGAATGTGGCCCATCTGGTACGAGCGGGAAAGCTGCTCCTCGGTCTGCCGGATGTTAACCATCTCACGATACAGGGTGAGCAACCGCTCGCGATCGAGCGCCGCCTCTGTCCCAATCCGGTGATCGGTTGCCGTCATTCAAATCCCCCAGGCGAAGCGTGACAGGATCTCCGGCCCCTGCTCGGTGACGAGCACCAACTTCTCCGAGCGGGCGCCAAAACTCCCGCCCGGCCCCTGATACGCTCCCGGCTCGACCGCGAAGACCATGCCGGGCACGATGACCGTCTCATCGTACGGCACCAGCCGGGGCAGCTCGTTGACCGTGACCCCGATCTGATGCCCGGCGTAGTGCGCCATCGGCAAGCCATGCCGGGCAAAGGCCGCTTCGGCCGCCGCCGCCGCGTCGCGGGCCAGGGCGCCGGGGCGCAGCGCCGCCATCGCCGCCTCGCAGGCATCTTGTGAGGCTCGCGCGTAGCGACGCTGCTCCTCGTCCGGCGCCACGTCGCCGATCAGATAGGTGTTCGTGCAATCGAACCAGTAGCCGTTGGCCCGCCCGCTCAGGTCCATCAGGGCCACGTCGCCCGTTTTGGTGATGCGATCCCGCGGCCCATTCGGATACTCGACCGTCGTTGCCCGCGGTCCGGTCACCAGCTCGCCGGAGAGCGGGATATTTCGACCCGCCGCCGTAAAGACGCGGGTCGAAATCTCGCCCCACATCTCGAATTCGGTCCTCCCCGGCTCCCGGCACAGCCCGGCCAGCGTCGTTTGGGCCACATCTCCCAGGTGTGTCGCGTGCCGGAGGAGCCCGATCTCACGCTCGGTCTTGGTCGCCCGGGCCGCCTGGAGCGGCCCCTCCGCCTCGGACAACGACCAGTCCGGCAGATCCGTGGCGAGCAGCCGCCCCACCGCCAGCGGCAACGTCCGCCCCTCGACCGCCAGCACCCCGGCGGCGCCAGCGAGACCAGCCGCCCGCATCACCGCGCCGACGGCATCGAGGTACGTCTGCCGGGAATCGGTGGCGGTGAAGCTGTCGAACGTCTCAAATCCAACGATCTCGTTCACCGCCGCCCCGGCCCGCGCCGCCGGCATAGACCCGTCCGGCACGATCAGCCAAGCGGTCTCATCCCGCGCCGCGACCAGGAGCAACGGCGTCCCCCAGGCCAGCTCCGCCCCGGCCCCGACCGGCACCGGCACCTCCCACCGGCTGGCATAGGTAACATTGGCCAGGGACGACAACAGCGCGAAATCGCATCCGGCCGCAACGAGGGCCGCGCTGGCGCGTCCCAGCTCCTCCCGCTGGCGATTCAAGCGGTCACTCATATGGAAACTGTCTGAATCACATGGGAATTTTGGGTCGCCCGTGCCCAGTCCTGAAAGGACTTCCCGGTGCTCAGCGCGGAATTCATTCCAGCGCGACGCGGGCAACTACCTTGGAAGTGGAAGCATTTACCCAAACATGACACCACGCCTACCCCTTCACCGCGCCCGCCGTGATGCCGGCGATGACATACCGCTGCATCACGACGTAGAAGATCACCGGCGGGATGGCGAAGATCAGCCCTGCCGCCAGCAGCCGCTCGATCGGCGTATCCAGCATCGAGATCATCGAAGCCAACCCGACCGAGGCCGGCTTCAAGCTATCGTCGGCAATCATCGACTGGGCGAACAGAAACTCGTTCCAGGTGTAGAAGAAGGCGACCACCCCGACCGCCACCAGCCCCGGCAGCGTCAACGGCAGCACGATCTGAAACAACACCCGGAACGGGCCCGCGCCATCGACCCGGGCCGCCTCTTGCACCTCCTTCGGGATCGTGTCGAACATGTTCTTCAAGATCCAGATCCCGATCGGGAGGACGAAGGCGGCGTCGATCAGCGAAAGCCCGGGCAGGCTCTCCCGCAAGCCGAGATCGCGGTAAATCTTGAAGATCGGGACGATGATCAACGCTTCTGGCAGCATCTGCGTCATCAGCAGGAAGATGGCGAAGGCGCCCCGCCCCCGCCAGCGCATGCTCGACAGCGTGTAGGCGCCCAGCACCGCCAGGACGACGCAGATCAGCGTCGCCATCAAGGACAGCAGCGTCGAGTTCCAGATCCATTGCTCGATCGGCTCATGGTCGAACAGGGCACGGAAGGCGGACAGATCAATCGCCGTCGGCCAGAGTTGCGGCGGAAAGCGCAGGTTGGCGGTGACGGGCCGGATCGTGGTCACCACCATCCAATAGATTGGCGAAAAGGTGACCGCGCAGACCAGGATGACGAGCAGATAGTACCCGGCCCGGCGGGCCGTGCGCGCCAGGCGCCGGCGGCGAGTCATCGCGACGTTATCAGCCACGGTCAGAGGAGCGGGGGCAAGAGCCATGCCTCAGCCGGCCTCCATGTCCTGCCGGCGTTGTACCGCCAGGAAGATCAATGACACCGTCAACGCCAGCAGAAAACCGGCGACGCCCAGCGCGGCGGCGTAGGAAAAATCGTAAAACCGGAACGCGGTGCTGTAGATGCGAACCACGATCGTCTCCGTCGCCCCGGACGGGCCGCCGCCGGTGAGCAGCCAGATCAGGGTGAACTGCTTGAAGGAGAAGATCGCCGCCAGCACGGTCAGCAACAAGAGGGTGGGCGAGATCGCGGGCAGCGTCACCGCGAAGAAGGCCTGGCGGGACGAAGCGCCGTCGATTTTCGCCGCCTCCAGCAGCTCGCTGGGCACCGTTTGCAGCGCGGCCAGAATGACCAGGCTGTAAAAGGGAAACCCTTTCCAGGCGGTGATACCGACCACGGAGACGAACGCCAGCCGGGGATCGAGCAGCCAGGTCGGGTTCTCCTCGATCCAGGGCAGCAACCGGGCAAACACGTTGATGACGCCGAAACTGGGATTGAGAATCCAGAGAAAGACCAGCACGGTCGGCACATCGGGGAACGACCACGGCATCGTCATCATCGCCCGGGCCAGGGTGCGGCCCCGGAACGCCCGGTTCAGCACCACGGCCGAGCCGAGGCCAACCCCGATCGCCACCGCGATGACGGCCACCATGTAGATGATGGTCGTCCCCATCACGCCCCAGAAGGCGGTGTCGCCGAGCAGGCGCTCATAGTTCGCCAGCCCGGCCCATTCCTCCGGCAGCCCGATCTGCTGCCGGAAGAAGCTCGACCGCAACCCCTGATAGATCGGGTAGAGGATGAAAACGCCCTCGTAGGTGATGATCGGCAACGCCAGCAGATAGGGCAGCAGCCAGGGCAGCCGCCGGCGTCGCGGCCCGCCAAAGGCGCGATCGACGGCGGTTGCGGTCATCGTCTCGGCGCGGGTGCTCACGCTCGCATCCTTGGTCGAACTCGTGGTGCGGGCATCGAAACTCCGCATCGGCGTCGCGCTGGAATAAATTCCGCGCTGAGCATCGAAAAGTCCTTTCAGGACTGATACCAAATCCGTTTGATTGCCTTGGTTCCAGCGGCCCGATCGTGCTCAGTCCTGAAAGGACTTCGTGATGCTCAGCGCGGAAATTATTCCAGCGCCGCCACCGCAAAGCTCCGATTTCCACGATATGCACCCGCAGAGCGAGGGTCCCGAAATGCGATCAGGGAGCGAGATCGGCGACCCCTCCCCCTGACCGCTGGCTCGCTACAGCCCGAGCCGGCCCCCAAGCTCCTCCAGCTCCTGTTGGGCCTGGGCCATCGCCTCTTCCACCGGACGGTCGGCGGTGAGAACTTCGGTCACACGGTTGATGACGATCTGGCCGAACTCCTGGTTGTTGAAGATGAAGTCGCCCATGATGTCGGGCGGCGTCGTCGGCGAAATATCCTCGTAGCCGGTCAACCACGGCAGGTCGGCGAAGTACTCGTCCAGGCCGCCGACATCATAAGCCGGGATCACGTCGAGCTGCCGGGTCAGCAGCTCGCGGTAGTTCTCCGGCGTGTAGAGGAATTTGACGAACTCCTTGGCGGCGTCAACGTTCGCCCCGTTGGCGTTGACCGTGATCGGGTGAATCCGGGCGATCGACCGCTTCGATTCCCACGGCAGCGAGTACGACCGGATGTGGGGGTACAGTTCCGGCGCCGAGGTCCGGTAGACGTTCACCGCGGCGGAGACGATCAACTGCTGGGCGATCTGGCCATCGCCCCATTGCCGGGTCGCCGTCGAGTCGTCGCTGCCCTGGGGGAAGGTGGCGTCGTAGAAGGTCTTGAACAACGAGACCGCGTTGATGATCGGCTCGCTATTGACTTGTGGCCCCGCCTCGTTGGCCCAGACCCCGTCGAACGGCATCGCCCATTCCTGGAGCTGGAACCAGAAGCTCTCCGGCTCCGAGGTCAGATGGGCGGAGTACATGCCGAACTGGTCGGGCCGGCTGGTCAGCGCCTGGCTGACCTCGACCCATTCCTCGACCGTGGCCGGCAGGGTGGTGATCCCCTCGTCCTCGAACAGTTGCGCGTTGTAGAGCAGACCAAAGACGACGGTGACCACGTCCAGCCCATGCACCTGGCCATCAACGGTGATGTAGTCGTGGGCCGGGCTCAGGGTCGTGATGTCAAGCGAATCGATCACGTCTTGCAGCGAGGCGAGCTGGCCGGCCCGGAGCAGCCGCAAGACCAGGTCGGGCGTGGTCTGCACCAGGTCGTCATCCAGGCCGCCGGCTTGGAGTTGGACGATGATGTTGTTCGTGAACTCGTCGAACGGGGCGCCCGACTCCTCGATCCGGATCTCGTCTTGGGCGGCGTGGAACCGCTCGATCATGTAGCGCCAGGCTTCGGCCCGGCCCGGCTCGTACCAGAACCAGGTCCCGTACCGCAGCGTAATCTGCTCTCCCTGAAGGAACGCCGGCGCCGCGAACGCCGTGCTCCGCTTGGCCCCGATCGTCGCCGCGCCGGCGACCGCGGCCGCGCTGCCGGTCTTCAGCAGATGGCGCCGGTTCAGCGTCGACCGCAGGATCGTGGACCGTGGGCGCTTGTCGGTGGACATCTTCGCCTCCTTGCTTCATCGCCTGTCGATAGTCGTTCCAGGTTACGCCCGGCGCCACGGCCGGGCCCGCTTTCACCCTTCTCGGCCGGCAGCTTCTTGGTCAGCCTCCTCTCTCCCAACGCCGCTATCGCTACCAGGTATGGCTGCCGCCGGCATTGAGCGCCAGGTTGCCGCCGTCCACGCCAAGTAAAGTGCCGGTGACCATCGCCGCCGCGTCGGAGGCGAGGAAGACGGCCGGACCGACCATGTCCTCGGCCCTGGCCAAGCGGCCGATGGGGATGCCCGCCAGAAACCGCGTCATCAGCGCCGGGTCAAACCCCGGTGAGTCGAGCCAGTCCTGGAACCCCTCGGTCAGGACCTGGCAGGGCAGGATGGCATTGACCCGGATGCCGTGCTTGGCCCATTCCACCGCCAGTTCGCGGGTCAGTTGATGGAGCGCCCCCTTGTTCGCGCTATGGGCCAGGTTGCCCCGGCCCAAGGCGGTCGCCCCGGCGATGGACGAGATGTTGATGATGCTGCCGCCATGCCCGGCGGCGATCATCCGTCGCCCCGCTTCCTGGGCGCAGCGGAGCGACGCGGTGACGCCGGTGCCGAGCACAAACTCCCAATCGTGACGGGAAAGCTCCTCCGGTTTCGAGCGGGCATTGTGACCGACGTTGTTGACGAGGATATCGACCCGGCCAAAGACGCGATCAAGCTCGACAAAGAGGGCCATGATCTCCTCATCGTTGCCGACGTCACAGCGCATGCCGTGGCCCCGCCGGCCATGCTCCGCGACCGCCTGAACCGTGCTGGGCAACCCCTCGGCATTGATGTCGCAGATGAGCACGTCGGCGCCGTGCTCGGCCATGCCGACCGCGATCGCCCGCCCAATTCCCGCCGCCGCCCCGGTGACGACCGCCACCCGGCCGCCGAGGTCGAACAGATCAGCGGCCACGGTCCGCTCCTTCGCCCGCCGTCCGTCCGGCCCGAAGGTCGAGGCCGGCGGCCACCCGCTCGTACGAGCCGCGCAGGTGGTCCTCGATGGTGGCCACCGCCCGGTCCTCGTCACGGTCGCGCAAGGCATCGACAATCCATTGGTGCCCTTGGACCAGGAATTCCCGGAAGTCTTCCCGCGCCACGTTCCGGTTCAGCAGCAAAATGTGAACTTGAGGCCGCAGGTTGCCCCAGCTCTCATTGAGGCGACGATGCAGGCTGGCCAGGTAGACGAGGTCATGGAACCGGAGATCGAGGTCGGCCGCCTCCTGCTCGGTCACGCCGCGGGCATCGGCGGCGGCCATCAGGTCGACCATCGCCTGCATGTCATCGATCTCGGCATCGGTCGCCAGCCGGACCACCCGCCGCACCGCCAGGCCCTCGATCGCCACCCGCAGGGTGTAGACCTCTTCCAAATCCTGGGCCGAGAGTCGCGCCACAAAGGCGCCCCGATTACGCCGGACGACGACCAGCCCTTCCCGTTCCAGCCGCAGCAGGGCCTCGCGCACCGGCCCCCGACTGACCCCCATCGAGCGCGCCAGCGGCTCCTCCCGCAATTGCTCGCCGGGGCCGAAGTACCCGGCCAGGAGGGCATCCCGCAGCCGGCTGGCGATGCTGACCGCCAGCGCCTGGTTCTCCGGCAGCGAGAGCACCGCGTGCAGGTCCGCCGCCGGCGGCGCGGCTTGGCGCGGCCGAGCGTGGTTCAGGTTGAGCGCGCCGTCTGCTGCCGGCTCCCGCCCCGAGCGCATGGCCGTCCTCTCCGTCCCTCGCCGCCCCACCGGTTCTCTTTGCTGATTGTTAGCAATCATCGATCATCGATCAGGGCTTGTCAATCCCTCCGCCAAACCCGGCAGCGCCGCCAGATGCACGTCGCGTTGTTTGACCTATCGCAATCGCCCGGCCCGGTTCCATGTCGCGGCGGCGTACGCGATGATGCCGCCAGGCAATCGCCTGGCGTCTGAATCGGGGCCGGTCGCATCTCACGTTGGAGCGCGGTCTCGGTTCCATGCACAGCACCTGATTGTCGTTCGTCGCCGCGCACCGTTGTCGATCGCAGCCGGAGCTCATTATTTATGTCAACCGTTGCCGCCGATCGCGCCGCATCGCGTGACTCGTTCGGGGTGCGGTTCGGGCCCGAGCTGGCGTTGCTGACGGTCGTGCTGCTGTGGTCGACCTCCCATATCATGATGAAGTCGGTCTATGCCCAGATCAACCCGCTGGCAATGACCTTTACCCGCTTCGTGCTGATTACGATCCTCGCCTTCGCCGTCCTCCTGGTCCGTGGCCGGCCGGGCGAGCGGGGGCTGGATCGAGCCGATCTGCCCCGGTTCATCGCGGCCGGGCTCTCGGGATTCACGGTCTACCAGTTCTGCTACGCCCTGGGCCTCGATCGCACCTCGCCCTTCTCCTCCGCTCTCCTGATCGCGATGGTGCCGCTCATCTCGGTGGTCATCCTGGCCGTCAGCGGCGAGCCGACCAGCGGCCGGGCCTGGCTGGGGCTCGTCGTCGCCCTTACCGGCGTCATCATCTTCTTGTCCGGCAAACGAGACGACGCCGGCTCCCTCGGCGGCGATCTCCTCAGCCTCGGCGCCGCCGTCTCCTTCGCCGTCTACGGCATCGTCAACCGGCCCTTGGTCCGCCGCTACCGGCCAGAGACCTATACCGCCTATTCCGTCCTGGCCGGGACCATTCCCCTGCTCCTGATGACGCTGCCCGGTATGCTGGCCCAGGATTGGGCCGCGGTCACGACCGGCGGCTGGTGGTCGATCCTGTATACGGTCGTCTTCCCCGTCTACGTGGCGTATATGCTTTGGAACTGGGGCATTGCCAAGCGCGGGGTCGCCGCCGCCACCAGCTTCCAACTCTTGGTGCCGGTTACCAGCGGCGTCCTCTCGGCCGTCGTCCTGCACGAGGCGTTCGGCCCGGTTAAGCTAATCGGCGCCGCGGTCGTCATGGCCGGCCTAATCATAGTCCGCACGCGGTCCCGCCCATCCCGCGGTCTGAACGAGGAGGTAACGACGTGAGCAACCCCACCACCGATTCGAAGATGTACCAGACGATGCACCGCCAACCGGACGACCTGCGCCGGGTTCTGAGCGATGACGGCTGGAACCAGGCCGGCACGGCGGCGGGGCTCCTTGCCGCCGCCGGCCGCATCTTCGTCATCGGCATCGGCACCAGCTATCACGCCGCCCTCGTCGGCGCCTGGCTGGTGCGCGCCGCCGGGCTCGATGCCCGCGCGGTCTCCTCCTTCGACTTCGCCCTCTACCCGGAGAGCTTCCCGCTCCGGGCCGAGGATGCCGTCGTCATCATGGCCCACACCGGGGTGAAACAGTATTCGGCGGCCTCGCTGGCGCGGGCCAGCGGGGCCGGAGCCACGATCATCTCCGTTGGCAGCCTGACGGCGGAGCATCCCGGCTCGCGGCTAGTCCTGCGCACGGTCGAGCGGGAGCAATCCGCCGCCTACACCTCGTCCCACCTGACGGCGATGACGGTCCTCGCCCAAGTCGCCACCGCCCTCGGCGAGCGGACCGGCAACGGGCGGGTGAGCCAGTGGCGGGATGCCCTGGCCGCGCTGCCTGATCAGGTCGCGGCGGTCCTGGCACGGGAAAGCGAGATTGAGCCGGTCGCCCGATTGGCCGTCCGCGGCCAGGTCTACGCCGCCGCCGCCGGGCCGAACGAGGCAACCGCCTTGGAGCTGGTGATCAAAGCCCGCGAGGCTGCCTACGGCCGGGTCGATGCCCTGGCGGTCGAGCAGTTCCTGCATGGGCCGATGGTGGCGGTCAACGCCGGCGACCTCGCCGTGCTGGTCAACGTCGCCGGCGCCGGCGCCTCCCGCGTGGCCGAGGTGGCCGCCGTCCTGGCGGCGATAGGGGCACGGCTCTGGCTCGTCGGCGATGCGGCGCCGGGCGCGCCGGCGGCCACGGTGTTCAGCCTCCCGTCACTGCCGGAAGACCTCTCGCCGCTGTTGACCGTGGTGCCGATGCAGATCCTGGCCTACCAGATGGCGGTCCTCAACGGCACCCATCCCGACACCTTCCGCCGCGACGACCCGATTTACAAAGACGCTTTCGGCTTGTTGAAGCTCTAGCGTTCACGCCTGAAGGCGACCGGGCGGGGCAATCTCAAAGCAAGATAGAATGCACCACTCGGACGCCGACGGGGCGGCCGGTCAGCGATAGGAGCGAACGCCATGTACCGCGCGCCCGCCTTGGTCTTGCTCATCGTCGTCCTCCTCCTCGCCGGATTGGTGACGACCGGCCGCTTGGCCGGCGGTGTTGTCGCCCAAGAGGCGACCCCGGCCGCTGCGGATTTCGGCCCCGAGGGGGTGACCTTCGAGCCGCTCGGCTTTGGCACGGCGGAAGAGTTGCCGGCGGCCCCGGCCGACCTCCTGCTCGCTCGCTTCACGATCGAGCCGGGGGCCGGCTTCCCCCTTGATCCGAACGACCCATCGGTAGCCCTCTTTTATGTCGAATCGGGTGCCGTCACGGTCCTCGCGGACATCCCGCTTCCCATCATCCGCGCCGCTACGATCGCGGCATTCGCCACCCCCGGCGCGGTCGAGGAGGACGCCGTCCCCGAGGCTGAGGAGGGCGTGGCTGGAGCCGAATTCACGCTGGAAGCAGGCGACTCCGTCGTCTTCCCGCCCTTCGTCGAGGGCGAGATCCGCAACGACGGGGACGAGACCGTCGTCGGCCTCGCCGCGCTGGTGTTCCCCCCGGAGGACGCCGGGGCCACGCCGACGCCGTAGCCAGTCGCACTGACAGGAAGCCGCCGGGCGCCGTGCTCGGCGGCTTCCATGATCGGTCATGAAGGTAGTGACCGGAAAAGGCGGAGCGCATCCATGCCGATGCCGTCACTCATCCCCACTACCTATGATTCAGTGACCGCCTTCCGCGATCGCATCCAGCCCTTCCTCATGCGCCAGGAAGCGGCGAACAACCTCATGCTCGGGCTGATCCACACGTTGATCGTCGCCCCCCAGCACTTCGACGCCGCACCCTACCTGGCCACGGTTGACCGGGACGGCGAGGTGGCCGCCGCCTGCCTGCGGACACCGCCCCATAACCTGATCCTGTCAACGACGGAATATCCGGAGGCGATCGAGCCGCTGGCGACGTTCCTGCACGACGCGAGCGTCGTGCTACCGGGCGTGACCGGCCCCACGGCGCTCAGCACGGCCTTTGCCGACCACTGGCAACGCCTTGCCGGCGGCCGGGTCGAACGGCTCCGCGCGCTCCGCATCTTCGCCCTGCACCAGGTGCGGCCGGTCCCCGGTGTGGCGGGATCACTCCGCGAAGCCACCCACCACGACCGCGCCCTGCTCATCGCCTGGGTGACGGCCTTCAGCCACGAGGCGGTCACCGCCACCGACCCCGGCCGGATCGCGCACGCGGTCGACGGCAGACTGGAGAGCGAAGACGGCGGCTTCTGGCTCTGGGAGGTCGCCGGCGAACCGGTCAGCTTGGTCGGCGCCATCGGCCCGACCCCCACCGGGATTCGAATCGGCCCCGTGTACACACCGCCGGAGCAGCGCCGGCACGGCTATGCCAGCGCCGCCACCGCCGCCGTCAGCCAGCACCTGCTCGATGCCGGCCGCGCCTTCTGCTTCCTCTACGCCGATCTCGCCAACTCCACCGCCAACCGCATCTACCAAGTCATCGGCTACGAGTCCGTCTGCGACGCCGCCGATTTCGTGTTCCGCCAGTAGCGGCCCAAAAATCCAACGGAACAACTTGAAGCAAATCATCAGCCGAGCACTCTGCTTGGAGCTGGTTGCTAGATGGGTACAAGCCCGAGCTGGCGTCGAATGGCAGCCTCAACCAGCCGCATGTCTTCGGCGGTTAACATCCCGAGCCGACGACCAAGCCGCTCCTTGGCCGCGGTCGTGATCTGATCAACCATTACCTTGCTTGTCGAGCTACCGAGGTGGATGAGCGCCTCGCTGGGGTAGATCCGGCGAACGTTGGACGTCATCGGCGCCACTTGGACACGGTTGAGCAATCGGTTTGCAACGTCGTTGCTGACAATGACCGCGGTCCGAATTTTTGTGATCTCGCCACCGCGGCCCCCCGAGAAATCAATCCAATGCACTGCTCCACGCCTGTGCTCACGATCGGTCACTAAAGAGTCTCACCGATTAACCCCTCCGCCCATTCCCGTGCCTCACGTTCGCGATCGCTGTCCTCTGCCATCGCTCGATAGCCAGCTTCCAAGTCGGCCGCGGTGACGAGATGGGGGCGAACCAGCGCTTCGATGAAGCTGCTGATTTTGTCTTGGCCCACCTGCTCATGCAACTCCCGATAGATCGTCTCATCCACGGTAATGGTAAGCGTTCGCTGCATGACATGTTCCTGACCTGAGACGACCATTTTTCGTATTTGGAGTATACCCGTCGAACACCCTTCGGGCAGCCTCTCGTGCCGCCCCACCGCGAAAGCGGCCCGACGAGGGAGCCGAAAAGAAGCAGCGTCGATTCACTTCCCTGACACGGTCCAACTGGGCCGGGAACCTCCCGCGTGGTTTGCCGCGTGTGCTAGCGATGTCCGTACCTGATGGATTCAGCAGCGGCTTTTCTTCGCTACTCGGCTTTGCCCCGGCCCGCCACCGGCCAGACCGCGATCACGACGCCGTTGCGCGCCACGTACAACTCGTCATGCAGATGCACCGTATGGTCGTGATAGGCGATCTCCAAATCGAGGCGATCGCCCACCTTCAGCGGGCTCGGCCGGTCCAGCTCGATCCGGCCATGCTCGGCCGACAGCGTGACCCGCACCACCCCCTCGACGCCCAGCGGCACCGGGCTGTGCAGGTTGGGATCGGTCGATTTGCGGCCGGCATCGACGATGATCCGGTCCGGCGTCGGCCGGCTCGTCACCTGGACCATCAGGGCCAAGGCCCGCTCGATCGGCGCCCCGAGGCCCCGGTAGAACGAGTCGCCCAGCGTCGCCCCGCCGGCTTGCACCTCGGTCACGCCGGGCCGGGCGCCCGTTGTCAGATAGGTGCCGCTGCCGCCACAGGAGACGATCTCGACCGGCATCCCCGCCTCCCGGCAGGCGTCGGCGCTCCGCGTCAGGCGCTCGACCGCCGCCGTCACCTCCTGCCGCCGCGCCTCGCTGTCGGCGATGCTGAGGGCGTGGCCCTCCCAGGCCATCACCCCGGCAAACCGCAAGTTCGGGCAGGCGACGATCTCCCGCGCCAGCTCCACCACCGGCTCCCCCGGCGCCAGGCCGGCCCGCTGCATCCCAGTATCGACCTCGATCACCACCGGCAGCCGCGCGCCGCGCTCGTGGGCGGCCGCATCCAGCTCATGGACGTTGCCAAGGCTATCGACGGCGACGATGATCTCCGCCCCGGAGCCGGCCGCCAGCGCCGCCAGCCGCCGGGTCTTGAGCGGGCCCACCACCTGGTTGGCGATCAGGATGCTCCGCACCCCGGCCGCGGCCATCACCTCGGCTTCACCCAGCTTGGCGCAGGTGACGCCGATCGCCCCCGCCGCCAGCTGGCGGTGCGCGATTGCGGGGCACTTGTGCCCTTTGGCGTGGGGCCGCCAGGCCACCTCCCGCCCCGCCAGCTCGCCCGCCACCGCCGCGATGTTGCGATCCATCGCGTCAAGGTCGATCACGAGCGCCGGCGTATCAATCTCCGCCAGTGGCAGACCCACCTCCGTCATCGCCATTCGTTCCCCCTCACCGCGGCTCGTTACGTTTGCTCTTCACACCGGGTAGCGTATATGGGGATCACGAATGACGCAAAACGATGACCGGCGTGGCGCTATTGACGCGCCAGCTCGAACTCGTAAGTCACCGACAACTGGACCACGACGCGGGCCTCGGCCGGCGCCAGGCCGTTGAACGGCGGCGTGTTGAAACCGGGCGATGGGCCGTACAGCCCATACGCCAGGTCAGGCGTCGGCGGGCAACCGGTGCCGCCTCGCGGCACCATCGACGGGCCGAAATCGCTGACCTGGACCGGCGCTGCCACCGATGCGCCAATATGCGGTGCTAGCGCCTCGGCCCGGGCGCGAGCGTCGTCGAAGGCGGCTTGCCGGGCGGCATCCAGGAGCGGACCGCAATCGGCCACGTTGTACTCGACTCCGGCCGACTGCAGCGCCAGGACGCCCAAGGCGCTCGAGTTCGCGGCCTCGACGATGGCGTTCACTCGCTCCACGGTTGGGTCCGGCAGCAGGATCTCGATCAGGCCGGACGCGGGGGAGCCGGGACCATAGAAGCCGCCGATTGAGGGACCGGTCTGGACCGTGATCGCGTCCTCCGGGGCGCCGGCATCAATCACCGCCAGGATCACCGGTTCCAGGTCATCCGCGGTCAACACGACCGGGCCGAAGACGTCGCTGACCGAAGGAAACTGGCTCTGCTCCGCCACCGGCGTGCTCTGGAGCATCTCGTTTTGCGCCGCGATCGCCGCCTCCGACATCGGCATGTCGCCCCGCCCGATATCGCCGTAGGTGGCGATCAGAAACTGGATGCGGGCGGTTTCGGCCGGGGCGGTGGCGACGCCGGTGCCGCTCACCTGTATGGTGCGCGGATCGTCGGGCAGCGGCTGCGCCGCCACCGGCGCGACCGCCGTGCCGGCGACAAGCGCCAGCAACATACTCCCAACCGTCAAGCGACCGAGCAACAATGCCGATGCCAGGGCGCGAAGCTGTCGTGCCATGAGACCTTGCCTCCTCGTACGACTCCGTCGATGACCACGCGGCTGCCAGATGTCCCAGTATCCCACGCCGGGCCCATCGGGTAAGATGCATCGCATGGTACCGACGGCGCGACGGAGGAGAAGGAACCGATGGCCGCGGCCGCTCGCAAGGTGATTATCTCGTGCGCCATCACCGGCGCCATCCACATCCCGTCGCAGACGCCCTACCTGCCGATCACGCCGGATCAGATCGCGGAGTCGGCGATCGGCGCCGCGAACGCCGGCGCCGCCATCCTCCACCTGCATGCCCGGACCCCGGAGAATGGCTACCCGACGCCGGACCCCGCCGTCTTCGCCCAATTCCTGCCACGGATCAAAGCCAACACCGGCGCCATCATCAATATCACCACCGGCGGCGCCCATCACATGACGATCGAGGAGCGGCTGGCCGGCCCGCTGGCCATGCAACCCGAGATGTGCTCGCTCAACCTGGGATCGATGAACTTCGGCCTCTATCCGATGATGTCCCGGATCAAGGAGTACCAGCACGACTGGGAGAAAGACTACCTGGAACGCTCCAGCGGCACCATTTTTCGCAATACCTTCGCCGACATCGAATCGATCGTGACCCGGCTCGGCGCCCACGGCACCCGGTTCGAGTTCGAGTGCTACGACATCGGCCACCTCTATAACCTGGCTCACATGCTCGATCGCGGCGTGGTGCGGCCGCCCCTCTTCGTCCAGACCATTTTCGGCATCCTCGGCGGCGTCGGCACCGATGTCGAAGACCTCCTCCACATGAGGCGGACCGCCGACCGCCTCTTTGGCGATGCCTATCTCTGGTCGATCCTCGGCGCCGGCCGCCACCAGATCAACCTGACCACGATGGGCGCCATCATGGGCGGCAACGTCCGCACCGGGCTAGAAGACAATATCTATATCGGCAAGGGCGAACTGGCCAAATCGAACGCCGACCTGGTGGCGAAGATGGTCCGCATCCTGGGCGAGCTGTCGCTCGAACCCGCCACCCCGGACGAAACCCGGTCCCTGCTCAAGCTCAAAGGCAGTGACCAGGTCGCGTTTTAGCCGGGATGGTCCGCGTCTGGGGCAGCAGTCCAGCGCCTCGCGACCGCGATTGCGCTAGGCACCGCCCTTCTCAGCCGAACGATCCGGGAAGAGCTGCCCGCGGAGGCGAGCCCACCAGCCGTCGTTGTCATTTTGCCGGTCCACCCCTGACCGGTTCTGCCCGATGTCGCCGGCAGTAACGTCGGCCCCGTTCGCCTGGTCGAGTTGCCAGGCGGCATTAATCAAGCCGACATGGCTGAATGCTTGCGGGAAGTTGCCCAATTGCTCGCCGCTGGCGGGGTCGATCTCTTCCGCCAGCAGGCCGAGATCGTTGGCAAAGCCCGCGATCCGGTCGAAGAGGGCCTCCGCCCGCTCCCGCTCCCCCGCCAGCGCCAGGCACGAGACGAGCCAGAACGAGCAGATCACGAACGTCCCTTCCACGCCGTCCAGTCCGTCAGCATTGAGACCCGTCTCGTTGCGATAGCGGAGGACCAGACCGTGCTCGGTCAGATCGCGCGCGATGGCCTCGATCGTCGATCGCATTTTTGGATCAGTCGCCGGCAGGAAGCCGACGAGCGGCATTAGCAACGCGGCGGCATCCAGCTCGTCAGCATCGAAGGTCTGGCTGTACGCCTGCCGGCGCTCGCTCCAACCGCGCTTGAAGATGGTCTCGCGGATGCGGTCACGCGCCGCCGCCCACGCCTCGGGCCGGCCGTGGCCGCCGAGCCGCGGCGCCAGATCGACGGCGCGGTCCAACGCCGCCCAGCAGAGGACCTTCGACGAGAGGTGATGCCGCGGCTCGCCTCGCATCTCCCACATCCCGGCGTCGGCCTCCTCCCAGCGTTGGGCGGCAGCGTCGGCCAGGTAGGCGACGAAGCGTTGGATCTCGGGATGAAGCTCCCCTAATTGCTCCTGGTACAGATGCAGGGCATTCAGCAACTCGCCGTAGACATCGAGCTGCGTCTGATTCCAGGCGTCATTGCCCACCCGGACCGGCCGCGAGTCCCGCCAGCCGCGGAGGTGCGGCAGCTCGCGTTCCGACAGGTCATGCTCGCCGCCGATGCCGTACATGATTTGCAAGGGATCGTCGACGCCAACGTGGCCGCCGGCCGAGCTGGTCATAAAGGAGACGAAGCGCTCGGCCTCGTCGGAGCAGGCCCCGATGTAGAGCGCTTCCAGCGTGAGGCTGGCGTCGCGGACCCAGGCATAGCGATAGTCCCAGTTGCGAGCGCCGCCGATGGCTTCCGGCAGCGAGGTTGTCGGCGCGGCCACGATCGCCCCGGTCGGGCGATAGGTCAGCCCCTTGAGCACGCGGGAGCTCAGCCGGACCTGATCGCGATGGGCGCCGCGATAGACGTCGTGCGCGTCTTCCCACGACTGCCAGCCGGTGACGGTGTCGGCAATCCAGGCGGCGACCCGATTCGGGGCACAGGCGGCGGCGGCTGAGTCCGCAATCCCAATCCAGCGCAGGGCGAAGCCGGCCCGCTGGCCCGCGTCGACGCGGAACGCGGCCCGCATCGTGGCGTCCGCGATCGTGATCGGCACCCCGGCCCGGACATCGATTTGATTCGGTCCGCCAAAGGTGCGCCCCCCATGCTCGGTTTGCCGGAAGAGCGGCCGGACCAGACCGTACTCCGGCCGGGGCGCCAGCTCCATCAGCACCTCGACCGTGCCCGTGACCCCTTCGACGAGGCGAAGCACCTGGTGGGGACTGTCCAGGCCGAGTTCGTGGACGCGCTGTCCGTCCGCGAACGCCATCGCGTCGAGCAGCCGGATGACGCCGCCATCGGTGACAAAGGTCGTCTCGATGACCAGCGTCCCCGGCAGGTAGCGCCGCTCGGTCGTGTACGCGCCGGCGGGCCGGACCGACCAGTGTCCCGCCGCCGGATCAAGCAGCCGAGCGAAGACGGCGGGGCTGTCGAAGCGCGGCAGGCAGAGCCAGTCGATCGATCCCCCACTATCGACCAGCGCCGCCGAGTTGCAGTCGGCCAGCAAGCCGTAGGCGGCGATCGGCCGCGAATCGGACACCGGCGGCTCGGTAGCGGCCGGCGCGGCAAGTTGCATAGAGGTCTCCTTACGCCATCGGTCGGCCTTCACGCCAGGTGCTTGCCGTTGGTATCAGATCCGGCGACCGGCTCCGGGGTGTGGCCCGGAGC
>JALZJP010000236.1 GCA_030859715.1 Chloroflexota bacterium
GCCTTGGCTGCTGGCCGGGGCGGCGCTGGCGCTGGTGGCCGCGGTGGCCGCCGGCGTCCTGCTGCAACCGCGCGGCTTGGCCGGTGAGCCCTACCTGATTGCCTATGCCGGGCCCCTGAGCGGGCCCGACGCCTACGCCGGCCGGGAGCAGGTGCGGGCCATCGAGCTGGCGGTCGAGACGATCAACCAACAGGGCGGCATCGGCGGCCGGCCGGTGGATGTCGTGAGCTTCGATGATCGGAACGACCCGGCAACGGTGGCCGCGGTCGCCGCCGAGATTGTGGCGAACGATCAGGTGTGGCTGGTGATCGGCCACCAGACAAGCGAGGCGTCGCTGATCGCGGCGCCCATCTACGAAGCGGCGCGGATCGTCGCCATTTCGCCGTCCGCCACGGCTGATAGCCTGAACGACACCCATCCCTGGTACTTCCGGTCGGTGCTCGCCAACCGGGAGCAGGGCAAGCTGGTGGCGGCGTATAGCCAGCATGTCCTCGACTTTGCGCGGGCGACGGTGATCTCCACCGGCGCCGCTTACGAAACCTCGCTGGCGGCGGCGTTTCGCGATGGGTTCAACCAGGCCGGCACGGTCGTCGCCGAGCTCGCGATCGAGCCGGAAGATAGGGAGTCGTCGATCGCGGCGGTCGTGGCCGAGCTGGCGGCGCTCCCCGATCCGGGCCTCGTCTTCCTCTCCCTGGTGCCGGAGGATGCGCGCGATCTGCTCCTGGTCCTGCGGCGGGCCGGGCTCAACCCCCCGATCATCGGCGGCGACGCGCTCGGGTATCAGGGGTTCGCCCAGTTGTTCGCCGGAGAGCCGGAGGAGCTGGAGCAACCCGGGTTCTTCACCAATGGCCTGCGCGTGACGGCGCCGCTGATCTATGACAGCCTGGGCGGCGAGGCGCTGACGTTCTCGCAACGCTTCCGTGCCAGCTATGGCGTCGCGCCGCAGTGGTTCGGCGCCAAAGCCTACGACGCGGCGATCCTCGCCATTCACGCCTTGGATGGCGCGGCCGCCGGAACCGGGAACGGGGCCATCGAGGCCGGGCGGGCCCGGGTCCGGGACGCCCTCGACCGGTTCGACAGCCCGGAGACCGCGGTGCCCGGCCTGAGCGGCCCGCTCTATTTCGATGCCGATCGTTCGGTGCCGCAACTGCAGTCGTTCGGCCGGTTCGACCGCGGCGTCCTGTTGAGCGCCCTCGTCCAGTACCGGGCGGTGACCGACCCCACCCAATCCGATCTCGCCGCCGATCGCGCCGCCGGCCTCATCTACGACCTGGACGGGTTGATCTTGCGCCAGTACCGGGTGGCCTACGTCGGGGTTGATCTGATCGAGGTCTCCAATCTGGACGCGCGGGCCCAAACCTTCGACGCCGACTTCTTCCTCTGGTTTCGCTACGCGGGGGACGACCTGGCGGTAGACATCTCGTTCACCAACACGACCGAGCCCGATTTGCCCCTGCCCGAGCCGCTCAACCGATCGGAGCTGAACGACAATCACTTCGTGATGTACCGGGTGAAGGCGACCTTCACCGACCCCATGGATTTCCACGACTATCCCTGGGACACCCACCTGCTGACCATCGGGCTGCAAAACGTGCGGCTCTCGGAGGACGACATCGTCTACGTCCCGGACCAGGCGACGGTGGGGCAATCGGCGGAATCACGCTTGCGCAGCGCGGTGGACTACACCCAACCGTTCAACCAGATCCCGAGCTGGGTGGTGGACGACGTCTCCTATGTGCAGGGCACCGCCAGCGCCCGGACGACGACGCCCGACCCCCGCACCAGCGCCCCCGAGTACGACTCGGTGTCGACCTTCCAGGTCCAGATGTCGTACGCGCGCGAAGTCCGCTCCTTCCTAATCAAGAACCTGCTGCCGCTGGCCTTGCTGGCGCTGGTGACCTACATCTCGCTCTTTTTCTCGGTGGAGAGCGCGGGGACCCGGATCGGCTTTTCGGTGACCTCGATTTTGACCACCTCGGTCTTGTTGCAGTCGATTTCCAGCAACCTGCCCGAAATCGGCTACACGGTGGCGATCGAGTGGGGCTATTACGTCTACATCGCGCTCTCGGCCCTACTGGTGCTGATCAACATCGTGATTGACCGCTGGTACAAGCAGAAACGGTTCGCCGCCGTCCGCCAGCTCGATCTGGTCGCCCGCGTCCTCTACCCCACGGTCATCCTGATCGTCGTCGCCGTCTACGTGGTCCGGTTCCATTAGCTCCTGCCATCCCCATGGGTTGGCCGAGGATAGCGTGATAGGCAAAACGCCACCCCGGTCGGCAAACCAGCTAGGGCGGAGAAATGCTATTCTGGGCTGAGCTACCCGGCCGGAACAGCGGAGTACGTTCATGGATCCGGCACCCGCGCCCGGTCCCGCTTCCTCCCACCCAGGTATCCCCTTGGGTGGGCTGTTCGTCGGCCGCGGTCGTGAACTGGCGATCCTGCGCGAGGCGATCGATGCGGCATTCGAAGGGCGCGGCTCCCTGGTGCTCATCGCTGGCGAGGCGGGCATCGGCAAGACCGCCCTCGCCGAGGTGCTGCTCGCCGGGTCGGCCGCGCGGGGAGCGCTGGTGCTGGTCGGGCGCTGTTACGACCTGCATGAGACGCCGCCCTATGGCCCCTGGTGCGAGGTCTTTGCCAAGGGGCCACGCGATGACAAGCTGCCCGCCCTTCCTACCGCGGTCCTGCCGCCTGAGCAAGCGGGGGTGATGCTCGGCAGCCAAGGGGCCATTCTCGCTCAGGTCCAGGCTTACCTGGCCGCGCTGGCGGCCAGGGGTCCGCTCGTCCTGCTGCTCGACGACCTCCATTGGGCCGACCCTGCCTCGCTGGACCTGCTCCGGGCCGTCGCCCGCCACCTTCGCACCCAGCCGGTGCTTGTCGTCACCACCTATCGCGCCGACGAAGTGGTGACCCGGCCGACGCTGTCTGCCCTCCTGCCCGCGCTGGTGCGCGAGGCGCGGCCAACCCAACTTGATCTTGCCCCCCTCGGTCCCGAGGCCATCGAAGGGCTCGTGGTGGCACGCTACGCGCTTCCCGCGGCCGATGCCAAACGGCTGACGCGTTTCCTGGCGCGGCGCTCGGACGGGAACGCCTTTTTTCTCGGCGAGGTCATCCGCGCCCTCGAAGAGCAGGGCGGCCTAATGATGACGACGGCCGGGTGGCGGATCGTGGATTTGCAGCCGGGGCGTGTGCCCGCGATCATCCGGCAGGTGATCCGCACGCGATTGGCGCGGTTGGAGGGGGCCGGCCAGGCGGCGCTGACCGTGGCGGCGGTGATCGGCCAGGAAGTTCCAATCGCCCTCTGGCAGCAGGTGAGCGGCATCGCGGAACAGGAACTGTTGCCGCTGATCGAGCAGTCGGTGGCGGTGCAGATCTTGATTGCCAGCGAGGACGGGACGGCGGTGCGTTTCTACCATGCCCTCACGCGCCAGGCTCTGTATGAAGGGCTGCTGCCGCCGCGACGGCGCATCTGCCATCGCGCGATCGGGGAGGCCTTGGCAGCGTTGCCCGCCGCGCCTGCCGACCGCGTCGCCCATCACTTCGAGCGGGCGGGCGATCCACGGGCGGCGGCATGGCTGGTCCGGGCCGGCGAGCAGGCGCAGGCTGCCTATGCCTACCTGACAGCGGCGGACCGCTACGAGGCGGCGCTGCGGTTCATGGCGGTGGGCGAAGCGACGGGTGTCACCAGCGGGTGGCTGACGCTCCGGCTGGCGTGGCTGCGCTTCTACAACGAGCCGGAGCAAAGCGCCCGCCGGGCGGACGACGTGGTGCGGCTGGCGGCGGAGGATCGTGAATTGGCCGCCTGTGCCCTCTTCGCGCGCGGCCATTTCCGGGTGACCAGTGGCGACTTCCGGACCGGCTTGCGTGACATTCGGGCGGGCGTGGCGGCGCTCGACGCGCTGCCAGACGGCGAGGAGACCTGGCGCACGGCGCTGCACACCCTGAATTTGCCCGTGCTCGAGCCATTCCATCCGCGCGGCGTGCTGACGGCGACGCTCGCCTATCGCGGGCACTTCGCGGAAGCGCGCGAGGTCGGTGAGCGAGCGCTCGAGCGCGCGTCGCTGGCGGAGGGGGCCGGGCACCGGGTGAGCGAGATGCAAGCGTACCTCGGGCTCGGCATCGCGTACGCCAGCCTGGGCGAGCCGGAGCGGTCGCGGCGGTCCTTCGCCGCTGCCCGGGACGCGCTCCGGACTTCAACCGAATACCTCCTGACCAGTGTCATCGATCTCTATGAGCTCACCTTCCCAGTGATCATGTTCCAGACGGACGACGTGGCGGAACGACGCCGGCTGGTGGCGGCGATTGATGCGGCGTGGTCCAACGCGACCGGCACCATTGCCGACGATCATTTCGTGCTCTTCGCGGACTTTTTGCTCTCGTTTCTCGAAGGGCGCTGGGACGAGTTGCGCGCGCTGCTGAACGGCGCCCCACTGACGCCGCCGGTGCGTTTCTTCCAGTACGCGGTGCTCGGCGAGCTGGCGCATGCCAGCGGCGACACGCGGACGGCATGGCGGCTCGTGCGCGAGGTCCTGCCGGCGGGGGCGGCAACCGAACCGGGGGATGGTGCGATCAACACGCTCCTCGCCTATCAGCGCCTCGCCGCCACGCTCGCCCTCGATGCCCATGACCTGCCCGCCGCCGGTCCCTGGCTCGAGGCGCACGACCGCTTCCTGCACTGGAGCGGCGCCGTCCCGGGCCGGGCGGAGGGCCAGCTTGGCTGGGCCGCCTTCTACCGCGCCGCCGGCGATCTGCCGCGGGCCATCGACCATGCCACCGAGGCCAATGCCCTGGCGAGTCAGCCCCGCCAGCCGCTCGCCCTGCTCGCCGCGCGGCGGGCTCTCGGGCAGCTCCTGGTCGATGCCGGTCGCTTCGACCTCGCCGGGCAGCAGCTTGAAGCCGCCCTGGCTCTCGCCGATGCCTGCGCCGCGCCCTACGAGCGCGCCCTGTGCCTGGTGGCCCTCGCCGAGTTGCGCGTGGCCACGGGCGAGGGCAAGCGGGCGCAAGCGGCGCTGAACGAGGCCCGCGCTCTCCTTGAACCGCTCGCGGCACGCCCGGCCCTGGCCCGCGCCGAAGCCCTCTTGGCCCGTCTCGCCGCCGCGCCGGCCCGTCCCGTTGCCGCGACCGCCGCCTTCCCCGGCGGGCTTTCCGCCCGCGAGGTCGAGGTCTTGCGCCTGGTCGCGCGGGGACTCACCGACGCCCAAGTCGCCGATCGTCTCACCCTCTCACGGCGCACGGTCAGCACGCACCTCACCAACATCTATACCAAGCTTGGTGTCGCCACCCGTACCGCCGCCGCCCGCGTCGCCGTCGCGCATGGGCTCGATTGAGCCGTCCGCCATTGCGTAAGATGACGTAGCGCGGCCACGAGGCGTCCAGCGACCCGATTACGTATTTCCCACGATGTGTCTCCGCTCGCACGGGCTTAGAGTAGTCATCTGACAGCCGGCCCGGGACCAAGCTGAGGCGTCGTCGAAAGGGGAATTGTTATGTTTCCGAATCTGAGCCGGGCCGATACTGAGGTGGTCGAGCTCCGCTTCCGGGAGTTTCGCGATCAGGCGGCGCGGCACCGGCTTGCCGACGAGATACCAGGCTCGCAACGAGGCGGGGATGGAGCGGCGATCGGCCGAAAAGCGTTGGTCGACCTTGTGGGGCTCGGCTTGAAGGCCGTCGTCCTCCTTCAGTTCTGGGGTCGTGCGGGCGTCAGCTGGCGCGGAGGCTCTACCGCTACCCGAAAATTCGTCCGTCGGCGACGCGCCCTAGGAGGGTGACGATGCACGCGGTCCTGATCACCTTCCACTCGTCCGCCGCCCCTGCCACGCTGACCGGCCTCTTCGCGCGGTACGCCGAGGCGTTGCAGGCGGTGCCGGGGCTGGTGATGAAGATCTGGCTGGACGATGGCGAGATGCTGGGCGGCTTCTACCTGTTCGCCACGCGCCAGGCGGCGGAGGAATTCCTGGCGAGTGACCTGGTGGGGGAGTTGGAGGCGCATCCGGCATTCACCGCCCGCGCGGCGCGCCACTTCGCGGTGATGGACGAGCTGAGCCGGGCCACGGGCACACCGCAACCACTCGGGGTGTAACGCCGCGGCCCTACTGTTCCGCCGAGAACCGAGGAGGGATCACGATGCGCGTGCTGTTCACGACCCAGCCGGGGGAAGGGCACCTAAATCCGCTGGTCCCGCTGGCGCGGGCGCTGCTGGCGGCGGGCCATGAGGTGGCGGTGGCTTGCGCCCCGTCCTTCGGCCGCCTGGTCGAGGCGCGTGGCTTGCGCGCCTTCCCGATGGGGCTCGACTGGAAGATCGCCCCTGATGACAATTGGGACGAGCGCTGGCCTCGGCTCCGCGACGTCCCGCCTGACCAATACGTCTCCTTCGTCATGGCCGACCTGTTCGCCGGAGACGTGGCGGAGCGGGCACTGCCGGACCTGCTCGCCATCGCCCGCGCTTGGTCGCCGGACGTCGTCGTCCGCGAGACGTGCGAATTTGGCGGCTGGCTGGCGGCGGAAGTTCTCGGATTGCCCCACGCCTCCGTCGAAGTCACTCTCTTCGCCTTCTTTCAACGCGATGCCGCCCCCATCGCCGCCTCACTCGCCCGCCTCCTGGATCGAGCGGGCCGGCCGGCGGGCGACGTGGCGACGCGGCTCTTTGCCAAGCTCCATCTCTCGTTCGTGCCGCCCTCATTCCAGGACCCGGACGTGCCGCTCCCCGTGACGGCGCACGCCCTCCGGACGTTGCCGCTCGACCCATTGCCCGATGAGCAACCTCCGGCGTGGCTCACCACTCTTTCCGACCACCCGCTCGTGTACGCGACGGGCGGCACCGCCGATGATCGGAGCGGTTTCTTTGCGGCCGTCATCGCCGCCGTCCGAGACTTGGATGCCACCCTGGTGGCGACGGTGGGGCGGACGCTGGACCCGGCCCAGTTCGGACCGCGGCCGCGGCATGTCCACCTCGCACGCTATATCTCCCAGGCGCTGCTTCTGCCCCGCTGCGATGTCGTGGTGAACCATGGCGGCTTCAGCTCCGTGCTCGGCGCCCTGGCCGCCGGCGTCCCTCTCGTCATCCTGCCGCACGGCGCGGACCAGCCTGTCAATGCCCGCCGTGCCGGGGCGCTCGGCGTTGCCATTGTCCTGGAGGAGGATCAGCGGACCCCAACGGCGATCCGCACCGCCGTGCAGACGATCCTGGACGACCCGCGGTATCGGCAGCGGGCGCGGGCTGTCCAGGCGGAGAACGCGGCCCTGCCCGGGCCGGAGTGGGGGGTGACGCTGCTCGAGCGGCTCGTGGCGGAGCGGCGACCGCAAGTGTGCGCTCACGCTTCGGCCGCGGCTGTCGCCTGAGCACGTGTTTGCACCCGTTCCCAACCATGTTCATCCTGGAGGATCCGATGAGCGAACCAAATGCCTTTGCCACGGTGCAGCAGATCGCGGGCGGCTACTGTCTTTCGCGCTGTCTGCACGTCGTCGCCGACCTTGGCGTCGCCGACGCCTTGGCCGAGACACCCAGCACCGCCGCGGACCTCGCGGCGGCGGTCGGGGCCGACCCCGACGCCCTCGGCCGCGTTCTGCGACTGCTCGCCGCGCATGGCGTATTCGAGGTGCGAGGCGACGTGGTGAGCCATTCACCGGCATCACGACTGCTACGGGACGACCACCCACAATCCATGCGCGCCTTCGCCCGCTTGTTCGGTATGTCGGTCGCCTGGGCGACCTACGGGTTACTTGGCAACGTGGTGCGGACCGGCCTGCCGGCGGTGTCCGAGATCTATGCCGATGGGCACTGGGCATACTTGGAACGGCATCCGGACGAGGGGCGGGTGTTCAACGCGGCGATGGCCGACAAAGCTCGCGGCACCGTGCCAGCCATCCTCGCCGCCTACGACTTCGCTGGGTTCGAGCTGATCGGCGACATCGGCGGCGGCAGCGGCCATTTGCTGCGGGCCGTCCTCGAAGCGGCGCCGGCCGCCAGCGGCGTCCTGTTCGACTTGCCCCATGTGATCGCGGAGGCGACGGAAATAGCCTCGTCGCGGCTGGCGCTCCGGGCCGGCGATTTCTTCCGAGACGCCCTGCCGCGCTGCGCTGCGTATCTGCTGATGGAGATCATCCACGATTGGGGGGACGAGGAGGCCGTCGCCATTCTCCGGGCGGTGCGGCTGTCCGCACCGCCCGACGCCACCGTGCTGCTCATCGAGACGCTCGTCCCCGACGACCCCGGCCCCGACTGGTCGAAGGTGCTCGACATCCACATGTTGGCGCTGCTCGGTGGCCGGCAACGGACGCGGCGGGAGTACGCCACCCTGCTCGAGCGGTCGGGCTTCTTGCTGCAACGCGAGATCGACACCGGGGCCGGCATCGCGATCCTGGAGGCGAGAGCTGTCTAATCAGGCTGGTGCGGGATGCATATGTGGAGTCATTCCGCCTCCTTCTCGGGCGCGGAAACCGATTGGCCAATTCCCAGCTGCCGCGCGATCCGGCGCCATTAACCACCTGATTGGCCGAAGAAGGCCCGACAGATGAATTCCCGCTCCGCGACGTCGCGCTCGACGAACTGGCGGAAGAGATCCGATTGGTCGTAGGGCAGCACTCGTTGCTCCAAGTGGTAGGTGCCGTCGCTATGCACGGACAGCAGGGCGAAGCGGGCGGTTGGGTGGTCGTTGCAGCCCAGGGAGCCGATATTGACGTAGCGGGCCGTTCCCTGGAGGTCCGATGGCGGGTGATAGTGGCCGTAGAAAACGAGATCGGTCCGCTCGCGAGCAAATAACCGGTCGAGATCGGCTGGAGCCGGATCCGAGACGATGGGTTGAAACTCGGTTCCGGCGTCGTTCAGCCCATAGTGCGTGAAGAGTAGCTTCAGGCCGTGTATTCGCTCGGTGATCGCGTATGGCCATTCGGCCACGATTGGCCGTAGCGCCGGATCGAGCTGAGCATGAACCCAGCGCAGATGGTGAACGGCTCCGTCACTCATCCAGGCTGGCTGGGGTTCCGGCAAGCCGAAGGCGAACCACTCATCGTGATTGCCCATGATGAGATGCAGGTTCGGGGTGGTGAGTAGGCGATCCATCACCTCAGCCGGATAGGGACACACGCTGATCGCATCCCCGGTGTGGTAGATGGCGTCGCATCCTTCGGCGGCGATCGCCTGCAACGCCGCCTCGAGGGCGGGCAGGTTGGCATGGGTGTCGGTGATGACCGCGATCTTGTACGGCAGCATCGCCTCGAATCCCGCGCTGGTGCTAGCAACGGAAGAAGGCAGGGACGAGTGTGTCGCCCAGTCTACCTTGCCTGCCCGCGGTTGAGTTGATCCGAGCGACCTCGTTGCCCCGCGGCCTTGTATCATCCTTCCAGCGAGACGGGATTTGGAAGGAGCAGCACGCACGGCATGACACGGCAGACCCTCATCATCGACGCCGACGACACGCTCTGGGAGAACAACATCTACTTCGATCGGGCGATCGAGGAGTTCCTTGATTTTCTCGATCACGCGACGATGAGCCGGGCCGACGTGCGGGCCGTGCTGAACGAGATCGAACGGGCCAACATCGCCAGCCAGGGGTATGGCGCGGCCGGGTTCTCGCGCAACCTGCGCCAATGCTACGAACATCTGGCCGAGCGCGACATTGGGGACGACGACTTGGCGACCGTGATGGCCTTCGGCGAGCGGATCCTGAGCCAAGAGATCGAGCTGATCGACGGCGTGGTGGAAACCCTCAACTATCTCGGTGGGCGCCACCACTTGATTCTGATGACCAAGGGACACCCGGAGGAGCAGCGGCTCAAGGTGGATCGCTCCGGCCTGGAAGGGCACTTCCGGCACGTCGCCATCGTACGGGAGAAGGACCCCGCCGCCTATGAGGAGCTGACCGCTGAGCTGACGCTGGCGCCGGAGCGGACCTGGATGGTCGGCAACTCGCCCCGCTCCGACATCAACGCGCCACTCGCCGCCGGCCTGAACGCGGTCTTCGTGCCGCATGAGAGCACCTGGAGCCTTGAGCTGCAAGAGCTGGCCACCGGCCCCGGCCGCCTGTTGGTGCTGGAACGCTTCACGCAGTTGCGGGAGCATTTTTGAGTCGGGAGTCGGGAGTCGGGAGTCGGGAGTCGGCAAGCGGCGGCACAGGGACGACCGTAGTCTTAGGACTGACGACTGACGACTGACGGGGAGCCGCCGGTGATCGATCCCGAGATTGCACTGTACTACAACCGGGGTGACGAGCGGGAGCGGCTGACCGCCGGTGGCGATTCGTTGGAGCTGGTGCGGACGAAGGAGCTGATCGAACGGGTCCTGCCGGCGCCCCCGGTTGAAGTGCTCGACGTTGGCGGGGGGACCGGGGTCTACGCGGCGTGGTTGGCCCGGCTTGGGTATCGGGTGCAACTGATCGATCCGATGCCATTGCATGCCGAGCAGGCGGAGGCGGCCGCGGCAGCGCAACCGGCGCATCCGTTCGCGGCCTCGCTGGGAGATGCGCGGCGGCTCCCGGTCGATGCGACCAGCGTCGATGCGGTGCTGCTGCTGGGGCCGTTGTACCATCTGACCGAGCGAGCGGACCGGATCACCGCCTTACGGGAAGCGTATCGGGTGCTACGGCCGGGCGGGGTGCTGCTGGCGGTGGGCATCAGCCGGATGGCCTCGCTGCTCGATGCGCTGCGGCAGGGGCTGCTCCATCAACCGGAGGCAGCGGCCATCGTCGAGCGAGACCTGCGGAATGGACAGCATCGCAATCCCGATCGCCATCTGGGATGGTTTACCACAGCCTACTTTCATGTGCCGGACGAGCTGGCCGTGGAGGTGGTGGCGGTTGGGTTCGAGGTCGAGTCGGTGCTGGGTATCGAGGGGCCGGGCGGCTACGTGGGCACCGGGTGGGGCGATCCCGCCCGGCGCGAGAGCATCCTCGCCGCGGCGCGGGCGGTGGAGCGGGAACCGAGCATCATCGGTCTCAGCGCGCACCTGCTCGTGGTTGGACACAAGCCTGATCTGACATGAGCGACGGGAAGGCTCGCAATGGCGACACCGGTGATCATTTCCGCGGCGCTCAACGGGAACCGGGACCGAGCCGAGCATCCGGCGATTCCGATCACGCCGGCGGCGATCGCGGCCGAGGCAGTCCGCTGCCGGGACGCCGGGGCGAGCATCTTCCATGTCCACGCCCGAGCGGCCGATGGGAGCTGGACCGCCGAGCTTGACCCCTGGCGGGCGGTTATGCGGCAATTACGGCGAGCGGTGCCGGATGGTCTGCTCAGCATCACTTCGATTCGGCCGGCGGGTGTCGCGGTCAAGGCGGTGCTTGATCTTCTGGTTGGTCTCGCGGCGGAACCCGAGACGAAGCCCGATCTGATCTCGGTCAATCTCGGCCACATGGCCGTCTGGGAGCCGGTGCCCGCGCCCGGAGCGGGACGGCGCACCCGTCATTTCCCCAATGCGTATGGGGATGTCGTGCGATTGCTCCGGATGTGCGCCCGGCTTGGCATCCAGCCCGAGCTGGGGCTGATGGATTTGGGCTTTGTCAGCAACGCGGTTGCCCTTCGAGAAGATGGGAAATTGGCGGAGCGTCCCTGGTTCCTGGTCGAGCTCGACAATCCCGGCCACCTGGTCGGTGGCCAGATCGTACCCTCCACCGTCGCGCATTACACCGCGATGATCGAGCCGCTGCGACGCCATTTTCCTGGGTCGGTGTGGTGTGCCCACGGCGGCGGTGTCGATGGCTACGCGGTGATCGAGCGGGCGCTGGCCGATGGCGCCCACGTCCGGGTCGGGTTCGAGGACGCGGTGCAACTGCCGGACGGCTCGCCGCCGCGCGGCAACGCCGACCTCGTCGCCTGGGCGGTCGAACGGGCGACAGCCCATGGGCGGGCGCCGAGTCAAGGGCTCGAAACCAGGCGGGTGGTCGCGAATGGCGGCGCTGGTAGGGAAACGTAGACAAGCGTCGCTCTATCCCCGCCTTTGGGCTCGGGCGGGGGACGGCGCTTCTCCAGAATGGGGGCCGGGGGTGCGTCGCTACTCCACCAGCGACTCCAGGCGGTCGATGTAGCCGGACAGGATGCCGAAGGCGCGTTCGATCGGGGCTTTGCTGCTCATGTCGATGCCGGCATCGAGGAGGGCTTGGATCTGGTCCTTGGAACCGCCGGAACGGAGGAAGGTCAGGTAGCGCTCGGTCGCGGCCTCGTCGCCCCGCATGATGTCGGCGGCGAGGGCGGCGCTGGCCGAGATGCCGATCCCGTATTGGAACACGTAGAAGTTCATGAACAGGTGCGGGAAACGAGCCCAGGTGATGCCGATCCGCTCCGGATCGATCACCACTTCGGCCCCGTAGCCCTCGCGGTAGAAGCCGAGCAACGTCTCGCTCATCCACTCGGCGGAGAGGGCGTCCCCGGCCTCCAACCGCTCGTGGCAGGCCAGCTCGAAGCGGGCCAGGATCGGCATCGTGAACAGGTAGCGTTGGTGGTTGGCCATCCGCTCTTCGATCACCGCGATCACCCAGCCCCGCTCGTCGTTCGCCGCCAGCAGCGAGGCGCCGAGCAACTGCTGGTTGAAGTTGGAGGCGGTCTCCGCCGCCGCCATCCCGTAGCCGGAGTAGACATAGGGCTGCGTGGTGTTGGTCAGGTGGCTGTGCATCGAGTGGCCGATCTCATGGGTCAGGGTGCTGACATCGGTCAGCCGGTTCTGGTAGGTCATGCTGATAAAAGGATAGGTCCGGTAGCCGCCGCCGCTGAAGGCGCCGCCGCCCTTGCCCAGGTTCGCCGCCCGGTCGACCCAGCGGTCGATCATGCCCTGGCAGACGGTCTCGACATACTCGCCGCCCAGCGGTTGCAGCGAGTCGAGGATCAGGGCGACGCCGCGATCCCAGGCCACCGCCGGGTCGGAGGAGAGCGGGGCTTCCAAGTCATACCCATGCAAATCGCCCTCGGACAGGCCCAGCAGCTGGCGGCGGACCCGGAAATAGCGCTGCCAGACCGGGAAGTTGGCCCAAACCGTGTCAAGGAGGTTGCGGAAGACCTGCTCCGAGGTGTTGGTCGGGGCCAGCGCCGCCGCCAGCGACGATGGGTAGTTGTGGGTTTGGGCGTAAAAAACGTCCCGTTTGATCGCCCCGGTCAGAGTGGCGCCCATGGTGTTCTGCAGCTTCAGGTAGGCGTCGGCCGAGCTTTCCCAGGCGTCTTTGCGGACCCGGCGGTCGGGGCTCTGGAGGTAGGTGTCCAGGTTGCCCTGGGCCAGCTCGACCTCGTGCCCCCGCTCGTCTTTGATCGTGCCCAGCGGCAGCTCACCATTTTCCAGGCTGTCGTGGATCGTCTCGAAGGCGTTGCCCATCTCACCGGCGAGAGCCAACACCTCTTCGACCTCGGCCGAGCGGATGTGCGCCCGCTGGCGCTGGATCTGCTCCAGGGCGTAGCGGTAGAGCCGGAGCTGGGGCTCGGCTCCGTACCAGGCGGCGATAGTCTCGTCCGCGAGGGCGGCGATCGCCGGGCCGACGAAGGAGCCGGCGGCCTCGGCCCGGGTGGCGAGGCCGACCACCTGGTCGGTGATCTCCCCCACCCGGCTGTTGGTGGCGTCTTCGCTGCGGCGCAGGTAGGCGTAGACCAGGAGGTTCTCCACGGCCTCGGCGATCTCATCGATCAGGCGGAGCCCGGCCAGGAGCGTGGCCGGTGAGTCGGTCAGCGTCGCCTGGAGCCGGCTGATCTCCGGCAGCCGGGCCTCGACCGCCTTGTAGGCGCGTTCCCAGTCCTCGATGCTTTCGTAGACGCTCTCGATATCCCAGCGCTCGGCCACGGGCACATCCCGGCGCGTGGGGACCGAGGTGGGGGCGGTGGTGGACATGGATTCCTCCCATGAAACGAGTCCAACTCTGTGAAGGCAAGTGTACGCGGTTCGGGGGCGATTGGCCGCGGCTGGGAAGGTGGCCGGGATGGTGCACCGGGGTTATCACGGAGGTGTTCAGCGCGATCGCCGTGGTGGCGACGCCGGGCGCTAAAGACACCCGGCTGACCCCCCCAAAAGCACCCTCAAGGGGCTGAGGACGACAGTGCCGCTCACCCATTTGGTGTTGCCAAGCCCGTTTCAGCTTCCATTAGGATGCTTTCGTTAGCTCAGCCGAATGTCTTTAGCTTTCGGCGTCGCTGACGCGGCGATCGCGCTGGATTCCACGTTACGCGTTCAGCTTCGGGTCGAGCGCGTCGCGCAGGCCGTTGCCGACGAGGGAGAAGGCTAGGGCCGTGAAGTAGATGAAGGCGCCGGGGATCAGGATGATGCCGACGTTGGTCCGGAAGAACCGCATCGCTTCGAGCAGCATGTTGCCCCAGGAGGGGGTCGGCACTTGGACCCCGACGCCGAGGAACGACAGCGTGGCCTCTTCGATGATCAGCACGGGGATCGCCAGCGAGGTGTAGACGATCACCAGCGGCAGGATATTTGGCTGAATGTGGTGCAAGATGATCCTGGCGGGAGAGGCGCCCACCACCCGCGCCGCGTCGACAAAGTCGCGGCCCCGCAGCGAGAGCACCTCGCCCCGGATGATCCGGGCGATGCCGGGCCAGGAGATCGCGGCCAAAATCAGGGCCAGGCCGACTGGTCCGGGCCGAAACAGCGTCGCCACCAAAATGAGCAGCGGCAAGCCGGGGATGGACATCAAGACATCGACCACACGCATCAGAATGAGGTCGACGATGCCGCCAAAGAACCCGGAGCTGAGGCCGACCGCGCCGCCGATGAAGATCGTCGCTAAGGTCGCCAGCAGGGCGATCGCGAGGGAGATACGGCCGCCATAGGCGAGGCGGGTCAGCATATCGCGCCCATTGCCATCGCTACCCAGGATGTAGCCGTTGGTCATCACCGGGGTCAGGGCGTCGGCGAGATGGTTTTCGCTGAAATCGAAGCCGGTGATGTAGCGCGAGATGAGCCCGGCGCCGAGGACGAAAACCGAGATTAGCATCAAGAAGCAGAGTGAGATCAGCGCCAGCCGGTTCTGGCGAAACCGGCGCCAGGCGCGGGTGTAGAGCCCCGGCGTCTCCCGCAGCACGGCGCGTTCTCCGGCGTCGTTGGTCTGGAGCAGGTTCGTTCGGCTGACGCGTTCGGCCGGGGTGGCGCCGGGGTTGGATGAGGAAACCTGGGCCATGGCGGCGCCCCTCCTTGGCCGATCGCCGGCGTTAGTTGAGCCGGACCCGCGGGTCGAGCACCGCGTACATGACGTCGGCGAAGAGGTTGCTGAGCATGGTCAGGACCGCGAACATCAGGGTGGTGCCCATGATCATGGTGTAGTCGCGGCGGTCAACCGATTCGAGGGTCAGCCGGCCGATGCCGTTCCAGGCGAAGATCGACTCGATCACCACGGCGCCGCCGAAGAGACCGGGGATCGAGAGCCCGATCAAGGTGACGAGCGGCAGAAATGCATTGCGAAAGGCGTGGCGGAAGATGACGAGCTGATCCGCCAGCCCCTTGGCGCGGGCGGTACGGACGAAATCCTGGCTCATCGTCTCCAGCATCGAGGAACGGATGTAGGATGACCAGCCGCCGATCTGAATCAGGGCCAAGGAGACGGTCGGCAGGACCAGATAGATCAGCCGTTCGCCGAGACCGCCGTCGCCGCGGGGGTCGGACATGCCCCCGACCGGCAGCGAGGGCAGCCCCCAGTCGCTGAACTTCAAGCCGAGCAGGATGACGAGCAGCAACGCCAGCAAGAAGGTCGGCATCGCGTACATCGCGACCGCGCTGGTGGTGGCCAGGTGGTCGAACCAGGTTTTGTGGCGGACCGCGGCGTAGACCCCGAGCGGCACCGCCGCGAGCAAGGCGAAGGCGAGGGCCGACCCGGTCAGCAACAGGGTGTTCGGCAGCACATTCCAGATCCGGTCCGCCACCGGCGCCCGGTTGTACATCGATTCGCCGAGATCGCCGCGGGCGAGGTCGGACAGCCAATCGACGTAGCGGACGGGCCATGGCTTGTCGAGCCCCAGTTGCAAGATCAGGGCTTCGCGCGCCTCGGGCCGGATCCGGGGATCGGAGCGGAGCAAGGTGACCGGGCTGCCCGGGATCAAGTTGATCAGGGCAAACGTGAGAAAGCTGACGCCCAGGATGAGCGGGATCATGAGTGCCAGGCGGCGGACGATGAAGGCGGCCATGGGTGCCTCGCGGTCGACGGGGAACGACTGGTTCAACGGCCCGGCCGGCGATGTCGTCGCGGCAGGGGATGGGGTCTCCGCC
>JALZJP010000240.1 GCA_030859715.1 Chloroflexota bacterium
ACTCACGACTCACGACTCACGACTCACGACTCACGACTCACGACCCACGACCCACGACTCACGACTCACGCGGCGGCCGGCGGGATCGTCTTGCGGACCGGTGGTTGGTCTTCGACCTGGCTGAGGAGCGCGGCCAGGGCTTCCAGACTTTGCAAATTGTGGACTGGTAAGAACTCGTCGACGTACGGCAAGGCGGCGCGCATGCCCTGCGTCAACGGTTGATAGCCGCTGGCGCCGAGCAGCGGGTTGAGCCAGATCAAGCGGCGGCAGGAGCGCTGGAGCCGGGCCATCTCGCGGCCGAGCAGAGCCGGGGTGCCGCGGTCCCAGCCATCGCTGATGATGACGACGGTGGCGCCGGAACGGAGGACGCGGCGGCTCCACTTGTAGTTGAATTGCTTGATCGCCTCACCGATCCGGGTGCCGCCGGACCAATCGTCAACCGAGTTGACAACATCGGTCAGGGCTTGATCAACATCGCGCTTCCGCAGCTCGCGGGTGATCCGGGTCAGCCGGGTGCCGAAGACGAAGACCTCGGTCGACTCGATGCCGTGCCCGAGGGCATGGACGAAGCGCAGCAGCAACCGGGCGTAGCGGTCCATCGAACCGGAAATGTCGCAGATCAGGACCAACGGCCGGGTCCGGATCTTCCGTCGTTGGTATTGCAAATCGATCGGCACGCCGCCGTGGCGCAGGCTGCGCCGCATGGTGCGGCGGGGATCGATCATGTCGCCCCGCTTCGCCTTCTGCCGGCGCCGGATTTGGCGGGTGCCGAGCTTCCACGTCATGCCCTCGATGATGCGTCGCGCTTCGGCGATCTCCTCGGCCGAGCATTGGGAAAAATCCTTCTTGCGCAAGACTTCGCGGGCGCTGAAGAGCAGCACATCTTCGGGCGGCGACTCCATGTCTTCGAGATCGTCGGCGTCCGTTTGCTCATCCTCCGCCTCGCTGAGCGCCAGCACTTTGCGCTCGACCTCCGCTTCGCCCGAGCCCGCCCGCTCCTCCGTCTTCTTACGGCTGACGTCCGGCAACGAAAGTACGTCGGGAGCATCGGATGTTTGGAACGCTTCCAGCGGCGGCGGCTCAACCCCCGCCAAGCGACGCCAGAAGGTCGCGAACTCGCTGTCGAAGAACGGGATCTGCTCCGGCCGCGTGACCAGGGTCGAGCGGGCCGCGTAGTAGGCGTCCCGCTGGTGGCGGAGGTCGATCGTGGCGAATGCTTCGAGCAGGCTGAGCACCTGGCCCGAGCCCACCGGGATCCCACCCTGACGCAGGCGGCGGCCGAAGGTCAGCAAATTCCACCGGATCAGGCTAGGTTTCACCAGGCTGGACGGTGTGCTCGGTCTTGGCCCGGCGCCTGTCTGGTCACCGTGGCCGTCGGTCGGTTCGGACATCAGGAGACAGACTGCTGGGCGCGCCCGACCAGGCTCCTCGCCACGTCGCCACGGACCTGGTCGACGTCCTCTTGGTACTTGAGAATGACGCCGAGCGAATCATCCACCACCTCATCGTGCAACGTGACCGTGCCGAGGGCGAGCAGGGCGCGAGTCCAGTCGAGGGTCTCGGCCATGCCCGGCGGCTTGAACAGATCGACCTCGCGCAGGCCCTGGGTGAAGGCCACGATCTGCCGCGCCAGCGTCCGCGGCGCTTCCGGCACCCTGGCGGCGAGGATGCGCAACTCCTTCTCGAAGGTGGGAAAGTCGATCCAGTGGTACAGGCAGCGTCGCTTCAGCGCATCGTGGATCTCGCGAGTTCGGTTGGAGGTGAGGATGACGATGGGGACATGGCGGGCCCGGATGGTGCCGAGCTCGGGCACCGTCACCTGGAAGTCGGAGAGCAGCTCGAGCAGGAACGCTTCCAGCTCCTGATCCGCCCGATCGACCTCGTCGATGAGGAGAACCGGCGGCCGGTCGTGAGCGGCGTCGATCGCCTGCAACAGCGGCCGCTTCAGCAGAAACTCCTCGCCGAAGAGGTCGTGGCGGGCCGCTTCGCGATCGAGACCGCCGGTGGCCTCGATGGTCCGCAGGTAGAGCATCTGGCGGGGGTAGTCCCACTCGTAGATGGCGGAGGCGGCGTCGAGCCCCTCGTAGCACTGGAGCCGGATCAGCGGCGTGTCGAGCAGAGTAGACAGGACTTTGGCAATCTCAGTCTTGCCGACGCCGGCTTCGCCTTCAAGCAGGAGCGGCTTCTGCAGCTTGAGCGTGAGGAAGAGGGTGGTGGCGAGTCCCCGATCGGCGACGTAGTCTTGGCTTAAAAGCCCGCGTTCAAGAATATCAACCGTGGCATAGGCACCGCCAGCGATCGCGTCGATGGTTGATTCGGCAGTAGTGGTCAAGCGTGATCCGTCCTCTTCGCTACTAGGGAACCTCAATCTTGCCCTAAGTATCCCGCACCCGAGCGATACCTGTCATGCGGCTACGGCGGAGCCAACCACCCGCCCAGGGCCAGGGGGCCGGACGGCGCCCCGCCAACGTCCGCGGGCTCGGCGGAGATGGCGACCGCCGCATATGATGCGAGTGGGCGGGCCGGAGTAAGCTCGACCTGAGCTCGGCCCTCGCCATCGACGGAGAACCGGCCGGCCGGGGACGATTGCCCCTGCTGGTCGTACAGCCAGACCTGGAATTCCTCGCCGGCAGACAGCGGCGGCAGGGCATCCGCCACCAGCAGGCCGCGCGCACCGTCCGCGCCGACCAGTAAGACGCCGCTGGCTGGATCCGCGAGTTGACTCTCCAACAATGGATAGACGGTCGCGCCGGATACGATGGCGGCGATGGTTGAGGATTGCTGGACCTCCTCGCGCAAGCGCACGTTCCAAATCCCAAGCCCGACAATGAGGACGGCGGCGGTCGCGGCCAGAAGTGCTTGCGTGGTCCGGTTCCAGCCACGGCTTGGCCGGCGGTCCCGCGCCCGACGCGAGATTGAGATCGGCGCCGGCTGATCGTCCTCCGGGGTCGGGACCGCGGCTAGGCGCGGCGCCGGTGCTTGCTCGGCGACGATGAGTAGTTGCCGGCGGACGGCTGGCCGTGCCGGCGCCACGTCGCTGAGCAAGCCGCCGATCTCCAATACCACGAACAACTCACCACGGCAGGATGGGCATTGCTCGAGGTGCCGCGCCACGCGATCGAGGTCGGCGTCAGCCAACTGGCCGATCGCGTAGTCGGGCAGCAACTCAATGACCTGCTCGTGATCGAGCGGCGGGGCGCTCACTGGATTCGCCTCGACCGTGACCGGCGATCATCGCCGGCGCGATGGCTACATCTCGACATCGAGCCCTTCCCGCGTGAGCACGGTGCGCAGCGTCTGTAGGCCGCGGCGCATCCGCGTTTTGACCGTTCCCAGCGGTTCGTTCAGCGTCGCCGCGATTTCGGATTGGCTATGCCCGGCGGCATACAGGGCGATGACCGTTTGTTGCGCTCGTGGGAGGTTGGTGAGGGCGCTGGTAATCCTGGTCTGACGGGTTCGCGACCAGGCGACATCGGCCGGATCGGGGTCGGGCGCGGCCACCGTGTCGAGGATCGGCGCGACGGAATCGGGCACGGGAGGCACCTCTTGGGGCCGGCGGCGGCGCCGGCGGAGCTCGTTCAGGGCGAGGTTATGGGCAATGCCAAGCAGCCAGGCTCGAACGCGACCGAGGCTGCCATCGTACGTACGAGCATGTTGCCAGACGCGCAAGAACGATTCTTGGAGCAAATCCTCGGCCACCTGATGGTCGTGGACGACCCGCACGATGACGGCGTGGACAATGCCGGCGTGCTTGTCGTAGAGGACGGCAAGCGCGGCGGTATCCCCGGCCGCGATCCGCCGCACGAGGAGGTGGTCCTGGTCGAGATCAGGTCCGAGCCCGGTTGAGGGGCCCGCGTCCCCCGTCTGATCCGTCAAGCGGCAATCACCATGCCTTCCGACACCGGACAGCGACCTCGCCGGCAGTGCGCGGCGGCGATCCAGTTCCAAGCCGCTAAATGTTCGCATGATGTCTTGCACTTCTGCTGCCACCATTGCTGCCGGCGCACCGGCCATGGTCGTCCGGCGCCGGCTGTCACCGGAGAGCCTGACCCTGGTGGTGCGATAAGCTCGACCTGGCCCCCCCCCTCACTTCACCAGTACACCGCGAATCGCGATTCGGATTCAGATTGAGGCTCAGGTCCGGATACGTGGCGCATCAGCCCGCGATCGGTGAGCCGAGCAGGGGCGGGGTCGCCGGGGGCGCCGGGCTAAACCGATTGGGTACGCTCACGATCGAGCCGACCTCGCCGTCGCCGCGGCTCGCCCGCATGACAACGGTCGCTGTCTCGTCGTCATGTCGCAGGAGGACAACGCCGATGCGCCGCATGCCAAGTTCGTAGTCCCAACAGTGCCCGCTGCCGGCGGCATCGCTCTCGAAGGCACAGATCGGGCTCTCTGCCCGCGCGGCGGCGGAGCCGTCCTCGCCCGCGCGGCCCACCACCATGACGACGTAGGTTGTTTCCGGCTCCAGTCCCGCGAAGTCGAAGGTCGAGGTCCAGCGACTGACCGGCTCCGCGCCGCCGTGATACTCAATTTGTCCCGTTCCGCTGGCCCCGGGAGCGGGGGAGCCGTCAACCGCGGCGAAGGTCACCACGTTGATGCCCTCGTGGTCGGCCCGGGCCACCGGCGCCACCGTTGCGATCAAGGCAACAAGGATGCCGCCTGTGGCGGCGACCACGGAACGCCCGTGGAACATTGATGGATAGCGCCCGGCGCGTTGGGTAGACATCGTAGTCCCTGGAGGTCGCGTTTGAGAGAACCATCGTCGCCCGCAACGTAATCATACGCTGTTGGGGACGGATTGAAGCGGATCAGAGTCGCGGCGAGGTTCGCGGTGATCCTACCGACCAGGTTGACAACCTATCCAAGCGAGACGCGCATCGCACCAGCAACCGAGTCAATCGGTCAGAGCGGAATCGGCGATGGCGATCGCCGTGCTCGCCCGGGTCACGGAATCCGGGCGCCGGTGGATCAGCAAGCGACATTTGCAACTCATGCTCGCTCTCGCGCAGCAACGTCACCGCGATCCTCGTCCCGTCGTCGCGCGGAGCGTGGATGTCGGCCAGGCGGAGCAGCGTCGCGCCCTCCAAGAATCGGGTCAAGACGGGATCGAGGTCCGGGTCGAGCGCGTGATAGCACCGGCGAAAGGCGGCGGTGACCGCCGCCAGCGCTGCTGGGTCGTCCCCTTGCTGGATTGCTAACAAACGGAGATGGGCGGCAAAGTTCGCGACGTCGATCGCCGGTTCGGAGATCGCCGCGTCGTCGAAATCGAGGAAGCCCAGGTGATCGCCATCGATCAGGACCTGATCGTGGTAGAAATCGCGATGGATCGGCCGGCGACGCCAGAGCCACGCCCGGTGACGTCCCTGCTGCACCAAGTCTAGGCAGCGACGGGCGGATGCGCCAAGCGCGGGATCGATCGTGGCGAGGCGTTCGACGCTCACTCGTAACGGGTCGAACTCCCGCGCTTGGTCGTGATCGCGTTCGAGCGAGACCCCCGAACCGTGGAACGTGTGCAACGCCGTGGCAATCCGCTCCGCTAACCGCTCGTCACCGTGGAGCAAAGGGCTCGCCACGGGCTGGCCCGCAACATCGCGCTGGAGCATCAGTTTCAGGTTTGGCACGTAGGCGACTGGCTCCGGTACCCGAATCTCCAATCCACTGGCGTGGGCGATCGCGGTCGCGGTGCGGAACGCGCGCGGGCCTCGCTCGCTAGCAAAGGTCTTCCCGTAGAGCCGTTCCCGGCGTGGCGCCTCCTGATCGTCAGTTACGACCTCGTAGCGGAGGATTGCGCGACGCCCCGGTTTGTGACGAACAACGTCGATGTTGCTGACGCTGACCAGGCGGCCGTAGACCGCCCGCTCCAGCACGATGGCCATTCGCCGCGGGTCGGTCAGCACCGCTAACTGGGGCAGCTTTGGGTCGAGCGGGCCGGCGTTCCGGATATTCGTCTCCGGCCCGGCCGGCGCCCGGTGGCGGCCGGGGGCGAGCCGCTGCTCGGCCAGGTGGATGATGTGCTCGACCGCCACCGGCCAATCTGGCTCGAGCCGGCGAAATGGGCCGACCGCCAGCTTCAAGAGGGCCGCCGCCTCGAAGGCAGCAATCGCGACCTGGTTCGCTGGATACCGGCGGAGATAGGCGCCGGCGAAGGCTTCTCCAGCCTCGGCCGGCACGTCGCCGCGGTCGGCGGCGAGCGTCAGGTGGGCGAGCATATTGCCGGCATCGAGCAACGGATGGGCGCACCGTGCGTCGTCGAGATCGATCAGGATTACGTCGGCGGCCGAGACGAGCAGTTGGTCGTCATAGAAGTCACCGTGGCTCGTCGCCGGCAGTTCTTGGATGGCGGCGAGCCGGTTGCCGATGCCGGCGGCCACCGCTTGGACGCGCGGCGCCACATCGGGGAGCAAGCGCCCGATCGCGGTCGCCGTGGCGGTCAGCAGATCCATCTCCGCCGAGAGGGGATGGGTACTCAGGCCGGGCACATCGGTGGCCTGGAAGCGCGCCAGCGCGTGTGCGGCGGGTTCCATCCAGGTCGTGAACGCCGCCGTTCGGCGCAGCGCCGCCAGGGGCTCGCCCGGCGCCGCGGCATGGACGAGCATCCGATAGTCGGCCAGGTACGCCAGCGGCGCCGGGGTCGCGATGCCGGCGTCACGCAACGTCACCCCGGCATCGCGGATTATCGCGCCACGATCATCACTCAGGAGCTTGGCGTAGACCATGTTGGCGATTCCGGCCGTCATCGGGATTCGGAGCAGGGCTTTGCGGCCCGGTTTGTACCGGACGACGGTGGGCGGTTCGTCCGTTGGCTCGCCGCTCGATTCCGGCAACGCCTCTGGCAACACCCGCTGCAGGACGGCGGGCGACGTGGCGCGGACCAGCTTCCGCAAATCGAGATCGACCGGAAACACCTGGACCAGACCGCGCATCGCCGGCAGATAGGTGACCCTATCCCGCGGGAACCCCGGATGCTCCTGCTCGGTCCGTTCGATTAAGCGGCGCAAGGAGTCGCTTTGCCATCGGAGCGCGCCGCGGTCGTCGGCATAGAGGCGAAGATGGGCAGGCAGCGTCAGCGTTCGGTTCGACTCTCGGTCACGAAGGGTCAACTCGTACTCGACGAGACAGCTCGTGTCCGGTTTGTAGCGCACATAGTGGGGACGGCAGGTGAAAATGACGAACCGGCCGGCAGAGCGGTCGGGCAGGTGCGCCTCGAGCAGCTCGGCCACGATGTCGCCATTGAACGCGGTCGCCAGTCCCGGCAGGCCGCGATCGAATGGTGGTACCGGGATCATGCTAAGGTCCCCAGCCGCGGCTCGGCGGCAACGTCCTGGACCACGAGTTGTCGTTGGTGCAGCGACCGGTAAAGACCGGCCGCGAGCAATAGCTCGGCGTGCGTGCCCCGCTCGACCACCTGGCCGCCGTCGATCACAAGGATGACGTTGGCCCGGCGAATGGTTGCCAGCCGGTGGGCGATCACGATCGCGGTCCGGCCGCTGAGCAGGCGGTCCAGCGCCTCCATCACCAGCTCCTCCGATTCGGCATCGAGCCCGGTCGTCGGCTCGTCGAGCAAGACGATCGGCGCATCCTTAACCATTGCCCGCGCGATCGCCAGGCGCTGCCGCTGGCCGCCGGAGAGGGAGACGCCGCGTTCGCTGACGACGCTATCGTAGCCCTCGGCCAACCCGGCGATGTGGTCATGAATGTTGGCGGCGCGAGCCGCCGCCTCGATCTCGGCGGCAGAGGCTTCCGGCTTCCCGTAGGCGATGTTCTCGCTGACCGTGCCGGCAAAAAGCATCCCGTCTTGGGGGACGACGCTGACCTGGTCGCGCAGCGATTTGAGGGTAAAGTCGCGCGCATCCTGCCCATCAAGCAGGACGGCGCCCGTGGTCGGATCGTATAACCGCGGCACCAACGACAACAGCGTCGACTTGCCGGCGCCGGAGGGGCCGACGAGGGCGACCGTCTGTCCCGGCGTGATCGTCAGGTCGATGTCGCGCAGGACCGGCGTGCCGTCGGCATAGGCAAAGCCGACGTGGTCGAACCGGAGCTCTCCTCGAAACGGCGGCGCCTGGCGATCGCCGTCGCGGACTTCGGACTCGCGGTCGAGCACCTCGGTGATGCGGTCGACGCAACTGCTGGCTTTGCTGGCCCGTTCCGCGACCCGTGAGATACGCCGCAGCGGCCGGTAGAAGCTTTGCATGTAGGCGACGAAGACGATCAGCTCACCGGGGGTCAGCCGACCGGCGATGACCTCGGTCGCCCCGAACCAGAGGGTGAGCGCCATGCCGACCGCGACCGCGAGCTCGACCCCCTGATTCAGTCGCCCTTCGAGCCGGGCCGTTTTCAAGCCGCTGCGCAGGCTCCGCTTGTTCAGGCCGCGCAATCGCTCGTCCTCTTCGTCCTCGCGGGCGAAAAGCTGGACGACATGGATCCCAGAGAGCGCCTCGTGCAGCCGCGCCGCCAGCTCGCCCTCCCGTCGCCGTTGCTTGCCCGCCGCCTTGCGGATGCGGCCGGAGAAGACGGTGACCAGGGCGAAGATGACCGGGATGGTGATGACCGCCAGCAGCGCCAACCGCCAGTTCATGATGAACATGATCGTCACGAAGCCGACCATGATGACGGTCTCGGAGACGAGCGAGAGCAATGACGCGGTCAGCAGCTCGCGCAGGTTGTTGACATCACTGGTCAACCGGGTCAAGAGATCGCCGGTGCTGCTCTGGTTGTGGAATCGCAGCGACAGCCGTTGAAGATGAGCAAAGAGGCGGCGCCGGATGCGCAAGACGACCTCTTGACCAACCCTCGAGGTCAGGTAGCTCTGGTAGTAGTAGAAAACGCCGCGCAGCGCGGCCAGCGCCAAGATGGCGCCGGTGGCGACGAGCAGAATCCGGATCCGATCGTCGCCGATCGTGTGGTTGAGCCAGGGAAACGGCGTCGCGATCGGGATCCCGGTCAAGACATTGTCGAAGATGAACTTGAGGGGCCAGGGCTCGGCTAAGCGCATCGCGGTGTAGCCAATGGCGCACAGGAGAGCGCCGAGCAGGGTGCGCCAGTGGGGATACAGCTCGCCGCGAAACCGGCGGATGGTGTCCACGGACGACAGCAAGCCGCGAGCCTGGCCGCGGATCAGCTCAATTGGCATGGCCATCTCAGCCGACCTCCGCCGGTCGTCGTGACCGGCGCGCCAGCTCGGTGACGGCGCGAGCATTGCCGATCCAGGTGTGGCGCCGTTGCACTTCCGCCTGACCGGCGCGGCCGAGCGCCGCCGCCCGCGACGGCTCGACGAGCAAGGCCGCGATCGCGGCGGCAAGGGCGGCGCGGTCACTGGGCGGGTAGAGCAGACCGGTCTCCTGGTGGCGAATGCAGTCGGCGATCTGACCGATCGCGGCGGCGACCACCGGCCGGCCGGCGGCCATGTACTCGAACAGTTTCAACGGCGAGAAGTAGAAATCCGGCGCCTCGTCGTAGGGGGCGACGGCGACATCCATCGCCCCGATGTAGGCAGGAATTTCGTCGTGGGGGACGGTGCCGGTGAACGTGGTTGCCGCGGCGATGCCCAACTGTACGGCTTGCTCGGCCAGAGTCGCGTGTTGCGGCCCCTCGCCGACAATCAGCAAGTGCGGGGCCGGGCCTTCCCGGTGCAGCGATGCGACGGCATCGACCAGGGTGGCCGTGCCGTGCCAGGCTTTCAGGGTGCCGACGAAGCCAACGATTGGCGTGCCGGGCGGAATCCCTAGCCGAGCTCGCGTCGCGTCGCGCCCGTGCTCACCGGCGGCGAACCGATCGGTGTCGACCCCATTGGAAAGCACCGTCACCCGCTCGGCGGCGACCCCCAGCGAGACCAGCCACTCCTTCAGCGGGGCCGAGACGGCGACGACCTGGTCGGCGCCGCGGGCGATCGTCCACTCCACGGCCCGCGCCGTGCGGGCATAGGCGAGACCGCGATGGGTCGCCTGCTCGGCGCTCAACGGCGCGTTCACTTCCAGGATCAGGGGCACGTCCAACTCGCGCGCCAGGTCGAGGCCGGCCGTCCCGTGCAGGCTGTACCGTTCGTAGAGCGCGTCGGGCGCGAAGCGCTGGAGCGGAGAGGCGATCTGGTGCCGGAACGCGGTCGCGTAGAGCATCGATCGCACTTCCTTCGCCACGACGTCACCGGCGGCGGGGTCGTCGCGCAAGAGGTCGTAGCGAAGCTTATCGGTTTGCCCCAGCGCCATTTCATGCACGGGGACGTGAAACCCGGGCGGGGCCGCGCCGCCGGCGCGAGCGGCGAAGATCTCGACCTCATGGCCGAGCGATTGCAGGGCCCGGCTCAGTTCGCGGACATGGATCGACGCCCCTTTGCTGCCATGGATCGGGATCCCGAAGTCGGTACAGAGATACGCTAGCCGCATGACGGCGTTTCCGCCTTCCCGGCAAAGAGCGCCCGCAAGGCGGTGATGTTGGTTCGCAGGTCAAACCGCTCTTCGATCCGCTGCTGGCCGGCCAGGGTCAGTTGTCGCGTCCGCTCCGGGTTCGCCAGCGTCTGCCGGATCGTGGCGGCTAACGCCACCGGGTCGCGTTCCGCCGTGAGCAAGCCGGTCTGACCATGCTCGACCAGCTCCGGGATACCGGTGACGGCGGTCGAGATCACCGGCACCCCGAGCGCCATGGCTTCGACCAGGACTGTCGGCAAGCCGTCGCGGTTGCCATCGTCGCCGATGATGCAGGGAGCGACGACGACGCTCGCCCGCGGGTAGAGCTCGATCAGCGTTTCCCGCGGTAGCGCTCCGACCAGCTCGACCTGGCCGGCCAGATCAAGTTCGGCAATGAGGGCGCGGAGCTCCGCCTCTTGCGTCCCCTTGCCGACGATCTGACACCGGAACCCGACGCCCTCGTCGCGGAGGATGGCGCAGGCCCGGATCAGGTCGGGAAAGCCCTTCTTTTCCACCAGGCGACCGACGCCGAGCACCAGCGGCGGGTCGTCGGGATGCGTCCCGTTCGGCGCGAACTGCCGCAAATCCAGCCCGTTGTAGATCCGGACCACCGGGGTGTCCCCGGCGAACTGGTCCAAATGCGCCTGGTTGTAGTCGCTGACGGTGACGGCGAAGCGGGCGGCGCGCAGCTTCCGGGCCAGGACGTCCTCGGCCACGCTGTCGGCGTAGATGTCTTTGGCATGAGCCGTGAAGCTGTAGGTGATGCCGGTCAACTGGTTCAGGTAGAGGGCGACCGAGGTGGCGCTGGTCGCGAAGTGGGCGTGGACATGCGTGATATCAGCCTGGCGCAGCCGCGGCGCGATGAACCCCGCCTGCAGGAACCGCTTCGCGGCTCGCCAGCTCCGTCGCTTCAGCACCCGCCCCACGACGCGCAGGTAGTGAACGCGATCCCACGCGAACACCTCCCGGTGCGCCGCGAGGTAGGGACCGGGATTTGCCAGCGGTGATTCCGGGACGTAGGCGACCGGGGCCCGGACCCGCGCCACATCGGCGTGAAACCGCCCGTCGTCAGGCTTCTTGAGCGAAAAGATCCGGAGATCCATGCCCGAACGCTCAAGCTCAAGGATTTCATTGAGGATGAATGTCTCCGAGAACCGGGGGTACATCTTCAGGATGTAGGCAACCGAGCCGTCGATACCGATCGCCGCTCGCGGTGTCGTGAGTGAGGTTGGTTGGGCGGTCGGCGTGGTCATTGGGCTCTCCTGTAGCGGTCGACCTCAGATGGGCGGAGGAGCGACGGATCATGCGGCTGGCGGCGCCAAGCGCGTGCCAGCCGCCTAGATCGCGGCTGCCATGTGGGCGGGCGCGGTCGCCGCCCAGACGTTCGAGTAGACGCGGGTTGGGGTCGGCTCTCGCCGCAGCAATTGGCCAACCTCGCGGGCGACGCCGGTCAGGCCATCCATCGGCAGCCAGCGGCGGGCGGCGGGAGCGGCGAGCAAGGCATCCAACTCTTCGAGCAGCCGGGCTGGAGTGAGATCGTCCGGGTGGAGCATCCGAATCAGACCGCGCCGGCTGAGCGCCTCGGCCCGGATCAATTGCTCGGTCCGCGGCGTCACCCGCGGCACCACGATGGCGGGGCGCCGGAGGGAAAGGACTTCGCAGATCGTGTTGTAGCCGCCCATCGTGACGACGGCATCGGCGGCGGCGATGTAGCTGGTCATGTCTTCGGCGAAGTCCAAGAAGTGCAGCTTGGCCCAGCCGTTGGTCATTTCCCGCAACTCCGCCTGGTCGGCCTCGGGCATCAGCGGGCCGCCGACGAGCAGGCAGTCGAAGGACGCCGGCCGCGACCGGTCGCGCAGTGCGGCGAGGGTCGTTTGGAACAACTCTTTGCCGTCGCCGCCGCCGCCGGCCGTGACCACCACGAGACGGTCTGTTTTTAGCGGAAGGCTGGCCCGCACTTCTGCCGGGGACCGGAGCCCCGCCGCCCGCCGCAGGTAGCCGACGTAGCGGGTCTTGGCCGCCGCTCGCGGCGAGAGCCCATATTCGCCAACCACATCGTAGAGATCGCGGCGGCCGTAGACCAGGATCATGTCGTAGATATCGTCGAGCAGCTCGTAGACACCTTCTTTGGTCCAGGCGGCGCGGACCCGCGACTGCTCGTCGATGACATCACGCAGGCCGACCACCAGCTTCGCCGCCGGCACCTGCTCCTTGAGATGGCGAAGCGTGGCGATCGCTTCGCCCGCCAGCCCGCCCGGCGCGTGATCGACGATAAACACGTCCGGCTTGAAGTGGCGGGCCGCGCTGAGGAGAATGTCTTGCCGCATGTCGCGCACGACGCCGAACGCGGTCGCCATCGTGCGGCCCTCGTACTGGTCGGCCCCGGTCTTGATCACCGACGGTAGCTTGACATAATCGGCCCCGGTCGGATATGGGAAGCTACTGGCCACGGGTGAGCCGGTGACGATCAGTTGGCTGGCGCCGCGTTCCCGCCGGCGCAGATGTCCGGCCAGGGTCAGCGTCCGGCGCAAGTGCCCTAGGCCGTAAGTGTCGTGGCAGTAGTACATCAGCTTCCAGGGCTGAGACGGGAGTGTGCGCGCGGTCATCAGTTTCCTCCAGAATGAGTCGTCCACGGCGAAGCGGCGGACACCGGCTAGACCGGCACGGGAACGGCGGCGATCGCATCGACCCGTCCATTGGGGTCGACCGGGCTGAGCGCCGGCGGCTCGGGCACGCTTCCCCGCCCGATGCCGGCGTAGTGAAAGCCGGCGGCGGCGGCCCGGCTGGGGTCGACCGCGTTCCGGCCATCGATCAGATTGGTTCGTCGCATCAGCGTCGCCAGCCGCGCCAGATCGACCCCTTTGAACTCGTTCCATTCGGTCAGGAGGAGAACCGCGTCGGCGCCGTCAGCGGCGTCGTACGGATCGGCGCACATCGTGACCGTCGGCAGGAGGGTGGCCGCCTTCGGCATCGCCACCGGATCATATGCTCGGACGGTGCCGCCTTCTTGCTCGACCAGGCGCATGATCTCCACGGCCGGCGCTTCGCGGATGTCGTCGGTATTCGGCTTGTAGGCGATGCCCCAGACCGCCACCGTCGCCCCGTCGAGCCGGCCGAGCCGCGTTCGCAGCTTATGCAGGACACGCTTGCCCTGGTCGGCGTTGACCTCCATCACGGATCGGAGCAGCCGCGGCTGGACGCCGTGGATGGCTCCCAGGTGGGCCAGTGCCTGCACGTCCTTGGGGAAGCAACTGCCGCCGTAGCCGACGCCCGGCCGGAGGAAGGACGGGCCGATCCGTTTGTCGCTCCCCATCCCTTCGGCAACCCCGGCCACATCGACACCGACGTGCTCGCAGATGTTGGCGATTTCGTTGATGAAGCTGATTCTCGTCGCCAGGAAGGCGTTTGACGCGTACTTGATCATCTCGGCGGTCTTGAGCCCGGTGAGCAGGATTGGGGCGTTGAGTGGTTTGTAGAGGGCTTCCACCAGTGCCGCGCAAGCTGGGGCGTGACTGCCGATGACGACCCGGTCGGGATGCATGAAATCGGCGATGGCTGAGCCCTCGCGCAGGAATTCGGGATTGACGACGACTGGCACCCTGCCCAGGGCCGGCGAGGACTGCTCCAACTCCCGGTGCAGCGAGGCGCAAGTGCCGACCGGGACCGTGCTCTTGCAGACGACGACCGGGTAGGGTGCTTGCAGGAGCGGCGCCAACTCCTCGACCGCCGCCCGCAAGATGCTGGTATCGGCGGCGCCGTTTGCCAGCGGCGGGGTCGGCAGGCAGAGGAAGATGACGTCCGCGTTTGCCGCGCCGGTGGCGTAGGAAGTGGTAAAGGAGAGCCGCCCCGAGGCCGACATCCGCCGCACCAGTTCCTCCAGCCCCGGCTCGAAGAACGGCACTTCGCCGCGACGCAATAACTCGATGCGTTCGGCATCGACGTCGACCGCCACGACCCGGTTGCCCAGCTCGGCCAGACAGGCCCCGGTCACCAGTCCAACGTATCCCGATCCCACCACGCACACGGTATTCATCGCCGCTTGTCACTCCTCAGCTAGTTCGGTTGCGGTATCACTGAGCCAAGGCGCCAGCGCCCTGCCATCCATTTTGGGAGTAAGCGAGACCCTTCCGGCCCCGCCTTCTGATTCCAGTCTGGACTGGGATCGTTAAAGAGAGATTAATCATTGATGAGAAAATACTCATAGTCGGATCGTTTGAGACATGAGTATCACATCTCGTCGCGGGCGCGTCGGCGGTCGTGACCAGCCCGCGGCGACGTCAGCAGGCCAGAACCGGCCTCTCCCAGCGATGGAGCATCGCGAACGCGATGAATACACCTGTCAGCGGGCATGAGTGGTCAGATCGCAGGTCGGCGGTCGCGGCGCTGGACTGAAAGTCCGCGCTGAGCATCACGAAGTCCCTCAGGGACTGAACACGGGATATACTCCGCAATATGAAAATACACTAAATGGTCCATCCGGTAAATCTAGGCGGCCATCGGCAGGTTGGCGATGCCGGAGGACCGAGCGGGGCGGCGGCGTTTGCGCTTGCCCCAGACGAAGGGGTGTCGATGATCGTTCCAGTACCGCGTCGCCGCCGTCGCCGCGGTGCGGAGTTGATCCCAGGTCTCGAACCGGCGTCCTTTCAGCGCCAGGGAGCGCAGCACCTTCCACCACGGCTCAATCAGGTTGAGATAGGCAGCATACGTGGGTTGGAAGACGAACTCCCAGCGGGGATGGGCCAGCGCCCAGAGCAAGACATCGACCGCGCGGTGAACGCGCAGATTATCCAGCACGGCGTAGACGCGGGGATGGCGGGATCAAGCCAAGCCTCGACCTGGTCGAGAAAGTCGACCCAATGGGCGGTGGTGCGCCGCGGGAAGGGCGCGGTGGAGGCCGCCCCCGTGGCGGGCACGAAGGCGCCAAAGACGTAGCCCCCACCGCGTCGTCCATAGGCGATCTCCTGGGTGGCCCGCAGCCGTCGCTCCCCCGCCGGATCGACCGCCACCACGCGCCGGCCGGGGAAGCTCGTGGCCGATTCCGGTCCCCTCTCGTCGAGGCAGATCACGAGGCTGTCCGCCGGTGGAGTGGTGTAGAGCGCGACGATGGCCCCCTTTTTTCGGCGAAGGCGGGGTCGGGCCGCTCACCGAACCACGTCTCCTGTTGCCGGCAGCGCAAACCCTCGGCCTGCAAGAGCTCCCCGATCCGGCTGCGTTTCATCGTGACCCCCTTGTCCTCGTGCAAGTACGCCGCCAAGCGGTCCAAGGTCCAACTGCCGAAGGGCAGGCCCAACTCGTCAGGGGCAGTCAGACTGGCGGCGATCAGCTCCCCCACCGCCTCCGGCGGATACGTCGCGGGGCGGCCGGTGCGCGGGGCATCGGCTAAGCCGTCCACCCCGCGCGCGTTGAAGCGTTCCACCCAGCGGCGCACCACCGGTTCCGAGACCCTCAGGGCGGCAGCAATGACCGGAACCCGGGTGCCCCGCCGCGCCAGCCCAATGATGCGGGCACGCTCGACGAGCCGCACCGGGGCCGTGCGCGAGCGGCTCAACCGGGTGATCGTCTGCTCCTCCTCCACCGACAGACAACGCACCTCCAGCAGTTTCGGCACGGGGCGCCTCCTGTGATGATCCCGTATCATACCTCTACTACTTGGCGGATGGACCACTAAATTTGCTATCAATTTTCAATTTCGAAACGTAATAACATTAGTCCCGGTGGGACTTCGTGATGCTCAGCGCGGACTGCTAGTGGCCCAGTGGGCACCCCAGCGAAGCCTGGGTGGCGATCGCGCTGGACAACCGCTCTGAACGCGGAAGGACCGGAGCGCCTCCGATCCTTCCCCGTGGCGTTCGGCCGTGCGCGCGGCTACTCCATATCTTCGGGCTCGATCAGCGTGACGGCGACCTCGGTCTGATCGCCCTCGGCGCCGAGCCAGGCGATCCCGACGTGGCCGGAGTCATTGAGCTCGCCCAGGGCGATTGTCAGCTCCATCCGGCCTTCGTCATCGAAGGCGACGCCGCCAATGTCGCCGCAGGCGATGTAGGTGCCGATCTCCTCGGCGCTCAGGTGGACATTGATGGCATGACCGCCGCCGATGATTTCCTCGAGCGGCGCGTCGACGACGGAATGGCTGGACTTGATCGGATGGAACGAGTCGGCGCCGGCGAGCTCGCCGTCAGCCAGCGCCACGTCCGTCAGGGGGAGGACCACATCGCCCAGCTCATCGCAGGTGCCGGTATGGATGTGAGCCGGATGGGGACCGTCTCCACCCTCCGCCACCGGCGTCTGCGCCACGCCGCCAGGGACGAGGGCGGCGAGGCCGGCGAAGGCGAGGACCGCGCCGAGACACAGCGAGCGACCAACCGTACCGCTGGAAATCGTCATCGCGCTTCCTTTCCGATTCAAGGGCCGGCGCTTGCTGGCGCGGCCGTCCGCGGTCCACATCCCAGTGCTGGGACCAAGGTCGAGCATATCGCGAGTTCGCCGGTTCGTAAACGGTGCATGGCGGCCGAAATCGTAAGCGTCGAGTCGGACCGCGGGCGGACGAATGGGGCATTGTTCAGCTAAACTTAGGGTGTTCCACCGCCGGGGTGGCGAAATGGCAGACGCACCGCACTCAAAATGCGGCGGGGGCAACCCCGTGAGGGTTCGAATCCCTCTCCCGGCACCACTGGTTGAAAACTGGCCTATTCATGCGGATTCTGGCGCGGCAAGGAAGGATTTTGCCGCGAAATTGCCGCGAACGGCCTACGATGCCGCAGCGATCGCCGCGTCCAGGGCATCCGCCGCCTGTTGCTGCATGCCCGGCATGACATGCGAATAGCGGTTGAGCGTCATGCTGATGTCGGAGTGTCCGAGCCGCTCTTGCACGACTTTGGGATGGATGCCGGCGGCCAGCAAGAGCGTGGCGCAGGTGTGCCGCAGATCGTGGAAGCGGATCGTTGGCACGCCGGCGGCCGCGATCAGCCGGCGGTAGCGAACCACCAAGCTATTGACGTGCAACGGCCCGCCCGTCTCGTTGGTGAAGACAAAGCCGTGATCCTCCCACACCTCCCCGAGCCGCTGGCGCTCAAAGCCCTGGCGGTCGCGGTGCGCGCGCAGAGCCGCCACGCACGACGCCGGCAAGGCAACTGAACGCCGGCCGGCGGTCGTCTTAGTCTGTCCAAGCTCCCAGGTGCCGCCATTGCCCCGGCTGAGCGTGCGGCGCACCGCAAGTGATCCCCGGTCCAGGTCGATGTCGTCCCAGCGGAGCCCGAGCAATTCGCCGCGGCGCAGGCCGCAGAGCAGCGCCAGCCGCCAGAGCGCCGCCAGGTCCGTTGTGTCGCCTGCGGCCAGCGCTACGGCCGCCTGCCGGGCGTCCCACGTTTTCATCTCCGGCGATCCCCGCCGCGGCGCGTCCACCAGCTCGCACGGATTGCCAGTAATCAAGCGCCAGCGGGCCGCCTGGACCAGGACTCGGTGCAAGATGTAGTGCGCGTGGTAGCAACTCGTCGGTGACAATCCCTTTTCGCGCCACAGTGCGTGCAGCTCTTGCACGTGGAGTGGCGCCAGCCGCCGGAGTTGCACGCCGCCAACCGTGGGGAGCACATGCAGCCGCATCAGATCGGCGTAGCGTCGAAGTGTTGCCGGCCGGACTGAGCCCTCGATCGACGATAGCCAGCGTTCTACGAACGCGCGCACGGTCAGGCGCTCATCGGCGCTAACTTGGCCGGTTTCGACGGCCTGAATTGCCGCCCGAAGTTTCTGAGCGCACTCCTGACGGGTCTTGGCGCTGATGCGCTTGTGGATGCGCTTGCCGCTCGCCGGGTCCAGGTAGTCGTACTTTGCGTACCAGCTAACGCCTCGCTTGCCGGTTCGTTTCTGGATACTGCCCTGCATGGCGTCCCCCTGTTAGACTGATGCCACTTCGCGCGACACTCGATGCCCGCGCGAGGTGTTCCCCGTCGCCGCCTAGGTCTCATCTAGGCGGCGGCTTTTCCCGCCCCAGTGCCTTCAATCACCGCCGCGAACTCATCCACGTCGAGCGGGTCCACGTCGAGCGCGGCGCTGATGTCCCGGATCGCGCGGAAGCTCGGTGACGTACGTCCGTGCTCAATGTGGTAGATCGTGGCCGGCGCCACGCCGGCTGATGTCGCCAGTTTGCGGACTGATAGCAGCCGCCGCGTGCGTAACTCGCTGAGCTTCATAGGCCCGTGCCCTCCTTTCTCCTATCATCATAGTCTCGTATCAACTATGTGTCAATGTGTTGACACTGTATCAATTACATGATACACTAGAACCATACCGGGGAGTTGGGGAACACCTCGGACGGCATCGAGAGTCAGACGCGAAGGGAGCAACGACAATGGCAACCACGATCACCCGGCAGCAACGGCAAGCGACTCCGGCCCGGTGGCGGAAAGCGGTCGAGCGGGCCATCGCCGAAAACGTTCAGGTCCGGCAACTGGTCGGCTCCGGCGCCTGGATCGCCACCAGTGGCAGCGATGCTAGCGCCGCCTATGAGTTGGAAGTCACCGGCGACGTGGCCCACGGCTGCAACTGCCTGGCCGGCTTGAACAATGACCCTTGCTGTAAGCACCGCGCCGCCTTCTACCTGGCGGTTGGATTGTTGGACCCGGAGCCGGAGCCCCCGGCTCCGGCGCTCGCCCCTTGTGGCTACTGCTCCGGTCGGGGTTGGGAAACGGTCATCGGCAAGAGCGGGGCCGCCTTCCGCTTCGACTGCCGGCTCTGCGAGGGTACGGGCGAGGTCGAAGAGGAGGAGTCGGCGCGCCCGGCTCCGGTCGCTCCCGCTCCGCTCCGCTGCCCCGGTTGCGCCGGCACCCGCAGCCGCCAGGTCCGAGTCGTCAGCCGCATGGTCGCTAGCGGCGTCGTGCCGATCCGGTGCGGTCGCTGCCGCGGCACCGGCGCGGACGAGCCGCCGGCCCCGGCGATCGCGGCGTAGGTGACGTTACACGATTGGGACGGCCAGTGTCGGTCCCCTCACCGACCAACTCGCATGGTGGGGTCGGGGGCGTAATCGATACCGGCCGCGCCGATCCCGGAAACGCCCTGCTGAGTGGCGTGTGGTGGAGCCTGGTAGCGCTGGCCGCACCACGTGGTTGGCTTACCCATTCTGGCAGGTTACCAGTTCCGTCTTCGCTATGTTCAGGCACCGCTGCTCGGCCGCGATCTGTCGGTTTAGGCTGCGCCGCTTGCGCACCAGGGGTCGCCGCTTCGGGCCGCAAACCTCGCGCAGTCGCTGCTTGGTTGAGGCCAGCCGCTGTCGCGGTGTACCCACCCGCTGCCGCCGGCAGGCGATCTCGGCAACCAACTCCACCTCTTCCTCAGGATTGCAAAGATCACCTGGCGGCTCACTATGCGACATAGTTTCTGAACTGCTACAGCGCACGTCCATTGCGCGCAGGACGCTATTGACATGCCGAGATTCGACCAATAGATTGATTTGGATCCGTAATACTCGTGCCGCCGGCTGGATCATTCTCGGAGGCCGCTGGTCGTCGTCCGTTAACTGGGGAATTCCGCCTTGGAACTAGCCACCAACAAGCCGCGTGTCTTTGTGAGCTCCACAATTCATGACTTCAAAGATCTACGCTCTGCCCTCAAGTACTGGCTCCAGGCGTTCGGGATCGACGTCCGGATGAGTGAGTTTCACGACTTCACGAGGCAGCCGGACGAAGGAACGTATGATTCCTGCTTCAACGCCATCAAGGATTGTGACTACTACATCCTACTCATCGGCAGCTACAAGGGCAGTCCGTATCAAAATGGGGTGAGCGTAACCCAGCAGGAGTACCGCACGGCAGTCAAGTTGGCAGAAGAGGATTGGATCGTGCCAATCGTCTTCATTCGCCAAGACGTCTTGACTGCCGTCAAGGAGCGAGAGACCCTCGCCAAAGTGGCATCGCTTGGGCTTGAGACCGTCACCGCTGCCAGTAGTCGGGCTCTGTTCGATGCGGAGTTCGTGTGCGAATTTGTAAGTGAGGTGCGAACGACCGAAGTCAAACGCAAGGGCGAGGACCCAAGTGGCTATATGTGGACCTACCCTTTCAGCCAGTTTTCCGAGCTCGTCGATGCGCTACGGACGAATCTGCGCCTCTTTGGATCACTCCCACGGCGAACGCTCCTCGCGAATTTCCAGCAGGAGCTTTACGCCAATATCGCGACGTTTTGCTCCAAGGTCCGCGGGAATATTGATTGTGGTTTTCACGGGATCGAAGCATTGAGAGCAGAATTGAGTATTACCACAGAGAATGCGAGAGGGGCGATTTTGTTGAATTATGGCCAAGCAGCACGGCTTCAGATCTTCTTGGTTCTCGGCGCCCCTCTCGACGATCGCATCCAGAGCTCAGCGCTTCGCGATGCCATCGCGTCTGGCGAGTTCCTGAGCTACTCTCCGGCCGAAGCCCGACTCGTTTCGAGTCCTGAACTCTCGGTAATGTATGAATTGAATACTCAAATTCAGAACTATCGTTCCGTTCGTTCGTACCTACGAGGTCGGCACCAAGAGATGTTTATTGAGCTGGAAGCCGCACGTTTTGCATCTCGGCGAGCCGCGGTCTTAGGAATAGATTTGGCAAATGTGTACGCTTTGGCGAGGACGATGGTCAATATTCTTCGGCTCAGCTTCTCGCTCTTGGATTTCATCTCTGATCCAGCACAGGAGGTTCAAATGCCTCAGCTGGCTGAAAATAAACTACTAGGGGACGAGAGCCCGGACCCTGCCAACGAAAGGGCCACTCGCGAGGACATCGAGCGCTGGAGAACTGATCTGGGCCAGCGCAATTTCATCCAAAATTTGTAGTTGGTGAGTCGCGTTGGCAACCCGACCGCCACTCGTTGCCCTGTGTCGATCTGCCATGCTGGAGCTCTCACGTCCGCCCGAATTAAACCACTGGCCTGCATTACCCTGTCTTGAGAGCTCGCATTTGCTCGTTCTCCCCCTCGCATGCCAGGTAGAGAACCACCACCCCGGCATCTCATCTCTTTCACGAGTTCGCTGCCCCCAACGCTGACAACTCAGCCACCATTTGCGATACTGCTGCCCTTGGAGCACGAACCAATCCTGGAGTATCCCCAAATGGCCCGGGCCATCAATTCCAAAC
>JALZJP010000244.1 GCA_030859715.1 Chloroflexota bacterium
GGTCCGCCCGCCGCGGGAACGCGCCCACCGCGGCGCGAGGCCGGCCGCGGCGGCGACCCCGCCGCAACGCGGCATCAAGCCCAACCGCCAACACAAGGACCGTGCCGAGGGCGACCGTCTGCCAGAACGATTGGACGCCGAGCAAATTGAGGCCGCTCGACATCGTCACTCGCGTCACCTCATTTGCCGCCGCCGAGCGCGACGGCCCGACCTGGCTGGATCAATTGTCATATAATCAACCAGTCAACCGTACACTATGATCCAGTCCAGGGATTGTCAAGCGAAGTCTCACCCTATCGTGATCTGGATCGAACCGAGCCACGAGCCGGCCGGATGCTGGTCCTGCATCAGGGCCGGGTCGCCGGCATCCTCGCCGGCGACGAGCTAACGCCGCACAACGTGCTACGGCTGGCGGTTCAGGCCGGTACGGGTAGAGCCACCGCTCAGGTCGAGTCAGCGGCCGCTGGACTGGAAGTCCGCGCTGAGCACCACGAAGTCCTTTCAGGACTGAAGACGAATTACGCGTTTGCCAACACGAATTCCGAGTTTATCCAAAATCAGCCTTGGATATCGCGACGGAATCGTGCTCAGTCCTGAAAGGACTTTTCGGTGTTCAGCGCGGAATTCATTCCAGCGCCGCTGACCCGACGCTGGAGTTCCCGCGCGATTCAGCCGAATCTGTTACCGGCTGCTACGAGCCCTCAATCGGCTCGAAGGTGCTAAGCACGCCATACTGCTCGTCCGAATTGAATGCCGACTCCTCTCGGTTCGGCGACAGCAGGACGCCCACTCGCTGATGTCGGCATCTGGCGCCACTTCACCGTTCATGACGCGGGTCAGCAGGTCGAGGTAGGCTTGCGCGTTCTCCTTCGGGGTCAGCGTCATGGTCACCATCACCGACGACTGGTTCAAGGGACATGATGTCCAGTGGATAACCTGGACCGATGCGATACATTTCGTGCTGCAAGGCGAGGCCGAAATCACGTATTGGGAGCCGCCCGTCCTGAGCGAGCGGCGCACGGTGACGGCGACCGCTCCCCGCGTCTATCTGGTGCCGCGCGGTACGCGCAGCCAGTGGCGGTTGCTCAGCGACGAGCCGTTCCGGAAGCTCGTGGCCGACGTCCCGAACCGGGGGTTCGGGGCGATCGCGCCACCGGTCGGCGGCTGATCGGCTTGCCGTGCCGGCACGGAAACAAGTGGAGGTTGCGACATGGGAGATCGGAGCGGGCCGGTTCTGGTCACGGGCGGTGCCGGGTTCTCCGGCTCCTACATCGTCCGCCGGCTGCTTGACGACGGCTACGAGGTCGTCATCTACGACCTCGGCGATTTCCGACCCGAAGCCCGGTTCGTGATCGGCGACGCCGCCGGGCGCATCCCGCTCGAACGGGGCGGGATCGAGACCTGGCCCCGCCTGTTCGAGGTCGTGCAACGCTACCGCCCAGGGGCGATCGTCCACACCGCCAACGTGATGGACATCGGGCACCTCAACCGCAACCCGATGATCGCCCTCACGGTCAACACCGGCGGCGCGGTCAACGTCATGGAAGCGGCCCGCCTGCTCGATGTGGGACGGGTGATCCTCTTTTCGTCGATCGCGGTCCACGGCCAGAAACTCTACGAGCCGATGGACGCCAACCACCCAACGATCATGGCGCGGGTGGGGCCATTGGGCGCCTATGGCGCGGCGAAGGTCGCGGCCGAGGCGTTCGCCTACGCCTACCATCAGTCGTTCGGGCTCGACACGCGGGTCATCCGGCCCTCGGCCCTGTACGGCTTCGGCATGAGCTGGTTCGCCCCGAACTACGTCAAGAACGTCGTCGAGCCGGCTCTGCTCGGGCGGCCAGTGCGGCTGGCCAGCGGCGGTCAGGTGCCACGTTCCTACATCCATGTCGCCGACCTCGCCGCGCTCGTGGCGGCGCTGCTGGCCGGCCCCGACGACGCCGATCGGGTCTTCTACGGGGCAACCGACGGGCCGCTGCGCACGGGCGGCGATGTCGGCCGCATCGTCCGCGAGCTGATCCCCGGCGCCGACATCGAGATCGCGGACGCGATGACGGAGTCGGACCGGGCCGAGCTGCCGTTCCGCGCCACCCTCTCAATCGATCAAGCTCGCGCCCAGCTCGGCTATGCCCCGCGGTATGTCGATCTGGAGGACGGCATCGCCGAGTACATCGAGCGCTTCCGCGCCTACCTGGCGGCGGGCGGGTCGCCGGCGCCGCCACCCGCGGGATTGCACGCGCCCGGCAGCGGTTGAGCGGCATCGAAGGAGACGGCAAACGATGGCTGGACGGCAAGCGAGCCCTCATCACCGGCGCCAGCCCTCGGCGAGGACGCCTACAGCGCGAGCAAAGCGGGTTGCCACGGCCCGGCCCGGGTGATGGCCAACGAGTATGCCCGCGACAATATCCGGGTCAACGTGGTAGTGCCCGGCTTTATCGACACGCCGATCAATGCCCCCGTCTTTGCCGACCCCACGGTCGTCGCCGAGATCTGCGCCACGATCCCCGCGCGCCGCCCCGGCAGTCCGGACGAAGTGGCGGCAATGATGGTCCGGCTGGCCTCGGACGAGGCGTCGTACGCCGTCGCCGGCTTCTTCGTCGTCGATGGCGGCCAAACCGCGGTGTGAGTCGTGAGTCGTGAGTCGTGAGTCGTATTGTATCGGAGCGTAGGCGAACAATGGGCACGTCCATTGACGCATCGATCGTGACCGTCGATAGTCATCTCACGACTCGTCCAGTCAGCGTTAGGAGCGAAGCACTCGTGGAACTCTCGTTTCAGGCCGGCGACCCGGTGGACATGGTCGCTGATGCGCTTATCGTTCCCGTCAGCGCCACCGATGACGGACCTGCCGCCGGCGATGCGTTCGCCATGCTCGACCGCCGGCTTGATGGCGAGCTGAGCCGGCTCGCCGCCGATGCCCGGTTCACCGGTCAGGCGGCAAAGGTGCTGACCGTCCCAACCCTGGGCCGCTTGCCGGCCCGCCGGATCATCCTCGCCGGGCTCGGCGCCCCGGCTAGCGCAACGCCGGAGTCGGTAACAAAAGCCTGGGGCGCGGCCGCGCTCGCGGCGCGGGAGGCGGGCGCGGCCGTCGTCACCGCATTGACGCCGCCGTCCCTCCCAAGCGTCGATCCCGCCACCGCCCTGGAGGCGGCCGCGATCGGGGCCCAGCTTGCCCTCTACCAGTTCACCCGCTACCACGGGACGGCCCGACCGGCCGAGCAAGCGCCACGCGCGATTGCTCGCCTGACCTTTGCCGGCGCCGAGGAGGACGCCGAGGCGGCGAACGCGGCGCTTCGCCGGGCCGAGACGATCGGCCGCGCGGTCTCGCTGTCGCGCACGATGGTGGATGAGCCGGCCAGCGTGATGACTCCCGTCGCCGTCGCCGATCAGGCTTTCGCGATCGCCGCTGCCGGCGGCCTCGAGATCGAGATCCTGGGTCCGGCCGAGCTCGCCGCGCTCGGCGCCAACGCGATCTTCGCGGTCGGCATGGGCAGCACCAACGAGCCACGGCTGATCCGCTTGCGCTATCAACCAACTGATCCGGCAGGCGATCGCCGGATCGGGCTCGTCGGCAAGTGCATCACATTCGATACCGGCGGCTACTCGATCAAGACCCACGAGGGGATGCTGTCGATGAAAGGGGACATGACCGGCGGCGCCGCGGTCTTGGCCACGATGTCGGCATTGCGTGACCTCGCGGTGCCGGTCGCGGTCGAGGCCACCATCTGTGCCGCCGAAAATATGATCTCGGGCACCGCCTTCCGGCCCAGCGACGTGATCACGGCGATGAACGGCGTCACCATCGAGATCATCTCCACCGACGCCGAGGGCCGGCTGGTGCTGGCCGACGGGTTGGTCGATACCGCTCGCCGCGGCGCCACCGAGCTGATCGACGTGGCGACCCTGACCGGCGCCGCCGCGGTCGCCCTCGGCCCGGGGACGACGGCGCTCTTCGCTTCCGACGACACCCTGGCCGAGAACCTCCTGGCCGCCAGCGAGCGATCCGGGGAGCGGTTCTGGCGGATGCCGTTGATCGCGGACCTCAACGAGCAGATCAAGGGCGATGTCGCCGACCTCAAGAACAGCGGCGGCCGCCTCGGCGGCGCCATCACCGCCGCCCTCTTCCTCCGCCGCTTCAGCGAGGGTTTGCCCTGGGCCCATCTCGACATCGCGCCGAGCAACCTGCTCGCGACATCAGGGCCGGCCGGTCCCAAGGGCGCCTCCGGCGTCGCGGTCCGGACCCTCATCAACTACCTGCAAGCGGCGGGGTAGGGAGCGGGCGTTGCCTTATCCGCCGGCGGCGTTGTGCGCGGCGAGGATGATGAACAGGCTCGGGGCCGTGAGGACGACGGTTAGCACGAGGACGATCCAGAACATCAACCGCTCGCGCTTGTAGCCGATGCCGGTGAAGTCGATCAGGATGATCCGTACCCCGTTCAGCGCGTGATAGATCACGGCGCCGACGAGCGCCACCTCCATTGGAATGATCTCCGTCCGCCCGTAGAAGGCGACCGATTCGTTGTAGACATCGCGGCCGAAGCCGATCAGCATGATGTCGATGATATGGACGAGGAGGAAGAAGAGGATGCCGATCCCGGTCGCCCGGTGCAACACCCAAGCATATTGTCCAGGGTCACCGTTGTAGATCGGGGGGCCGCCCCGGAGCAGGGATCGGCCGACCCAGATCACGAGGGCCACGACCGAGACGTAGGTGACGACGGCGAAGGCGTACAGCGAGTAGCCGATTGCTTCGGCGATCCACATCTGGCCGGCGAGCGGGCCGGTGTTGCTCGCCGCCAGCTCCTCATCAAAGGTGAAAATGGTAATCGTGCCGATGCCGGTGAAGATGAACCCCACTACCCAGAGTAGGGCATGGGAGAAGACGCGCCATTGCGGCGCCCGGATCAGATCGGTGATCGAATAGCGCAACCCCAGCAGGCCGTGCCAGAGCGCCGCCATCAAGAGCAGCCAGTCGAAGGTTCGCCAGACCGGATTCGCCCAGCGCGGCGCCACGAACTCAAACGTGGTATCGGACGGGACGTTGAGGTAGTGGGTGATGAAGAGGTGGCCGCCCGCCAGCACGATAAGGAGGACGCCGGAAACCCGGAGGAAGTACCAAACCAGCCGGTCGGCGCCCGGAATCGTGACGTTGTAGCCGCCTGACACTCGTCCCGACGATAACGCCATCCCCCCGCTTACCTCCCCCGCTCGCACCTGACCACACCCCGGCACCCGCGGCGCCATCCGCTCTCCCGGCATTGTACGGGAGTCGTGGGTCGCAAGTCGTCAGTCGTGAGTTGGAGGTCGTGCATGGGCACAGCAGCACCGGCCCAACCCAGCGCTTACGACCAACGACGTTCGCTCGTCGCCTCACGACTCACGACTCCACGGTCCCGACCGGCCACCCTCCTTCTGGTCGAGCTGGATCGGGCCGATCGTCATCCCACGATCGACCGCCTTCACCATGTCGTAAATCGTGAGGGCGGCGACGCTGACGGCGGTCAGAGCCTCCATCTCGACCCCGGTTTGACCGCGGGTCTCGACCCGGGCGGCGATCGCCACCCCGGCCGCATCCAGCTCGAAATGTGCCTCAATCCGGGTCAGCAGCAAGGGGTGGCACATCGGCACCAATTCGTGGGTGCGCTTGGCGGCCATGATCGCCGCCACCTGGGCCACCGCCAGCACGTCGCCCTTGTCCGCCCGACCCTCGCGGATCAGCGCCACCGTCTCCGGCAACATGTCAATCCGGCCCGAGGCCACCGCCACCCGGCGGGTCGCCGCCTTGTCGCCCACGTCCACCATCCGGGCCCGGCCGGAGGCATCGAAGTGGGTCAACCTGCCAGTCTCGGCCGCGTCCCCTGATTGCTCGTCCATCGCGTCGCCTCACCACTGCCCGGCGTCCGATCGTATCCTGCCCATCTTGACACGGCTTGCGAAGATGGCGCTAACGCGGTCACCGAAGTGACGAGGGGGAGTAACGTGTTCGCGGGTACCGATCCGGCGCTGCAACGAGTCCTGGCCATGATCGACGCTCGCGCCGGCGAGATTGTCGAGTTCGCCAGCGCGTTCATCCAACAACGGTCGATCAACCCTGATCTCGAGCCAAACCCCGAGGCCGAGCGGCCGGCCCAAACCTGGCTCCATCGCCAATTGGAGGAATCGGGCGCCTTCACCGCGGTCGAGAGCTGGGAAGCGGCGCCAAACCGGCCCAATGTCGTCGCCGTTCGCGGCGGCGCGGGCGGCGGCCGCTCCCTGACCTGGGCCGCCCACACCGATGTGGTGCCGGTGACCCCGGAGCAGGCGGCGCAGTGGAGCGGCGCCGGTCCCTTCTCCGGCGAAGTCCGCGACGGCAAGCTGTGGGGCCGCGGCGCCTCCGATATGAAAGGCGCGATCGCCGCCTACGTGATGGCCGCCCGCATCATCCACGACGCCGGGATAACACTCCGGGGCGATCTGCTGTTGGCCCAGGCCAGCGGCGAAGAATCGGGGCGCCGTGACATCGGCTGCAACACGATCCTGGAGCATGGGTATCGCTCCGACCTGGCGATATTCCCGGAACCGTCGAACTTCGCCGTCTACCCGACGATCAAGGGCGAGCTGTACTTCCGGCTCACCGTGCCGGGAAAATCGACCCACATCTGCAACCGGCACCTCGTCGCCCAGGCCCTGCCCCACGGCGTCGAGCGACCAGGGGTCAGCGCCATCGACAACATGCTCAAGTACCAACTGGCGATCCTGGAGCTGGAGCGCCAGTGGCTACTCTGGCGGACGAACCCGAACGTGCCCGCCGGCGGCATGTTCATCAATATCAATACAATCCAGGCCGGCACCTCGCTCACCTCGATCCCGGACTCCTGCGAAGCCACCGGCTCCCTCCTCTTTTATCCCGATCTCACCGCCGATGCGGTGATGACCGAGATTCGGGCCACAATCGACCGGGTGACCGCGGGGGATGCCTGGTTGCGTGAGCACCCGCCCGTCCTCGACCTGCCGCTTGACGCCGGGTCCGCCGCGCCCTGGGTAAAAGAGCCCGTCAACATGGCGTTCGATGACCCGGCGGTGCTGACCATCATGGCCGCTCACGAGGCGGTCACCGGCGAGGTTCCGGCCCGCGAGACCTCGCCCTTCGTCTGCGACGCGAATTTTTGGTTCCCGCTTGGCCAACCCAGCCTCGTCTATGGCGTCGGTGATCCCAGTTGGGGCATCCACGGCACGAATGAGCATCTCCCGGTGGCGGATCTGATCAAGGCCGCCAAGACCTTTGTCGCCGTCACCCTCGCCTGGTGCGGAGTGGCGTAAATGTCAGCGGCCTTCAAGCTCGGACAATCAGGGGTAACGGTTCACGTTGGGAAAATGGCAGAAACCTGGGATTTCTGGTATGGAGTCCTCATGCTAAGATGAGGTGTAGCGGTCAGCACGAATCGTGGATCAACGGTCACCAGCCTCGGGTGTGCCACGGCCTCAGGGCCGGCTCAAACGTCCGGCAACAGCGGCCGGCGCGGTCGTGGCGGCGCGGCAAGGATCAACGAATCGGGCGTCGCGAGGCGTGGCCGGGTGGCAACGCGGTGAGCACATGCAACGAGGAGACAAAAGACGATGTCATACTCACGGCGATGGTCAGCCCTGGGATTGCCGGTGGCGATCCTGATGATACTCGCGGTCCTGGCGGTCTCCGTCCGGGTATCGGCCCAGGGAGACCCCAGTCATCCGGCGCATATTCACCAAGGCACCTGCGCGGAGCTGGGCGATATCGTGGCTCCGCTCGACAATGTGTCGTTTGCCGAGGCGGCTCAGCTCTCGGGGTCCGACGCGGCGATTCCGGTCAAATTCAGCGAGACCGAGGTCGAGTTGTCGCTCGACGACATCCTGGCCGACGAGCACGCGATCAACATCCATGAGAGCGCCGACAACATCCAGGAATACATCGCCTGTGGCGATATCGGCGGCCCGGTGCGGGGCGGCCAATTGGTGATCGGGCTTGGCCAGCTCAACGCCTCCGGCCACACCGGCGTTGCCATCCTCGAAGAAGCCGAGGGCGGCACCAACGTGACCGTCTACCTGATCGAGCCGATCGGCGAAGCCGCCGCAACCGACGATGCGGCTGACGACGATGCGGCCGACGACGCTGCGGATGACGATGCAGCCACTGACGACACCGACGATGCAGCCACTGACGACACCGACGATGCGGCCACTGACGACACCGACGATGCCGCGGACGAGGCCGACGACACTGATACGGCAGCAGCCCCCGCTGGTCAAGAGATCACGGTCGATATCCAGAACTTCGCCTTCAACCCCGATCCGATCGAGATCGCCGTGGGCGACACCGTCACCTGGACGAACCAGGACGGCGTACCGCACACCGCCACCGGCCAGAACCGTGACCAGCTCCAATCCGGCACGATCGCGCCGGGCGCGAGCTTCAGCCAGACGTTCACCGAGGCCGGCGAGATTGCCTACTTCTGCGAGTTCCATCCCAACATGAACGGGACGATCATCGTCCAGTAGCGGCCAGGCTCGGCGCCAGGACGACGGGAGCGCGTAACCGTCCCCGTCGTCCGTCCTTCTCCAACGCTTCCCGTGGCCGTCGTCATCACCGCGCGAACGAAGGAGAGACATGATGAAGCATTCCCGGGCCGGCTTGCCATCGCTGCTCGCCGCCCTGCTCCTTGCCGGCGCCCTCTTCGCCAGCGGCGCCCCCGGCTTGGCCCAAACCGGCTCGCCAGCGCGTCCATCCCATATTCATGAGGGCGGTTGCGCCGATCTTGGCGCCGTCATTCAACCCCTAACGTTCTTGACCGTTCCGAGCGGAGCGCAGTCTGGCAGCGGCGCCGCGGTCCTGGCCGAGGCGGCCTTCAGCACCATCCCGCTGACCCTTGATGAGATGCTGGCCGAGGACCACTCGCTCAAGATCCATCTCTCGGCCGATCAAATCGAGATCTATCTCGCCTGTGGCGATATTGGCGGCGCTCTCGATGCCGACGGCGCCCTGATTGTCGGCTTGAAGGAGCAGGATGGCTCTGGCTACACCGGCATCGCCTACCTCGTTCCCGCCGGCAACGGCGGTACGTTGATCTCCGCGATGATCGCCAAAGTGCTCCCTGGCGGCGGCATTGGCGATGACGCGCCGGCCGATACCACCGCGGCGGACGAGAGCGGCGGCGCCGACGACGCGGCCGGAGCCGAGGGCGACGTCAACGTCGTCGGCGTCCGGTTGTCCGAGTTCGCCATCAACATGCCGAGCGACCTGCCGGCCGGGCCGACGCAGTTCAACGTCACTAATGTCGGCAACGGCCCGCCGCACAACTTCGTGATCGAGGGCAACGGCATCTCGGAACGGCTCGACGCGAACCTGGAGCGCCAGACGTCCGGCCAGCTGACCGTCGATCTGACGCCGGGTACCTACACGATCTTTTGCCCGGTCGGCGAGGGCGGCCACCGCTCGCAAGGCATGGAGCTGACCCTGACCGTCAGCTAGTCTGGTTCAGGCAACCAGGGACCGGTTCGAATGCGGGCGCTGGACCTCTCGTCCAGCGCCCGGCCAGGGCGGCGATCAGACTGGGCAACGCTTCTCAGCATAGCTCGCAACGGAGGTTGGCGGTCGTGGACAACAACCACTTCGATGCCATGGCTCGACGCGTCGCCAGCGATGTCAGCCGGCGGCACGTCCTGACGTCGATCCGGGTCATTGCCGCCGCCCTCTTCGTCCGGCTGAGCACGTCGCCGGGAGCGGCCCAAACCAGCGGGGTGATCCTCGGCGGCATCTGTACGGAAGCGAGCGACTGTGGTCGCACCGGCATGGCGATGATCGTCTGTGCCGACAATGGCATTCCCGCCGATGGCGCCTTGACCTGTTGCGTCAGTCAAGGCTGTTGCTCCAATGATGCGGACTGCTGTGGCGACCGGCGTTGCGCGCCGACCGGCGATGTCTGCTCCGTCTGCGCCGATCCCCCGTTTCCGACCCGGTTCCCCGGCGAGATCTGTTTCACCGACGAGGACTGCGTGGCCTCGGTCGTTGTCGAGATCTCCTGCCTCGATGGCCGCTGTCAGGCGCCTGGCGCCACGACGCCGATCCGGAGCCCCGGCTGGCGGCTCGATCCCGAGGCCGCGCTCGCCACCGTCGAGGAGCTGGCGCGAATCGAGGCCGGTGCCGGCTACGACCTGCTCTACGATCGCATGCACCCGGACGCCCAGGCAATCGTGCCGCCGGCGGCCGTGGCTGGCTGGTATGCCGACGCCTTTGCCCCGCGCGGCCCAGGGGCCGCCCGGGCCGTCAAGGTTCGCTTTGTTGACTGGACCTGGCTGGTGACGGGAACAATCTACCCGGACACGGCAGAGGTAACGTATGTGCAGGACTTTGCCGAAGGGCCGCCGATTCGCGACGTGGTGCGTCTTGTGATGGACGAGCGGGGCGCATGGCGCTGGTTTTTCGGACGTGATCGAGCGTTCGTGGACGAGCAGATCGCGAATTATCGCTAGCGCGCATTGAGTGACAGTGCATTGTGTCACGGCCCCGTGTAGCCGCATGGCGAGACACGGATGGCTCCGTGATCGGGCTAATGCGCGGCTAATGCTCACCTCCTAGCCTGCCGTTGACGATCGCTGCCCAGCGGCGGCGCGACGAGAAGGAGGTTCGACGATGAATTCGCAACACGTTGATGAGATCGCCCGTGGGTTGGCGACGCGGGTTCCCCGGCGTCAGGCGCTCCGCGGACTAGGCGGGGGCGTATTGGGCGCCGGCTTAGCCCGGCTCGGCATCGGCGAGGCGGCGGTCGCCTGCAAGCCCCCGGGTAAGAAATGCGACAAGAACAAGGACTGCTGCGGCAAGAAGTGCCGGGGGAATAAGAAGCGTACCTGCCGTTGCCTGAAGCACGGGGCAGCGTGCGCGGGCCTGGGCGGGTCCGAGTGTTGTTCGGGAGTCTGCATACTCGAGATCGCCGGGGAGAGCGTGACCTGCTGCGTGTCGCACAACGATCCGTGCGACAAGGATAGCGACTGCTGCCGGAGCCTGGGAAAGCAAGCGTCGGCGTGTCAGGACGGCCGCTGCTGCCGCAAGTTGGGCGAGCAATGCGCGAACCCGGGCGGCGCCCAGTTTTCCAAGTGCTGCGCCGGAGCGGTCGGGCCGGTTTTCTGCGATCGCTTCGACAGCCTCGAATGCAGGCAATTGCCCATCCACCCATAGGCGACTCCGCGTCAATTCCGGAGAGGCGCCCGCGCCCTCGCTGGGATTGGTTGCCGGCGAATGCCTGGCGAATGCGTGCCTCCGATCGTGTCAATGGAGATCGCCGACCGGCGGCGCGACGACAAGGAGGCACCACGATGAACACTCGACACATTGACCCGATCGCCCGGTCGTTGGCAATGAAGATTCCCCGGCGCCACGCCCTCCGCTGCCTGGGTGGGGGCGCGGTGGCGGCCCTGCTCGGCCAGGAGGACGCGGCCGCCGCTAGCAAGGCGAGCATGAAGCCATGCGACAAGAGTAAGGATTGCTGTAGTAAACGGTGCAAGCAGGGCCGCTGTCGCTGCAATATCTGGGACAAACATGCAAGGTCACCGCTCATTGCCGCGCGGGAGCATGCGCCGGCGGCACGTGCTGCCTGGAGGAAGGGACGCCCCGCGTCAACGACTCCGCGTGCTGCTCGGGCCCCTGCTACTGCCCACCGGGCGGCGAGACCAAGAATTGCCTCGGCCCCGCCGGGTAGGATGGCCGGGGGGTCCCTGGTCCACACCGCGCCGGTCGCTCACCCGAGCTCCCAGTGCGGTGACGAGCGAGCCCACCACCGACCATGATCGCGCCCGATCCGCACATCCAACCCGAAGCACGCGGAGACCGCGCCGCTCGAGAGGGAGTCGTCAATCGGCCCCGCCACGACCACCCGCCCTTCCCGCAATAGCAGCAAGTGCGTGGTCGATCGGGGCAACTCTTCGAGGTAATGCGTTACCAGCACGGTGCTCAGATCCGGCTTGGCGGCCGCCAACGCCTGGAGGGCGTCGAGAAGCGCCTCGCGGGCGGGGAAATCGAGCCCGACCGCCGGTTCGTCCAGCAGCAGCAAGTCGGGGTCGCGCATCAGGGCGCGAGCAATCCGAACCCGCTGCCGCTCTCCTTGCGAGGATGTGATAATCGGCCGCTCGGCGATCGCCGCCGCCCCGACCAGCGTCAGCAACTCCCTCATTCGCTCGCGCTCGGGTGGGCCATACTCATCCCACAGCGGCCAGATGCTCGCGCTCGCCCCGGTCAGCACGAAGTCTTCCACGGTCAGCCAGTCGAGCACGCGGGTATTCGGATCGACCACGCCGATCCGGCGCCGGAGCTGCCGAAGATCGACGCGACCGAGGCGGCCGCCAAGCACGGCGACCGTGCCCGCGCTCGGGTGCCGGGTTGCCGCCGCCAGGGAGAGCAGCGTGCTTTTGCCGGAGCCGTTCGGCCCCAGCAGCGCCCAGTGCTCGCCGGCACGCACTGTCCAACAAATGTCGTCGAGGATGACGAACTTTTCAGGCGTCCAGATCTGAACGCCCGTCATCTCGATCACCGCCCGCTCGGCCGGGGTTGTCGTCATAGATTAGGCGCCGCCAAGCCGGACCACGGGATTGCGCAACGAGCCGAGGCCGTCAATCGTGATCTCAACCTCGTCGCCGTCTTCCAACGTGAACTCCGAGGGCGGGATGATCCCGGTGCCGGTCATCAGGAAGACGCCGGACGGGAACTCGTTATGCGACCACAGATACCGGACCAAATCTTCAAACGTCCGGTGAATCTGATCGGTCGAGGTGTCGCCGCTAAAGCGATCCGCCCCATCCCGCCGGATGGTGAGCCTGATTGACAGGGCACGAGGATTGGCAACCTCCCAGGCCAGCCCGATCCAGGGTCCCAGCGCGGCGCATTTCGCGTACATCTTGGCCTGCGGCAGGTAGAGCGGGTTGGCGCCCTCGATGGACCGCGACGAGACATCGTTGCCGATCGTGTAGCCCACCGTTTCGCCAACGCTGTTGAGCACCAGGACCAGCTCGGGCTCGGGCACATCCCAGGTCGAGTCGCCGCGGATTGCCACCGGCTCTCCAGGGCCGGAAACCCGATTCGGCGTCGCCTTGAGAAAGAGCTCCGGCCGCGCCGCGTCGTAGACAAGGTCGTAGACGTCCTTCTGGCTCGATTCCTCCATTCGGGCATCCCGCGACCGGACATAGGTCACGCCGGCGGCCCAAACCTCCTGCTCGTCGATTGGCGCCGCCAGGTCGACCTCGCTCAACGCCGGCCCGGTGCCCGCCGATCGCCGCGCCGCGGCAAGCCGAGACCGCAGCTCCGACAAGGGCAGCCGCAACGCCTCGCCGAGCGACGCCGGGCCGCCGGCGGCCCCGACATCCAGCACGCGGTCACTGTCGATCAGCCCCAGTCTAGCCGGTTGATCGGCGGCGGTGCGAAAACGAGCCAACGGCATTGACCAGATCCCTTCCCGCGGCAACGCCGCCTTAGGTCCGCGATTGGAGAAACCGCGTCAACTGCTCCTCCGGAATCTCATTCACCAGGTCGAGATCGACCCCCGCGTCCGCCAGCGACTTCCGAAAGCGCACGACGAGGGCATGCTCACGGAGGTTCAGCGCATAGCCGTACTCCGCCAGCGCGGCGTCGAGATCGGCGCTCGCCTTGGCCCGAAACTCGGCGTCGCTCATCGCTTGCTCAGCGAGCCGCTTGAGCAGCTCAACCCGCATCTCGCCGTCCGGCTGAGCCGGTTGTGCCATGCCGCGTCCTTTCGCTTGCCCGGATCGGATCGCTCGGGGGCCGGAGCGATCCCAATTGTACCGTGCGCCGGTGCCGGCGATCACGATCGGCCAACGGTACATCTGTTTCAATCCGCTTCTTCGTACACTGAGTAGGAGACCGTGACGCGACAGGTCCACTGTCTTTCGTCCAAGACAATCGGCTCGGGGAGGCAGAGGGACGGATGTTTTGGTTTCGGGACGCCGCCACCGTCGACAAGGCCGGCCCGGGGACGGCCACACCGCCCGCCCGGATCCCCGCCTCCTGTCCACGATGTCACACCGTCTTCATCGGCACTCCCCGCTATGCCCGCTTCCAGGTCTGTGACCAGTGCGGGTTTCACGACCGGCGGAGCGCCCGCCAAACCATCAACCAGCTCACGGACACCGGTTCTTTCCAGGAGATGGACGCCCGGCTCAGCTCGACCGACCCGCTCCTCTTCGCCGATGACATCCCCTACCGCGATCGCCTCGGCGAGCAGCACAAACGGACTGGCGAGATTGATGCCATCGTGACCGGGACGGCGACCCTGGCCGGTCACCCGATCGTGCTGGCGGTACTCGACTTCTCTTTCATGGGCGGCTCGATGGGGGTGGTGGTCGGGGAAAAGATCGCCCGTGCCTGCGACCGCGCCCGGCGCGACCGCCGGCCGCTGCTGATTGTCGCCGCCAGCGGCGGCGCCCGGATGCAGGAAGGGATCCTCTCACTGCTCCAGATGGCCAAGACCACGGCGGCGGTCATTCAACTCCGCGCCGCCGGCGTTCCCTACGTCTCGATCTTGACCAATCCCACCACCGGCGGTGTCTTCGCCTCGTTCGCCAATCTGGGTGATGTCATCATCGCGGAGCCGGAATCCCTAATTGGCTTTGCCGGTCCGCGCGTCGCCGAGCAGGTGATGGGGCACAAACTGCCGCCCGGCACCCACACCGCCGAGTTCCTGCTCCAACACGGGATGATCGACGCCATCGTCGATCGCCGCCAGCTCCGGGGCTACCTGAGCACCCTCTTGGATGTGTTTGCCGCGCCCCGCGCCGGCTATCGCCAGGGCCAGCCGCCGGCGAAGCCCCGGACCTCGACCCCGGAGGTCGATGCCTGGGAAACAGTGCGGGCCGCCCGTGATCCGGCCCGGCCGACTAGTCTGAGCTATCTCGATCGCATGCTCGACAGCTTTGTCGAGCTTCGCGGCGATCGCCAATCCGGCGATGACCCGGCGATGATCATCGGAATCGGTCTGCTGGCCGGCCGGGCGGTGGCGGTCATCGCCCAAGAACGTGGTCACACCAGCGACCCGACCGACCACCATGGCGGTCGCGCCTTCCCCGAGGGGTATCGCAAAGCCCGCCGCCTGATGGCCCTGGCGGCCCGGCTCAACTTGCCGCTCCTAAGCCTGATCGATACGCCCGGCGCCTATCCGGGGATCGAGGCGGAGGAACGTGGTCTTGCCAGTGAGCTGGCGACCACCATGGCCGCGATGTCCAACTTGCCGATCCCGATCGTGGCCGCGGTCATTGGCGAAGGGGGCAGCGGCGGCGCCCTCGCGCTCGCCATCGCCGATCGGGTCCTGATGCAGAGCGGCGCCATCTATTCGGTGATCGCGCCTGAAGCCGCCGCCGCCATCCTCTTCCGGGACGCCTCGCGGGCCGAAGAGCTGTCATCGAAACTGAAGCTCACCGCCCGTCATCTGCACGCGCTCAAGGTGGTCGACGTCATCGTGCCCGAGCCGGTCGCCGGTCCCAGCGCCGATCCGGACACCGCCGCCACGCTCCTCAAAGCGGCGCTGATCCGCGAGCTGGCTAGCCTGACGCGAACCCCGAGCGATCGCCTGGTCGCCGAGCGGCTCAAGCGATACCGCGAGATTGGGCGTCAATACGCCCGAAATTCGGATCGCCAGCCCTCCCCGCTAGAACGTGGTACACATCCCGCGCGATGAGCCATGGCTCATCGCGGCCGCCAAGGTTGGAGCTTCTGCCACTGGTTGCCCTGGAGCGCAATGACTGACCCGCTCGCTTTGCCGCTGAAGCTGACGCCCCGCTTCGATCCAAAACCGTGGGGCGGGCGCCGGCTCGAACGCTTCGGCTTCATCCTCCCCGGCGCCGGCCCGATCGGCGAGGCGGTCATCACCGCCGGCGACGCCCGTGTGAGCGGCGGTGACCTCGACGGCATCTCGCTCCAAGCGCTGGTCGATCGCGATCCAGAACGGATCATCGGTGCGCGCGGCCTGGCCGCGACCGGCGGCAAGGCGCTGTTCCCCCTCCTGATTAAGCTCATTGACGCCAGCGAAGACCTCTCGATCCAGGTCCACCCCGGCGACCACGCGGCGGCGTCAGACGTCCGCCTGGGCAAGACGGAGACCTATCACGTCCTCGCGAGCGATGCCGGCTCGACGATCGCGCTCGGGCTCTTGCCGGAAATTTCCGCCACCGATTTCGCCGTCGCCTGCCGGACCGGCACGGGCGTGAGCGAGCGCCTGCGGTGGATTCCGGCGCGGGCGGGCGAATCGATCCTGATCCCCGCCGGCACGGTTCACGCCTTGGGCGCCGGTTGTCTCGTCTTCGAGGCGCAGCAACCGTCGGAGATCACCTACCGGTTGCACGACTGGGACCGGCTCGGGATCGACGGCGGCCCCCGCGCCCTTCACCTCGACGACGGGCTGGCCGTGTGCGATCCCGCCTCCCGCCCCGGCCCGATCGCGCCGCTTGGGCTCAGGAGCGCCAGCGGCCGGCGACACCTCCTGGCCGCCTGTCGATTCTTCGCGGTCGAACGCATCGCCCTCGCGGGCGGCGAGAAGATGTCCACCACGGCAGCCGGCAGCCCACGGACGCTGACGGTGCTGCGCGGTGCGGTGGAGGCTGGCTCGGACGTTGGTAATGTCGCGGTCGCCAGCGGTGAAACGGTGATCGCGGCGGCGTCCTGTCCGGTCCGGCTCCGGGCCACCGCGCCGGCGGTCCTCCTCCGGACCTGGGTGCCCGATCTCCTGACCGAGGTTGCCCTCCCCGCCCTCGCCGCCGGGCATGACGCGACAGCGGTCGCCGCCCTGGCCGGCTCGCTGCCGGACATCGCTATCGTACTCAACGATCACCGGCGCGGCGGTGGCTGAGCCGGGATGCGGCCAGGCGATCTATGGTAGAATGTCACGTCGCGGGTGCGTCGAGCACCCGCCTTCGTGTTGGGCGGCACGTGGGCCCGGGTTCGGGTCAGGCGCGCACATATTCAATGAGACGAGACAACCGATGACCGATCCCCAGGAAACGACACCCGCCGCGGCGCCAACCCCGAGTGACGCCCCGGTAGCGGCCACGACCGATGAGAAGCCACGGGCCGTCAGGCGCCAGCGAATACCGACGATGCAACTGGCCGCCCCGTATGCCATCATCGAGACCGGCGGCAAGCAGTACCGGGTCAGCGTCGGCGACACCGTCTCGGTGGAGAAGCTCGACCACGAGGCCGGTTCCGATGTGACCTTTGATCGGGTGCTGCTCGTCGGCGGCAATGGCGCCCCACGGATCGGGACGCCGACGGTTGATGGCGCCTCCGTCGTGGCCACGGTCCAGGAGCAGTATCGCGGCGAGAAGCTCGTGATCTTCAAATACAAGCCGAAGAAGCGATATCGACGCCGCACTGGCCACAGGCAATCATTGACGCGGCTGGCGATCACCGCGATCAACGCCTAGCTCTCGTCGAGCGATCAAGAAAGGAGCGTCACGATGGCGCATAAGAAGGGTGGCGGCAGCACCCGAAACGGGCGAGACAGCGAATCGAAGCGGCTCGGGCTGAAGCGCGGCGACGGCCAATACGTCCGGTGTGGCACCATTGTCGTCCGCCAGCGAGGTACGAAGTTCTGGGTCGGCAACAATGTCGGCATCGGCAAGGATCACACGATCTACGCCAAGATCGACGGCGTGGTCCGGTTCGAGGCGGTCAGCCGGCAGAAGAAGCGGATCAGCGTCTACCCGCCCGAGGTCTACCCGATCGGCGGCGCCCGCGAGCTCTTGACGACGCCGGCCATGGCCGCCGCCAGCGGCGCCGACTAAGCGCCTGTTTTGTTGCGTAGAGCGATGGGAATACCCGATTGCACGGTGACCCCTAATCGCGGAGAGAAATAGAACAATGAAGCCGGGTATTCATCCCAATTATCGAGAAGCCACGGTCGTCTGCGCCTGCGGCAATACGTTCACCACGCGATCGACCAGAGACAGCATGCGCACGGACTTGTGCAACGTCTGCCATCCCTTCTACACCGGTGAGCAGCGCATCGTCGACTCGGCGGGCCAGGTTGAGCGGTTCATGAAGCGCATGGAGGCCGCCGCCTCGAACGATGCCGGGCAGTCCAAACGACAACGCCGGATCGCGGCCCGCGTCGCCGACCGCGCGCCGCGGGAAAGCCTGGACGACTCGGAAAACGACGCGGTCGAAGACGCGCTCGAAGCCGCGCCGGTGGTCGCCACGGCGGAATAGCGGCCCGCGTGATCGCCAACGAGCGGCCATCGCGGCCCGCGAGATGTGGTTTTGTGCCAACAGCCACCGCGCCGATGCGGTGGCTGTTCGCTGTCCGTGGCTCAACCACTGCCACTGAGCGCCGGACTTGGCGATCGCGCGAGCTTCCCCGAACTCGGGTTGGCTCGTCCTGCCACGGCGGGGCCTGGCCTAGTCCATGCGGTATCGCTGACAAAGGTCTGAGTTGCCGCGCCCGTTTGCATCACGGCCAGATTCGCGACACCAATCACGATAGACCGTTCTGGAGGCATTCCGCATGAGCTTGCGCCGGGCAAGTGGAGTTTTGGTTCATCCGACATCCTTCCCCGGGCCACATGGGATCGGCGACCTCGGCGACGCGGCGTTCCGCTTCGTCGATTGGCTGACCTCCGCCAACCAGCGACTCTGGCAGATCCTGCCGCTTGGCCCGATCGGCCCCGGCAACTCGCCCTACGCTTCACCCTCGGCCTTCGCCGGCAACCCACTCCTGATCTCCCTCCCCTGGCTGGTCGGCGACGGTCTGCTCGATCAGTCGGATCTCGCCAACGCGCCCGATTTCTCCGAGCACGACGTCGACTTTGGCCGGGTCGAAGCCTACAAGCTGCCGCTCCTCCGACGAGCCTATGACCGGTTCCGGGTTGGCGCCGCCAGCGAGCAACGCTCGCGGCTGACGGCGTTCGCTGCGGAGCACGCCGGTTGGCTCGACGACTACGCGCTCTTCTCGGCGCTCAAGGCATCCCACCAGGGCGCGGCCTGGATCGACTGGGAGCGCGATCTCGCGCTGCGGAAACCCGACGCCCTGGCCGACGCATCGACCGGGCTGCACACGGAGATAAACTTCGTCAAGTTCGTGCAGTTCCAATTCCGCCGCCAATGGACGGAGCTGCGACGCTACGCCAACGAAGGGGACGTGCAAATCATCGGCGACATCCCGATCTTCGTCGCCTACGACAGCGCCGATGTCTGGGCCCACCCCGAGCTGTTTCAGCTCGATGCCAACGGCCAACCGACCGCGATGACCGGCGTCCCCCCCGACTACTTTTCGCGCCAGGGCCAACTCTGGGGGAACCCGCTCTACGACTGGCCGGCGCTGGCCAAGACCGGCTATCGCTGGTGGATCGATCGAGTTCGGGCCAGCCTGTCGCTGGTCGACATGATCCGGATCGATCATTTTCGCGCCTTCGCCGCCGCCTGGAGCGTTCCCGCCGGGTCGGCGACCGCCGCCGGCGGCCAGTGGGAACGGGGACCGGGCGCGGCCATTTTCGACGCGATGCGGACCGCCCTCGGCGCGCTTCCCTTCCTGGTCGAAGACCTCGGGCTCATCACCGCTGACGTGACCGCCCTTCGCGACGAGCTGGGCTTACCGGGGATGAAGGTGCTCCAATTTGCCTTCGATAGCGGGCCCGCCAGTATGTATCTACCGCACACGTTCGATCATCACTGTGTCGTCTACCCGGCCACCCACGATAACCAGACGACTATCGGCTGGTTCGCCTCGATTTCGGATGATGATCGGCAAAGCGTGCAGAGATACCTGGGAACCGATGGCAGCGACATCGCCTGGGACCTGATCCGGCTGGCCTTGGCCTCGACCGCGGGGATGGCGATTGTCCCGCTGCAAGACGTGATGCGCCTGGGCGACGACGCTCGGATGAACACCCCCGGCCAGCCAACCGGCAACTGGGGCTGGCGCTTTTTGCCCCATATGCTGCATCCGGGCTTGGCCTCCGCCCTGGCCGAGCTCACCTGGACCTACGGCCGGTGCGACGAAGCAACGGAAGCGCGGGGCTATGACCCGTACGACTACACCGCGCCGAACCCGAAACACCCGCTAAAGTAACCATTGCGGTACGTTGCGCCGCGGACCAGCGGCGCCGGTGCCCGACATGACGCGGTCATCACGGAGTTTCTCAATCTGCCAGCTCGTTCACAAGGGGGTCTCATGAGCGCAACCGGAGCCTTTACATTTGTTCTCCACAGTCACATTCCCTACGCCCGGCAAGCGGGGATGTGGCCCCACGGCGAGGAGTGGATCCACGAGGCCATCGCGGAAACGTACGTCCCGCTGCTCGATGCCCTGACCGACCTTCAAGAAGAAGGGGTGCCCATCGCCCTCACGGTCGGCATGACACCGATCCTGACGGAGCAGCTCGCCGATCCCACCATCATCGACCACTTCGTTGCCTATGCCGCCGAGCGGTCGGCCTGGGCGGCGGCCGATGTCGAGCGCTTCGAGCGGTCCGGCGATCAACAGATGCGCGATCTGGCGCTCTATTTTCACCATTGGTACGCCCGGATCCTCGCCTCGTTCCAGGATCGGTTTCAGAAGGATCTGATTGGCGTCTTGCGGCGCCTCCAAGATGCCGGCGCCATCGAAGTTTCGACCAGCGCCGCCACCCATGGCTACCTGCCGTTGCTGGCCCGCGACTCCTCCATCCACGGCCAGGTGCATACCGGCGTCCAATCCTACCGGCGTCATTTTGGCCGCGACCCGAAAGCGATTTGGCTCCCGGAGTGCGCCTACCGGCCGGCGATCGTGGAGGAGGAGCGGGGACGGACCGTCCACCGGCCTGGTTTAGAGACCTTTCTGGCCGAGGAAGGGCTGCTCGTCTTCTTTAGTGAGACCCACACCGTCGAGGGCGGGCGTCCGGTCGGCAAGGCGGCTGGTGACGCGGTCGGACTCTACGGTTTGGTCCCGCGCCGGTATGCCGTCACTTCACCCGAACATGGCGAGCAATTGGAGCCGGGGACGACCTACCAGGCCTATTGGGTCGGGGATGAGCCGGGCCGGGTCGCGGTCCTGGGCCGCAACAACCGGACCGGCCAGCAAGTGTGGTCAGGCGAGTTCGGCTATCCCGGTGATGCCTGGTATCGTGAGTTTCACCGCAAAGACAGTGAATCGGGGATGCAATACTGGCGCATCGGCGGCCCCGGCGTCGATCTCGGCCAAAAGCCCCTCTACGATCCAGCCCGCGCCGCGGAGCGCGTCCGCGACCACGCCAACCACTACGTTCACCTGATCGAACAACACCTTGGCGAGTATCACCAGGAGAGCGGCCGGGTCGGCGTCATCTCCTCCGCCTACGACACCGAGCTGTTCGGCCACTGGTGGTTTGAAGGGGTCGCCTGGCTGAAGGGGGTGCTCCGCGGGCTCGCCGCCAGCGAGACCGTCGAACTGACAACCGCCAGCCGTTTCGTCGAGGAGCACGCGCCGACTCAGGTGATGGCGCTGCCGGAATCGAGCTGGGGCGCCGGCGGCGGCCATTTCACCTGGCTTAATGTTGATACCGAGTGGGTGTGGGAGCCGATCCATGCCGCCGAGCGGCGAATGGAGGAACTGGTGGCCGCGTTCCCGAACGCCGCCGGCGACCAGCTCGCCCTGCTCAACCAGACCGCCCGCGAGCTGCTGTTGCTCCAGAGTAGTGACTGGCCCTTCCTCGTCACCACCGGCCAGGCCAAGGAGTACGCGTCCGAGCGCTTCATCACGCACACCGAGCGGTTCAACCGGCTGGCCGACCTCGCGGAGCGCAATTCCGAGCTCAGCTCCGACGAGCGTGAGCTGCTGGACGACATCGCCGGCCGCGACAACCCGTTCCCCGCCATCGACTACCGTGACTTCGCGGCCCGTCAAGGGGTCACTGCCCCGGCGCCGGCAGCCACGGCCTAAACACGCGAACGAGCCGGCGGGGATGGTTCCCCGCCGGCTCTTGGTTGGTGTCGGGACCGGGCATCCCTGATCGGTGGTGAGCTGGTTAGTTGCCGACCTCGATCACGTTGCCGGTGTTGTTGCCGGAGTTGACCTCGCCGATCTCGATGCTGCCGCCGTTCGCTTCCGAGCTGGCGGTGCCGCCATTGCCCGCTTCGGCCGTGCCGCCCAAGGCGCCCGCCGTGTTGTCGTCGCCGCCAGTGGCGTTCGCCTCCGCCGTGCCGCCATTGGCGCTGAGGTCAATGGTGGTTTCGTTGCTGGAGGTGCCGCCCTCGATCTGGCCGCCGCCGCTGCCCGAGCCGACCGCGATCACGTTGCCAACGTTGCCGCCGGAGTTGATGTCGCCAACCTCAATCGTGCCGCCATTGGCTTCCGAGCTGGCGTTGCCGCCGTTGCCGGCCGCCGCGTTGCCGCCGATGCCGACCGCCGTGTTGTCGTCGCCGCCGTTGGCGTTCGCGGTCGCGGTGCCGCCATTGGCGTTCAGATCAATGTTCGTCTCGTTGCTACTGGTGCCGCCGGTGACATCGAGCGAGCCGCTGCCGCCGCCGACCGCGATCACGTTGCCGGTGTTGCCGCCGGAGGTGATGTCGCCGACCGCGATGCTGCCGCCGTTGGCTTGCGACTTCGCGCTGCCGCCGGTGCCGGCCGCCGCAGTGCCCAGGAGGCCGACCGCCAGGTTGTCATCGCCGCCGTTCGCGTTCGCGGTCGCGGTGCCGCCCTTGGCGCTCAGGGTGACGGTGGTCTCGGTGCGGGCGGTGCCGCCGTTGACCACCAGCCGCGACGACGTGCCGCAGACGAGCTTGGGCGTGCCGACCTGGAGCACGTTGCCGGTGTTGTTGCCGGAGGTGATGTCGCCCAGCGTGATCGTGCCGCCGTTGGCCTTGGCATCGGCGGTGCCGCCGGTGCCGGCGTTGGCCTGGCCGAGGAGACCGATCGCCAGGTTGTCGTCGCCGCCCTTGGCGTTGCTGAGCGCCTGGCCGCCATTGGCGGTGGCGGTGAGGGTGGTCGTGTTGCGGGAGGTGCCGCCGTTGACCAGAATTTGGCTGGCCGGGGTGTGGCAACCGGTGGCGCCCACCGACGGCGTGCCGTGGAGGACGCCGGCCAGCAGGAGGGCGGCCGGCACGAGGCGGAGGGCGGTCAGGAGGCGGGACTTGGCGGTGGCGGTCGTCGTCATTGGTGTTCTCCCCTATGGAGCACGGCTCCAATTGATCTCGTGCAATGTCCCGACCGGTTCGGGATCAGGGGCCCATCTAGGCCTGGCTCCATTACAGCAGGGGACACCCGCCGTGACCGCCAAGGCCGGCACCCTGAGCCTGTCAACTCGGGAACACTTGAGGGGATTCAGGGCGGGGCGTCAGCGGTTTGAGCGAGCCTGATCTCGATTCGAGGCATCTGAGGCGCGATCGCCGTTGCGGCGCCACCGGAAGCTAAAACGCTTGGTGTGAATTGTCGGGCACGGCTACCAGCCAAACAGATGGGCGAGAGCCAGGTCAGGGTGACCATGCTGCCGGTTGAGCCAGAGACAGACATTGTGCAAGCCCATTTTCGCCGCCAGCCGGGCCAGGAAGCCGTCAAGGCGGTGGGGCCGCTCGGCGTCGAGGCGGAACGGCTGCTGAAGGCGGGCAATCACGCGCTCGACCACCTGCCGCCGGCCCGCCAGCCAGCGCTGGTCGCGGGCCGTCCAGGTCGGCGCCGCCCGCGCCAGGGGCGGGGCCACGAGCTGGGCCTGGTAGGTCGCCCCCCAGTGCGCTTCGCACTCCTGCCCGGCGAAACCGGCATCGGCGACGTAGACGCTGCGGGCGGGGGTGCCGACACTGGGCAGCCGGGGCTGGGGCACGGTCCGCGCCGCGAACAGCGTCTCGGCCAAGGCCCGATCATTCGTGCTCGCCGGACCCACCCCCCAGCCGGTGACGATGCCGTCGGCCGCGGTGCAGACCAGCAGCCGCAAGCCGTGGATCCAGCCCCGGCGCAGGCATTTGCCAATGTCGGTCGGGCCGGCCAGCCAGCCCCGCCCCCGCCGTTTGGCATTGCGGGTCGGCACCGCCGTCCCGTCCAGCACCTCATAGAGGGCGGCCGCCGCGTCCAGCCGGGCCGCCAGCCAGAGGGCGAAGGCGGTGAGCGCCGCCTGCTGGGCGCGGACCAAGCGGTTGAACTGCGGCCGGCTTGGCAGCCGCGGAAAGTACGGGCGCAACCGTTGCTCAGCCTAGCGGTAGAAGTCGCGCTCGCTGCGGAAGCGCGCCCATTGCCCGACGATGGCCAAGGTCAGGACCTCGCTCGGCCACAGCGACGGCGCCGGACCGGGCCGCGTGGCGGGCGCTGCCGCCTCCTTGCAGAACTCATCAACGACCAGGTACAACTCCACCAGGAAGGTCTCGGGATCACGCATGGCGGGGCTCCTCAGCCGCGAGGCGGGTACAACACCCCCAGCCTAGCCTCCCGAGTCCTTCCGCTTCAATTCACACCAAGCGTTAAAGCCATCCGGCTGACCCCGTGAAAGCATCCTAAAGGAAGCTGATTTGCATTGCTTCGAGCCAATATCTGAGCATTTGCACCTCGTATAGCCCCTGTTCACGGGGCTTCCCTGAGGCAGCCAGGTGTCGTTAGCGCCCGGCGCGGCGCGAACGATGTTCGCGTCGGCAACCCCGGCGATAGTCAGCCGCGGCTATGCCCGGCGCGAGCGCATGGCCTTCACCACGGTGATGCCGGGGAGCCGCCCCGTCACCGCGTCTTGGTAGGCGGGCGTATCCATGGCACAGAGGGCGACCCGGCCCTGGTCATCGAAGCGCAGGCCCCAGCCGTGGGTCTTCGGTAGTGGCGAGGCTCGCAGGCATGCCTTCGGCACGGAAAAGAAGTTCTGGCGGAGGGCGTCCAGGTCGTCTCCCACATCATCGCCCGCCAGCTCGCGCTGCTTCAGCCAGGTGGTGAACAGCACGTCGCCCTGGGTGAGCTGGTGCGGTTTGCCGGCCAGGAGATCGTACTGGAGCATCGCCACCGTTTGCTTGTGGCCGCGGGTGGTCGGAATGACGCCGCTTGTCACCAGACAGTCATCCGCGACCGCGATGAACGTGTTGACATAACCGACGCTATCCTCATGCCTCATGGTGTCCTCTTCGCTTTGGAATGTTGCAACGCATCGACTGGCGACCGTCAACGGCGCCTGAGGACAGCATAGCTCCGTATCAGGACACCAGCCGCCCTTATTCAGCCCGCGGTGATCCTACCGCGGGACGAAATTGAACAACTGGATCTCGAGGTCCGGGGTTTCCGCCGACAGCGTGATCGTGTATCCGGTGCTCGCGTCGCCGGTGGCCCGGGCGCCTCGTAGGATATAGGTCTCGTAGGCTTCCGGCAGAACCACTTCCGCTAACCGGTAGTCACCGAACGCCAGGTCGCTCCAACGATAGGTGCCGTCTTCCGCGGTGGCGTCGGCCAAGACCAGCGGCGCCGGCAGGTCCCCCCCGGCCAGCGTGGCCTCGAATTCGCTCGCCGTCGGCTCGCACTGGTCCGGGATCAGCGTCTCCTCGGTCATCCCCGGCGGGCAAAGCCAGGCCTGAACGGTAATCGAGCCGGTGCCGCCGGCCGCGGCGACAGGTGCTTCCGGGGTGGACGGCGTTTCGACTGTTTCGCTGGTCACGACTGGCTCACCGGCCGGCGGCGCCGGTGGCGTCACCTCGTCCCCGATGATGGCGACGACAAAGACGCCGCGGCTGTCCGCTTCGGTGCCGGCTACTTGAAGCTCACCACTGAAGGTGGCCGACTCGCCGGCGATCAAGGTGGTTGCCGCGCTGCCGTCGCGGCCGACCGCCACGGCGCCATCCGTGACGAGGATGATGTTCTTCTGGCCGGTGTCGGGAACGGTATAGGCGTCGGCACTGGTCAAGGAGCCGGTCACGAGGTCGAAGTCGCGGAACCCGCCAGGCGAGGGGAACGGCTGACCGGGCTGGAGCACGGTCGCGCCAGTAGCATTGGCCGCCTCCGCCGCTGGTACCAGCTCGACCGCGAGGTAGGTGACGGGGGCGTCGCTGAGGCTGGAGCGTTGCTGAATGACACCGGGCGCGACAAAGGCCGCTTCGCCGGGAAAGAGCCGGATCAACTGCCGCAGCGAATCATCGGCTAGCAGCAACGGGCCATTGGCGGCGATGACAAACCCAAGTGGACGTACACTGTATGGCTCGTCGGCCGCTTGCTCAGCCTGGGCCCGGACCGTTCGCCACACCACGTCCCCGGCCGGGACCTCGGCCACGCCGCGGGCGATCACCTGGATCCGGCTATCGACGTCTTGCCAGGCGACCGCCCCCCCCGCGGTCGTCGTGACAACGATGAGGGCGAAGATGACGATCAGCGCGAAGACCTGGCGCGGGAGACGCGCCACGCGCTGCCGTCGATTGTCGAGACCATCCGAGTAGGGCATGGCGCGTTGCTCCGTCACTGACTTATGAGGCGGGATCGCAGGTTGGCGTCAGCTCCTCCAGGGTGAGGAGGGCACGACTGGTGAGGGCTGCGCCATCCGCCAAGATCGCTCGTGCCGCCGCCGCGGCCGGCTCGTCTCCCGCCTCGACCGCCGATTCCAGGAGCGCGAGCCCACGAGCGTCGGTGCTGAGCGCGGCGCGGGCGAGCCGCTCGACGCCGCTGGCCGACTCCGGGGCGACTTGGCTTCGTTGTTCTTCGACGACGGCGGCGATGCCGGAGGCTGCCTGGTTCAGGTCGTCGACACTGACTTCCGCCTGATTCACGATGGTTGACCGGATCTCGTTCGCCCGCGCCAAGCGGTCGCTCGTCGGTTCGACCCAGGCCAGAAGCAGGTCACACTCGCTCAGGACGGCGGCGCTCGCCTCGCCCGTATCGACCGGGTTGGCGGCTCGCCGGCCGACCGCGGCCGCGCCGAAGACACTCGTCGTCGCTCCGGCGTCGTCGTCGCCAGCCGCGACACCGCCGACGTAGCTGAGTGCCAGTTCCAGCCCGGCGTGGCCAAACCGGTAGCGCTCGTCGTCGAGGAGAAAGGTGAAGGATTCGGTTTGGGTTAGGGTCATCCTGCCGGCGACAACGCCCTGTTCGGGCGCCGGGTCTTGGGCCGTGCCCTGGAACGTGACCTCGAGCTCGGCGACGACGATGCCGGCGCGGAGTGATTCCAGGTCATTCGCATCGTACGCCTGTTCGTCGTGCAGATAGATGGTCAGCAGCCCATCGCCGGTCGTGGTCACGATGTTGCCGCGACTCGACGTGGCGGGGCTCGTGACCTCCGCGACGAAGGTGAAGCGACTACCGCGCGCCGCTTCCTCGTCGCCGCCCACGATCAGGAGATTGGGAGGAAGACCGCTGACGGCGATCAGGCGGCCGGCGACCGTCATCTGGTCGCCCGTGGCCGCCGTCCGGCCAACGAAGCTCCAGGCTTGCTCGAGGATCGGCGGGGCGCCGATCTCCGCCGCCGCCGTTTCGCTCGCTTGCCGGGCCGCGGCCGGCGCCGGCGCGGCTACGGCCGGCAGGACCGCCAGCAGAACCGCCAGCAATGTTGCCCAGGGGTGCCGCGTGGGCGCCGGATGTCTCATCGTGGTCTCCCGCTCTGACTGGCATGGCTCGAAGATGTTGGACCACAATCGTATGCTGATCGTAGCAAAAAACCGGAACGCTCGCGGGAGCAAACGTGTGGAACCGGGGTTCAGCCAGCCGGCAGACCGGCGATCATGGCAAGCGGGCGAGGTGGTGGCGGAGGCGCGTGCCCTGCTGAACGTCCTGCCCGGTGAGGATGAGCGAGCCTGATGTCTGAGCGGGAGGCCGAGACGATCACGTTGCTCTTCTCCGATATCGAGGGGAGCACACGGCGCTGGGAGCACCACCCGCGGGCGATGGCGCTGGCGCTGGCGCGTCACGACGCCCTCCTGCGGGCGGCCATTCAGGACCATGGCGGGACAGTCTTCAAGACGGTGGGGGACGCCTTTTGCGCCGTCTTTGCCACGGCCGAGGCGGCGATGCGGGCGGCGGTTGCCGCCCAGCGGACGCTGGCGGCCGAGTCCTGGGTCGAGATCGGCGGCTTGCGCGTCCGGATCGCGATCCATACCGGGGAGGCCGAGCGGCGGGACAACGACTACTTCGGCCCCAGCGTCAACCGGGTGGCCCGGCTCCTCGGCGCCGCCTATGGCGGCCAGGTCCTCATCTCCGGCCGGGTTGCCGAGCTGGTCCGGGAGCAACCACTTGCCGGCATCTCGTTGCGCGACCTCGGCCAGCACCGGTTGCGGGACCTGATCGAGACCGAACGGATCTTCCAGCTCGTCGCATCCGATCTCCCGCTCGATTTCCCGCCGCCGAAGACGCTCGATTCTCAGCTCCGCGGCCTGCCGGTGCCGCCCACGCCCTTGATCGGCCGCGATCAGGAAGTGGCGGCGGTCCGGGAGTGGCTGGGATTCGACGCATCGGGCTCGCCACGGCGCGACGGCGCCCGGTTGGTGACCCTGACGGGGCCGGGCGGGGCCGGGAAGACGCGCCTGGCGCTGCACCTGGCGTCCGTCCTGGTCCCCGAGTTCGCGGACGGTGTCGTCTTTGTCCCCCTGGCTGACCTGACCGACAGCGCCCTCGTGCTGCCGGCGATCGCCGCCCGGCTCGAGGTGGTGGACCCCGGCGAGGGGCGCACGCGGGAAGCCTTGATCGAGCGGCTCCAGCCGCTCGATCTGCTCATGGTGCTCGACAATTTCGAGCAAGTGATGGCCGCGACGCCGATCGTGGCCGAGCTGCTGGCGGCCTGCCCGCGGCTGACGGTGCTGGCAACCAGCCGCGAGCGGCTCAACCTGCGCGGGGAGCGCGAACTGCCGGTGCCGCCGCTGCCGTTGCCGGAGCTGGTCCCGCTCGGCGCCGGGGCGGGCGAGTCTCGGCTGGTCGAGCGGGTCGGCGAGTCGGCGGCGGTGCGGCTTTTCCTCGATCGGGCGAGCGCCACCAAGCCCAGCTTCGAGCTGACGGCCGAGAACGCGCCGGCGATCGCCGAGATTTGCCGGCGACTGGATGGCCTGCCGCTGGCGATCGAGCTGGCCGCCGCCCGGATCCGGATGCTGTCGCCAAGCGCGTTGCTGGGCCGGCTGGACCGGCGGCTCGACCTGCTGGCCGGCGGCGCCCGCGACCTGCCCAGCCGGCAGCGGACGATGCGCAACGCCGTGGCCTGGAGCTACGACCTACTTACGCCCGAGGAGCAGCGCCTGTTTGCCCGTCTCGCGATCTTCGCCGGCGGCGCCGCCAGCGAGAGCGCGGAAGCGATCCTGAGCCTGGACGGGTTGGCCGCCGGCACCGAGCCGCTCGATTTCGGGATCCTTGAAATGCTGGTCGACAAGAGCCTGGTCCGGTTGGACCACGGAGCCGACGACGAGACCAGGATCGCGATGTTCGAGACCATTCGCGATTACGCGGCGGAACAACTGGCGCTCGGCGAAGAAGCGCCGATGGTTGCCGGCTGGCACGCCCGGCATTACCTGGCACGGGCGGTTGAGGCGGCGCCCGGGCTCGAGGGGCCGGCCCAGGTCGAATCGCTCAACCGGTTGGAACGGGACCACGCCAACCTGCGCGCCGCCCTCGACTGGCTGGGAGCGCACGACGCCGCGGCCGCCACCACGCTCGGCGGCGCCTTGTGGCGGTTCTGGTTGCTGCGCGGTCACTTCAGCGAAGGGCGGGCCCGGCTCGAACGCCTTATCCAGCTCCCCGCCGCAAACGTTTCGGCGGCCGATCGGATCGCGGTCTTGAATGGGGCCGGGGTGCTGGCGGAAAGCCAGGGGGAGAGTGAGCACGCCGCACGGCTTCACGCCGAAGCGCTCGCCCTCGCGCGCGATGCAGGCGACTCACGGGCCATTGCCTCGTCCCTCAACAACCTCGGCGTGGTGGCGATGAATCAAGGCGATTACGAGCGGGCCGACACGCTGCTGAACGAAAACATCGCCATTGCGCGGGAGCTGGGCGACGCGATGAGCGAGGCCAAAGCGCTGACCGATCTGGGGAACGTTGCCTATTATCGCGGCAATCTGGACCAGGCGGCGGTTTCGTATCAGTCCAGCCTGGACCTTGTCCGTCAGATCGGGGATGTGACGGAGATCGCGGATGCGCTGAATAACCTGAGTGTGATCGCGTTCAGCGGGGAATCGTACGCGGCGGCCGGGCTGTTGCTGGATGAGGCGTTGCGGCTGCGACAGTCGGTGGGCGACAAGAAGGGCATCGCCCAAGTGCTCAACAACCAGGCCGAAGTGGCGCGGCATCAGGGTGATGTGGAGCGCGCCACCACGCTGTACCAGGACACCCTTCGTTTGGGTCAGGAGATTGGGGACCGGCTGACGAGCGCGGTCGCGCTCGAAAGCCTGGCCGGGCTCGATCTGCGGCACGGCGACGATGGGCCGGCGGGAGCCCGCTACGCCGAAGCCCTGGTCCTCTACCAGGTGATCGCGGATTGGCTCGGCCTTACCACCACCCTGACCGGGATCGCGACCATCGCCCTCCGGCGCGGCCATCCCGTCGTCGCGGCGCGCCTGCTGGCGGCGGCCGAGCAATTCCGCGGCCGGGCCAACCTCGACGACGCGGCCGAACCGAATCACACCAACTCCGATGAGGTCCGCGCCGCCCTCGGTGACGCCGCCTTCGAGGCCGCCTGGCTCGTCGGCCAGGGGCTTTCCGTCGAGCGGGCGGTCGATGCGGCCACCGCGTTCATGGTGGAGACTGCCACGTCATCGTGACATGATCCCAACGAGCCGCGCTGGCGACCGTCTCACCGAGGATTGGATTAAGAAATCCGGTAGCCGTGAGATACCTCACGCCATGGCCAAGGTCAGTCCCGATCGTACCAGGTCGCGGACTCGCCGACCGCGCGAGCTCGCGGCCTGTTCAAGGATTGGTCCGGTGGTCAGGCCGCGGGCAATCGCGTGCTGAATAGCCAGCTCGACCTGTTCAGGCGCGGTGCCCGCCTGTGCGGTGTCAACGAGCGTGCGAGTTGGGGAGGTCAACCGGACTCCATCTCGCACGACAATGTCGCCGGATTGGAACGGACGAGTCGTGGTGTGGACCGTGACCCCGGGCAGGACCGGCAGATGTCGTTTTGACCTGGGGACGGTGAGATGGATCGAGCTCGGAATGACATCGCTAAGTCCTAGGCGATCGAGCGCACTCTCATGCGAGACGACCGCTACCTCTCGTCCCAATGCCATCCAGGCCGCCACAACCTCCTCGTGGGGCGATGACGGATAGTCGCGGAACCGGTAGAGACCCCGTCGGAGCCGCTGGTAGCGGCCGCGTTTGGTGCCATCGCTGAGGAGATCCCAGTTGATGCCGCGGCTTCGTGCTTGGGCGGCGGTAAAATATCCATGCTGCTCGGACGCGATGGAGAAGAGGCATTGATGATCTGGTGTTGGTCGAACTGTGTCACCCATACCTTGAACTATACCCAAGGTACAGGTGACAACGCAAGCTCACCGGCTTCCGCACGGTCGCTTATCCACTCGGCGGTTCTGTGGCAACCTCGGTGGGAGAACAACCTTGGCAGTGCTTCGTCCCGTTTCAAGATCGATCACGTTGAGCTCCAGCGAATATCCGAGCGCCCCTAAGTACGCCTGGATCGTATCAAGGCGGGGCTGTACGTCGGGGCGCTCGAGTCGGCTCACGGTCTGCTGATGAAGACCGGCAAGTTTGGCGGCTTCAGTCTGACTCAAGCCGCGATGTTCGCGGCTGCGATACAGCAAGATCGCGATGTCGATTGCGGCTCCGGCGGCAGCAAGCTCTGACCGCTCATTCTCATCGAGCGTCGCAATGTACGCCTCGATGTCATCGAGATCGTCAGCCGACGAGACATGAGGTTCTGCTCGCATAGTATTGAGCGCCATACGCGTTCCCTTCACGGCGACTAGGAGTATCGTTGCTCCCAATCTGTCTTGCACCGTTCGGCTCGGTCGACTTCGCGGCGGTCGAGCTTTTGTGTCTTCTTGACATAGCCATGGGTGCATACTATCTCGCGGTCTGGACGAAAGAAGAAGAATACCCGAGCAATGTCCGCACCCCCGACCCGGAGTTCAAGAATACCCGACGACCCCGCGATCGGAGCGGTGAGTGGGCGGCCATGGTTCTGGCGATCTTTGAGCCTTTCGAAGCCCATCAGGACAAGCCCGAGAAGTGCGGCGTTCGTCGGCTTCAGTGAATCAAGGAACTCCAACATGGGCGTCTCGCCGCTCATGGTTCGGTAAAATGTGATTCTGAACTCCACCGCCGCTCCAATACAACACTCATGTTGTTGTTTGAACTCTAGGCCGCGTCTCGCACTCTGTCAAGGTGGGGAATCCGGGATCGCGCGAGCATTGGGTCTGAAGGTCACTATCTTGTTACCCGCGGCGGGCGCCTTTCGAGTCTGGGCAGGTCCCGAACGCCGCGTTCGTGGCGCCGCGCCGCTCATTCCGTACGTAGTCGGTGACCAGATGCGGTCACACGTCCAGCTCGATGTCGCGGATGATCCACTGGAAGTCGCCGGCGATCAGCGGGCCGGCGGCGAGGTAGACGAAGTCGTCCACGATCGGGTCGTCGGGGAAGAAGGCTTGGGCCTCCGGCGTGTTCACCGCCAGGTCGACCCGGTCCATGCCGCTGCCAGGGGTGCCGGCATCGAAGATGTAGGCGAGGAAGGGGTAACGGGTCTCGCCGTCCGGTGTGATCTTGCCGCGGACCTCGGCGCCATCGGTGCGGCCCGCGATCGGGATGCACTGGTTGATCCATTCGCTGGTCAGGACCAGACCGGTCCCGGCCTCGGCCCAGTGGATCTGACCGAGATAGAGGGTGGCGCCATCGGGCATCTGCATCGAGGAGGCGAAGAGCGCGAAGTTCGCGAACAGCGGATCATCCGATTCGCCAAATTGGGCCAGGCCGCCGCCGGCCATGCCGCGGGCCAG